>VERH01000018.1 GCA_018882735.1 Candidatus Nanopelagicaceae bacterium
AGGCTTTCCGAATCTCACACGCAGTTGCTGAAGTAACAAATGTCGCACCGAGCGCTCGCCAGCCATATGTGGGTATTTCTGCTTTTGCTCATAAAGCTGGCTTGCACGCCTCAGCTATAAAAGTTGACCCGGCTATGTACCAACATGAAGATCCAGAGTTGGTTGGAAACGATATGCGGATGCTGGTCTCCGATATGGCGGGTCGAGCATCTATTGAACGGAAATCACAGGAGCTTGGTATCAATCTTGGCGATGATAAGTCGATTCCCTCTCGCATCGTTGAACGGGTAAAAGAACTAGAAGCCCGTGGTTTTACCTTTGAAGCTGCAGATGCCTCCTTTGAGTTACTTTTACGTGAAGAGGTAGAAGGAAAGCGCCCCAAATATTTCACAATTGAAAGTTGGGAGACCACGGTCGATCAGAATCCAGATCAAACCGTAACTTCACGAGCAAGCGTTGTAGTTACTGCGAGAGGTAAGAAGATCGAGTCAACCGGTGCCGGTAATGGACCGGTCAACGCAATTGACAATGCGCTGCGAAATGGCCTTGAGAACATCTTCCCGGAAATAAAAGGACTTGAGTTAACTGATTACAAGGTAAGAATTTTGGAAGGTCGCCTTGGAACTGGGGCGGTCACTCGGGTATTGGTTGAGACCTCAGATGGAAATGGTGAGTGGAGCACCGTTGGTGTTCATGAAAATGTTATTGCCGCTTCGGCTATGGCTTTAGAGGATGCTTTGACTTATGGTTTGCTGCGAAAAGGAGCAATACCCGAGTAGGAGTTCTTATGGTCGGAGGATTGAAGAAGGGTTCGCGAGTAAGTGCGGACGAGAGCGCAGCTTGGTTACGCACTCGAATGGAAGAGTTAGGAATCTCCGGGCTCGAGGAGCTACATCAAAAAACCGGAATAGATCGCGGCTCACTCTCTAGATACTTCCGACAAGAGCGAACCCCTGGGGTAGATGTGATTGCTCCGTTATGTGAAGCCTTAGAAGTCTCTCCAGAAACTTTGCTTGTTGTCCTAGGGGCTATAGCGCGTCGCGGGCGGTAATTATCAGTGAAGCGCCCTCTCGCTTGAATGTTCGAGGGAAATCATCGTCAGACCAGAGTTTGTGTAAATGCGCGAGCTCTTCGTTACTCAGATTTCCTCCGCATAAATCAAGGACATCATCGAAGTCATGACTTATACCTATAGTAACTCGAATCAAATCCGCACTCTTTTGGAGATCAGGGATCAAACAATCATCATTTACAACTAATTCGATTCTCAGGCGAGCTCCATTCGTAGTTTGAGAATTTCCGCATCTACCTCTGACAAAGAGCAACGAGAATCCACACCCTCTGAAATCAGCTTGGCTCAAGTGTTGCTTATTAGCAACGCTGTGTCCATCACACCAATTGATGAAATTTGAGTAATCTTCTAGACATGTCGCTCGACCAAGACTTAGAGCACGCTTATAGCGAGCATCTTCGTAATGAGCGAAATCTCTCTGAGAACTCAATCCGGGCATACCTTGCTGATCTAGAGTCGATGCTTGCGCACGTGAATCAGATGGGAGTCACAGAATTCTCAACTCTAGAGCTCGATCATCTCCGTTCTTGGCTGGCTAATCTTCAAGTCAAGGGCGCTGCTCGCGCATCGATTACTCGGCGAGTTGTCTCAATTAGAGCTTTTACTTATTGGGGGGCAAAACGTGGCTGGCTCGATAAAGACATCGGACGCGATTTAGTTGCCCCTAAGCCGGAGCGGCACTTACCCGAAATTCTCGATATAGATTCAGCAGCAGAACTAATCAAATATTTGGAACAGCGCGCAGGGGAGGACGAGAATCCTTCATCTCTTCGAGATTTGGCCATAGTCGAACTTCTTTACGGAACGGGAATTCGAGTATCTGAGTTAGTTGGCGTAGATCTACAAGACATTGATCGTGAGCGTCTTACTTTAAGAGTGATTGGCAAGGGTAATCGCGAGCGAGTTGTGCCGATAGGAAATCCTGCGATGCGTTCAATAGATTCATGGCTTGAAAAAGCTAGACCGAGCTTTGCAAATCATTTGAGTAGCAACGCTCTGTTTATTGGTTCGAGGGGGAAACGGATAGATCCGCGAGTAGTAAGGGATGTCGTCTACGAAGCTACTCAAGCAATTGGTAAAGAAATTAAGGTCGGGCCGCATGCGCTTCGCCACTCAGCAGCAACGCATCTTCTCGAAGGTGGTGCTGATTTAAGAACCGTTCAAGAAATTCTTGGGCATTCATCTTTATCTACAACCCAGATCTATACCCATGTAACCGAAGAGCGTTTAAAGAGGGCCTACGAACAGGCTCATCCACGCGCTTAATCAGCTCTTCTTCTAATCTCAACTTCTCTATCTATCACTGAACTATCAGCAACTTGAGGGAGTTCCAAAACCATCCCGCTAACTAAGCCGATTGCAAAGGCGACGATGAGAGCCAAGGCGCGCACCGGCCGAACCTGCTCTTTTCTTGAGGAATATCTACCTTTCTCGCAGGAAAGTGGTGGAAAAGTGCACGCTCCGTCTCAGGTAGGATTCCGCTCGCACAGAGAAATCTGTGACTTCACGCGTCTACCTCTCCTCGCCGCTCGCGAGATAAAGAGGAAGCCATTTCGGTCCGGCTCGTAAGAGTTGGTCGGTGCCAAGACGCTAGAGAGTTAGCAAATCGCTAGCTCATCAACCGAGGCGAACGAAAAGTTCGCACAAAGGAGCGTGCCGCCATGGCGGTTGTAACAATGCGAGAACTCCTCGACAGCGGTGTTCATTTCGGACACCAGACTCGTCGCTGGAATCCAAAGATGAAGCGCTTTATTTTTACTGAGCGCAACGGTATCTACATCATCGATATCCAACAGTCACTTGCTCTTATCGATAAGGCATATGACTTTGTTAAGGACACAGTCGCCAAAGGTGGAAACATCCTTTTCGTTGGCACTAAGAAGCAGGCACATGAGCCGATCCAATCTCAAGCAAAGCGAGTTGGAATGCCATGGGTAACTGAGCGTTGGCTCGGTGGAATGCTCACTAACTTCCCAACTGTTTATAAGCGCGTACAACGCCTAAAAGAACTCGAAGCGCTAGAAGCTTCTAATGATCAAGTTCTAACTAAGAAAGAACTTCTACTTCTCCGCCGTGAACGCGAGAAGCTACATAAAAACCTCGATGGAATTCGTAATATGACCAAGCTGCCAGCTGCTGTCTGGGTTGTAGATACAAAGTTGGAGCACCTTGCTGTTGCCGAAGCGAAGAAGCTCGGTATTCCCGTTATTGCAATCCTCGATACAAATTGTGATCCAGATGAAGTTGATTTCAAGATTCCTGGAAATGATGATGCGATTCGTTCCATCTCATTACTAACTCGCGTTATTTCTGATGCAATCGCAGCTGGACTGCAAGCTCGATCTGCTAACGTCGCAAAGGAAGCGGCAGAAGCCGCAAAGGCTGGCGCTGAAACTGTTGCCGCCGGAGAGCCTCTTGCTGATTGGGAGAAGGAACTTCTTGGCGCTCCTGCTGCCGAAGGCTCAACTGAAACGGCAGGTTCATAAGTGGCATACACAGCAGAAGATGTAAAGCGCCTGCGCGAAGTAACCGCAGCCGGAATGCTCGATTGCAAGAAAGCTCTCGATGAGACCGGTGGGGATTTCGATAAGGCGATTGAAGTAATTCGCGTTAAGGGACTTAAAGGCGTAACTAAGCGTGAAGGGCGTTCGACCTCAAATGGCCTAGTGGCCGCTAAGTCGTCGGATTCAACCGCAGTTTTGCTCGAGCTAAATTGTGAGACAGATTTCGTTGCAAAGGGTGACCGCTTCCAGGCTGTTGCCGAAGAGTTGGTAACTCATCTCTTCACTTCAAAGCAATCTGACCTAGCTGCATTTATCGCTTCAAGCCTTCCTTCTGGAAAGACTGTTCAAGCTGCGCTTGATGAAGCTAACGCAACTCTTGGTGAGAAAGTTGAACTTCGTCGAATCGCTGTGATCGATGGAAGTGCCAATGCGCTGTACCTACATCGCACCAGCCCTGATCTGCCACCACAAGTTGGTGTGTTGGTTGCCCTAGATAAGGCAAACAGTGAAGTTGGTAAGGATGTTGCCCAACACATTGCAGCTTTTGCACCGCAATACCTAAATCGTGACGAGATCCCTGCTGATGTAATCGCAAATGAGCGACGTCTTGCTGAAGAGACTGCTCGTAACGAAGGTAAGCCAGAAGCCTCAATCGCAAAGATCGTTGATGGTCGCGTTACTGGATTCGTAAAGGAAGTTGCTCTTTTGGAGCAGGCCTTTGCTAAAGACCAGAAAAAGAGCGTCCAGCAGGTCGCAAACGAAGGTGGCGTCGCGATTACTAAGTTCTACCGCTTCCGCGTAGGACAGTAAGGCGCGCTCGAATAGGTAGCAAGAACTAAGAAGTAGAATCAGGCCCGGAAGGAGCACTCGAATGGCAAATGAACGTAAGAGCTATAAACGAGTGCTCCTTAAACTTTCCGGCGAAGTCTTCGGTGGCGAAAAAGGTCTGGGCGTTGATCCAGATGTCGTAAACGATGTTGCAAAACAAATAGCAGACGTTGTCCGATCCGGAGTTGAAGTAGCAATCGTCGTTGGTGGTGGAAATTATTTCCGCGGCGCAGAGTTACAACAGCGCGGAATGGATCGAGCTCGCGCCGATTACATGGGAATGCTCGGCACCGTGATGAATTGCCTTGCGCTTCAAGATTTCCTTGAGAAAGAGGGAATCGATACTCGAGTACAAACTGCGATCGCCATGGGACAAGTCGCCGAGCCATACATCCCACGTCGCTCAATTCGCCATCTTGAAAAAGGCCGCGTAGTTATCTTCGGTGCGGGAGCGGGAATGCCGTTCTTTACCACCGATACCGTCGCTGCACAGCGTGCACTTGAGATTGGCGTTGAAGCGTTACTTCTTGCCAAGAGCGGAGTTGATGGCGTTTATTCAGCCGATCCACGCAAAGATAAGAGTGCAACAAAGTTTGATTACATTTCATATAACGATGTTCTTTCAAAGTCACTTGCAGTCGCAGACGCCGCAGCATTTAGTCTCTGCCGTGAGAATAAGTTACCGATTGTCGTCTTTAATCTCTTAGAGAAGGGCAATATCGCTCGAGCAGTACGCGGTGAAAAGATTGGAACGTTGGTCAATTAGGCCGACGAAACAGATAAGTAAGTCAACTAGAGGAGCGTCATGACAACCCAGAGTGTTCTCGCAGATGCGAATACCAAGATGAATAAGGCTGTCGATGTCGCCAAGGAGGACTTCGCCGCCATTAGGACTGGTCGCGCTCATCCATCTATGTTCGCCAAGATTATGGTTGATTATTACGGAACACCTACGCCGCTTTCACAACTTGCAACAGTCCAAGTCCCTGAGGCCCGTCTCGCGATGATTACTCCCTACGACAAGGGCGCAACTAGTTCGATAGAGAAAGCAATTCGCGAATCAGATCTAGGCGTGAATCCTGGTGGCGATGGGAATGTTATTCGCGTTAATTTCCCACAATTGACTGAAGAGCGTCGTAAAGAGTTCATCAAAGTAGCGAAGGCCAAGGCAGAAGATTCAAGAGTAGCTATCCGCGCTATCCGACGTAACGCAAAAGAGGCGATGGAGAAGCTGGAGAAAGATGGTGGAATTAGCAAAGACGACTTAACTCGTGGCGAGAAGGAACTTGAGAAAATTACGGGCGATCATGTTCATAAGATCGATGATCTACTAAAACATAAAGAGGCGGAACTTCTCGAGGTTTAACCTCGCGAGAGCCACATGAGCGATCTCCACTCTATAAACGAGGCGATCAATAAGAAGGCAGGTCGCAAGCTAATCCCATCAATTTTAGTTGGCCTTGCTCTACTTGGAATCATCTTCTCCACGATTGCTTTTGTGCCTATTCTCTTTGCACTTTTTGTCTTAATCGCGGTACTTCTAGCGCTACATGAACTGAGCGCTGCATTTAATGCTCGCGAATTGAAGGTGAATTTCACTCATCTCTCGATTGCCACAACTGCGGTGATTGCTAGTTCTTGGTTTGCAGGGTTACCCGGTCTTGCTATCTCTATCGTTGCATCAATCATCGGATTGCTCTTACTGCAACTTCTTAACGGAACTACTGGCTTTGTTAAGAACGCGACTGCTACGACCTTTGCGCTGATGTACCCAGGTTTCATCTCTGGATTCATATTCCTATTAGCAAGATCTGGCGATGGTTTTGCATACATTTCACTACTAGTAATTTTGGTTGGCCTAAATGACACCTTTGCTTATCTAACTGGTGTCTTAATTGGAAAGCATCCAATGGCACCAAAGATCTCACCGAAGAAGACCTGGGAGGGTTTTATAGGCGGATTAGTTTTTGCTTCGAGTGGAAGCGCCTTCGCCTTCAACTATCTCTTAGATCAAGAACTTTGGGTTGGCGCGCTCGCTGGAGTCATTGGCGCGCTCGCGGCTACTACTGGTGATTTGATTGAGAGCGCCATCAAGCGTGACCTATCGCTAAAAGATATGGGAACACTTCTTCCAGGCCATGGCGGAATGTTAGATCGCCTAGATGCAGCCCTGATAACCGCACCGGTCTTCTGGTGCATCATCGAACTAATAAAGCGATTTGGTTAATACTTGAATAAGCGAGAGAAGACCCCACAACACTTCGCTGATATCCCTGCCGATGAGCGGCGCGAATGGATTCAAGGTTTTGACCTTCCGGCTTTTCGAGCAAATCAGATTGCCACCCACTACTTCACTCATTACAACGAAGATCCAGCGACATGGAGTGATTTTCCCGCGAGCGCCCGAGAACTTGTCGCAACGAAAGTTCTGCCAAAGTTGATCACTTTGGTCCGCTCCATTGCCTGTGATGGCGGAATGACTAGAAAAGATCTATGGCGGCTACATGACGGCGTTTTAGTTGAGTCGGTTTTAATGAAGTACACCGATCGTGCGACAGTTTGTATCTCCTCCCAAGCAGGATGTGGAATGAACTGTCCGTTCTGTGCAACCGGTCAAGCCGGTCTAACTAGAAACTTAAGTGCTGGTGAAATTACTGCTCAAGTTGTTGCAGCCGCCCGCGCCTGCGCAAACGGTGATTTACCTGGTGGACCAACGAGACTCTCAAATGTTGTTTTTATGGGAATGGGGGAGCCGCTTGCAAATTACAACCCGGTCCTGCAAAGCATTCGAAATATAACTTCACCGCAGCCTGATGGCCTTGGAATCGGTGCGAGATCGGTAACGCTCTCAACGGTCGGCCTCGTAACGGGAATTGAGAAACTAATTGATGAAGGAATTCCGGTAACGCTGGCCGTTTCATTACATACTCCTGACGATGAACTCCGTGACACGTTAGTTCCCATAAATACTCGCTGGAAAGTAAAAGAAGTTCTCGCCGCTGCTGATAAATATTCCGATAAGACCGGTCGCCGCTACTCGATTGAATATGCGCTGATTAAAGATGTTAATGACCAAGCTTGGCGAGCCGATTTATTGGGCCGGTTATTGAAGAACCGCAATGCCCATGTGAATTTGATACCACTCAACCCGACTCCCGGATCGAAGTGGACCGCATCCCGAAAAGAGGATGAACGGGCATTCGTCAAAACCTTAGAAGATTATGGGGTTCCGGTAACAGTTCGTGATACTCGAGGTCGCGAGATCGATGGCGCTTGTGGCCAGCTAGCAGCGTTAGAAATCTCAAAGGCTAACTCTTGAGGAGTTACCACCCGAATAACTAGACTCCAAACCTCAACCGATTGAGCCTTATGGAGGTTTGCGTGAAGACGCTTCAAAATTTCATCGATGGAAAGAGTATTTCTTCTTCATCGGATAAAACTCAAGATTTAATCAATCCTGCAACTGGCGAAGTCTTCGCAAAGGCTCCGGTATCAAATGCTGCTGATATCGATAAGGCGATGAACGCTGCTGGGAAGGCATTTGAAACTTGGCGTGAGTCCACCCCTGGTGAGCGACAGAAAGCGATAAATAAGATTGCTGATGCAATTGAAGCTCGCTCTGAAGAGTTAATCAAAGTTGAATCTGAGAACACCGGAAAGCCAATCGCCGTTACTCGTGCCGAGGAAATCGGTCCGATGCTCGATCAAATTAGATTCTTTGCGGGCGCAGCGCGGCATCTCGAAGGTCGCTCAGCTGCTGAATATTTCAAGGGACACACCTCTTTCATTCGCCGCGAACCAATTGGTGTATGCGCCCAAGTAACTCCTTGGAACTATCCGATGATGATGGCGGTATGGAAGTGGGCTCCTGCCATTGCGGCTGGTAACACAGTCGTGCTTAAGCCGAGCGATACCACCCCAGTCTCAACTCTTTGGATGGCTGAGTTGATGCAGGAATTCTTACCCGAAGGTGTAATCAATGTCGTAACTGGTGATCGCGAAACTGGAAGATTGCTAGTAGATCATGAGATCCCACAATTCGTTTCAATCACTGGCTCAGTTCGCGCTGGTATGGAAGTCGCCAAAGAAGCCTCGAAGGATCTAAAGAAAGTTCATCTAGAACTTGGCGGTAAGGCGCCAGTCGTAATCTTTGATGATGCCAATCTTGAAGCGGCCTGCGAGTGGATTGCCGTCGCCGGCTACTTCAATGCTGGACAGGATTGCACCGCCGCAACCCGAGTTATCGTGGAAGCAAGTGCATATGACGATGTGGTCGCACTTCTAACCGAGCAGGCAAAGAACAACATCAAAGTAGGTATGCCTGATGAGGATGTGCTCGTTGGCCCAGTAAATAATGCTAATCAGCTTGCTCGCGTTCAAGGATTCCTAGATCGAGTTCCTTCACACGCACGCGTAACTGCCGGTGGAAGCAAAATCAACCGTCCTGGATATTTCTGGACTCCAACTGTAGTTGCTGATTTAAAGCAAGATGACGAGATGATTCAAAATGAAATATTTGCGCCAGTCATAACAATTCAGAAGTTCACTGACGAGGCCGAAGCCGTTCGTTACGCCAACGGCGTGAAGTATGGTCTCGCTTCAAGCGTTTGGACCAAGGACCATGGCCGCGCAATGCGGATGGCCAAGGCCTTTGATTTTGGATGCGTCTGGATCAATACCCATATCCCAATGGTTGCTGAGATGCCTCATGGCGGTTTCAAGCACTCTGGTTACGGCAAGGATCTCTCCGGATATGGCTTTGAGGAGTACACACGTATTAAGCACGTCATGACAAACCTCAACGCTTGAGAGTTTGCCTGATAGATTTCCCCGAACTTCCCCGGTCAGTAGCCCTACTAGAGAAGAAAGTAGTTTGATGAAGAGAGATATCGAATCACTTGCCCCCGAGACCCGCGCGCTGATTCGCGCCCAACTAACTCGTCGCTCACTTCTTGTCGGTGCTGGCGCCGTAGTAGGAGCTGGAACCCTCGCTGCATGTGGAACCGGCGGATCTGAAACCGAAGGCGCTGGCGTAGTTGATGTTAGCGATACCGAAAAAATTGTTCGCTGGGCAAACTGGCCGCTCTACCTAGATTTTGATGAAGATAAGAAGGAATACCCAACTCTCAAGGAATTTGAAGCTGCAACTGGAATTACAGCTACTTACACCGAAGATATTGACGATAACAATTCTTTCTATGGAAAAGTCCAAGGCCAACTCGCAATTGGCTCTGATATCGGATACGACATCGTCACCCCAACTGACTGGATGGCGGCTCGTTGGATCGAACAGGGATACGCCCAAGAATTAAACGCTGAGAACATCCCAAATAAGACAAATATTCGAGAAGTACTAGCCAACGTCGGCTTCGACCCAGGTCGTAACTATTCGCTTACTTGGCAATCTGGTTTTGCCGGGTTTGGTTGGAACACCCAGAAGATTAGTAAGGGTGTTCGCACGATTGAAGATCTATTTGCGCCGGCAAATAAAGGACGAGTCGTAGTTCTTTCGGAGCTTCGCGATACGGTGGGAATCATCTTGCAGTACCAAGGCGTGGATCCATCTGGCGATTTCACCGAAGATCAGTACATGAATGCAATCGACTTCCTTAAGGGCAAGATTGCCGATGGCTTTATCCGCAAGGTTCGCGGAAACTCTTACTCCGAAGACCTAGTAAATGGCGATGCTGTTGCTGTTATCGGATGGTCTGGTGACATGTTCATTCTTAAGTCCGAGAATGATGGCAAGTTCGACTTCGCTATCCCAGAATCCGGTGGAATGCTCTGGTCTGACAACATGCTCGTACCTTCAACCTCAACTCATAAGAAGAACGCCGAGCTCTTGATGAATCACTACTACGACCCAGCTGTTGCTGCGAAAGTCGCTGCTTACGTGAACTACATCTGTCCGGTAGAGGCCGCCCAACCTGAACTCGAGAAAATCGATCCAGATTTGGCTGCTAGCCCATTTATCTTCCCTGATGCGGAAACACTTTCAAAGGTGAAAGTCTTCCGTTCGCTTACCGCCGATGAGCAGACCAATTTCCAGGCTGCCTTCGACGAAGCAATCGGCAACTAAGAAGAATAAATCGGGATGGCAAACCAGAAGGTCTCGCAAGATACGGGAGATCTGGTTCTAAACCGGATCTCGAAGTTCTATGGAGACTTCAAAGCTGTAGATGATCTCTCGTTGACCGTACCTGATGGTTCATTCTTTGCGCTACTTGGACCATCAGGGTGCGGAAAGACAACCACACTTCGCATGATTGCGGGCCTTGAAGAGCCCTCCCAAGGAACTATTCATATCGGCGATACCGATATAACCACCCAAAAACCTTATCGGCGCAATGTAAATACCGTTTTTCAAAACTATGCGCTCTTTCCACACCTCACAATTTTCGAAAATGTCGCATTTGGCCTACGTCGTCGCGGCATCAAAGATGTAAAGACCGAAGTAGATAAAGCGCTTGCACTCGTCGAATTAGGCCACCTCGCAGAACGTAAACCGGGACAACTTTCCGGAGGCCAACAACAGCGAATCGCGGTTGCACGAGCAATCGTAAATCGCCCCGAAGTTCTTCTGCTTGATGAACCACTCGGAGCCCTTGACCTAAAGCTCCGTCGCCAAATGCAGATTGAGCTAAAGCGAATTCAGATGGAAGTTGGAATTACTTTTATTCACGTAACCCACGATCAAGAAGAAGCGATGACAATGGCTGACACCATCGCTGTTATGAACCAAGGCAAGATTGAACAGATGGGTTCTGCTACCGATCTTTATGAAGCGCCCCGCACCGCGTTCGTAGCTAACTTCCTCGGTCAATGCAATCTCATCAAAGCCAAAGTCCAGTCTCGTGCTGGCGGGAAAGCCGTCGTCACCGCAAAGGGCCATACCTTTGAAATTCCACTCTCTAGAGTTTCAACCGAAAACGATTCAATACTTCTTGGTGTCAGACCTGAAAAATTGCGACTTGACGATAAAGGCGTCAACTCAATCAAAGATTGCGTTGTTACTGATCGCTCTTTCGTTGGAACTTCAACGCAATACCTAGTGCGTACGCCTTGGGATCTAGAACTCGTTGTATTTGAACAGAACGATGAAGGTCTCCATGATCTTCACGTGGGGGACAAGGTTTCCCTCGAGTGGGATCCGGAACATACATTCGGACTTGATGGCGCCCAAGATGTAAATGCTGGCGCTGATCTAGACGACGAAGAGTAGTTAGATGGCATTCCTACATACCGCTACTGGAACTAGCTCAGGTCCAAAGAGCGGTATCAAATCTAAATCCTGGACTCCGTATTTACTTCTAGCCCCAGGCATTATCTGGCTAATAACTTTCTTTATCTTCCCAATCATCTCTTTAGCAAGCACCTCAACTATGGTTCGCCCAGAAGGCGCACAAATTGGCACATATGTTCAAGAGCTTCGATTCCAAAATTACATTGATGCATTTCAAGCGAACCAAGAACAATACGTAAGGTCATTTGTCTATGCTGCGCTAGCGACCATCCTCGCTCTCGCAATCGCATATCCACTTGCCTACATGATCGCCTTTAAATCTGGAAAGTATCGAAACATCCTTCTCGTATTAGTTGTGGCGCCTTTCTTCACTTCATTCCTATTAAGAACGGTTGCTTGGACCCAGATCCTCGGGGACGAAGGACCAATCGTCTCAACGCTAAAACTTCTTCCCTTCGTTGATGAAAGTATGCGCCTAACCTCAACACCATTTGCTGTTGTCTCAGGTCTTACCTACAACTTCCTTCCCTTTATGACTCTGCCGCTCTACGCGAGCCTGGAGCGAATTGATCCGAGAACGCTTGAAGCATCAGGTGATCTTTACGCAAATGCATTCACCACTTTTCGAAAAGTGACTGTTCCACTTTCTCTTCCTGGGGTAGTTGCGGGAACGCTCCTCACCTTTATCCCAGCTGCTGGTGATTACATCAACGCCGCAATTCTCGGTAATCCAAATACCCGGATGATTGGAAATGTCATCGAATCAAGATTCTTTGCCGTAGTTGATTACCCAACTGCCGCGGCGCTTTCCTTTACTTTGATGGCCACGATTTTGATTCTTGTAACTCTCTATATCCGCAGAACCAAGACGGATGAGTTGGTATGACAACTACAGCCATCCCGATGCCCTCACTCTCGCACCGAGCTAAGCGCTGGATCTCCCGCAATCTAATTCGCATTTACGCTGGCCTTGCTTTCATTTATTTGTTTATTCCAGTCGCATACACATTTGCCTTCTCATTTAATGATGCTGGAAAAAGTAACCTGATTTGGCAGGGATTCACTCTCGATAACTGGAAGAACCCATGCGGGGCTCCACAAGTCTGTTCCGCGGTAGTTAATTCACTTCAGATAGGAATTCTCTCTACTGTTGCGGCCACGATTTTGGGAACAATGATCGCTTTTGCGCTCGGAAGGCATAAGTTCAAAGGCCGTAGCACAACCAACCTCCTCATCTTCTTGCCGATGGCAACACCTGAAGTTGTTCTCGGTGCATCACTTCTTGCGATGTTTCTTAATCTTCGGATAAGTCCGGGATTTTGGACCATCGTGATTGCGCATGTGATGTTCTGCATCTCTTTCGTGGTTGTGACCGTAAAAGCTCGCATCGCGAGCTTGGATCCACGCCTTGAGCAAGCCGCGATGGATCTCTACGCAAATGAGCGTGAAACCTTCCGCTACGTAACCCTTCCATTAGTTATGCCAGGCATCGCAGGCGCAGCACTTCTCGCGTTTTCGCTCTCATTCGATGATTTCATCATCACCAACTTCAACTCCGGAATCGTCAGCACTTTCCCCAAGTTTGTTTGGGTCTCCTCGGCTCGCGGTATTCCACCAGAAGCAAATGTCATAGGAAGCGCGATGTTTTTCATCGCCTTAATCATCGTTATAGTGGGGCAAGTCGTAAGTCGCCAACGAAAGAAGTCATGACCAACATCGGAAATATGTATGGCCCCAATTTCACCTTTCTTGGTATTCCGGCTTGTGATTTAGAGAAGCCAGAAACATACAAAGGTTCTGATGTTGTAATTATTGGCGCGCCAATTGATAGCGGTACATCGCATCGCTCCGGTGCAAAGTTTGGCCCACAAGCTATTCGTATGGGGGATTACCTCCCTCATGACGGCGAGCGTCCGCATTTAGCGCTTCGAATTGATGGTTTGAAGGCTTTGAAAGTCTTCGATGCCGGCGACTTGTTGATGCCGCCCGGAAATCTTGAGGAATCGCTAAAGGTATTGAAAGCCGCAACTGAGAAGATCTCTAGAGCGGGCGCCATCGCGGTTGTACTTGGTGGAGATCATTCAATTGCTTCCGCTGATGTTGCCGGGATTGCAGAACATCGAGGCAAAGGCAAGATCTCGATGATCCACTTTGATGCGCATGCTGATACCGGCGATCTCCAGTTCGGTGCGCTCGTTGGACACGGAACTCCGATGCGTAGGCTGATTGATAGTGGCTATGTTCGCGGAGATCGCTTCTTGCAACTTGGACTTCGTGGTTATTGGCCCGATGATGTGACCTTGAATTGGATGCGCGATCAAGGGATGCGTTCATATGAGATGACCGAGATTCATCACCGTGGATTAAATACAGTTTTGGATGAATCTTTCGCTCGCTTAACTGATGGATGTGATGGCGTCTTCTTATCGGTTGATATCGATGTTGTAGATCCAGGAATGGCTCCAGGAACTGGAACGCCTGAACCCGGGGGAATGACATCTCGTGAGTTGTTGGAATCGGTTCGCCGTATTTGCTTGGAGTTACCGGTAGTTGGAATCGATGTTGTCGAAGTTGCGCCACCATTTGATTCAGCCGATATCACAGCAATTCTTGCTAACCGAGTAGTGCTTGAAGCATTAAGTGCAATTGCTAAACGGCGTAGCGGTGAGAGCTATTCACCAACTAGGAATCTGCTAGATCGTTAAGCTTTAGAGACAGCCTCATCAAGGATCTCAAGGGCTTCCTTAAGAAGGTGTTCTGGGATAACTAACGGTGGAATAAGTCGAATCACGTTTCCGTAAGTTCCAGCGGAGAGAATAAGAACGCCCTTTTGCTGGCAATACTTAATGATCGCAGCTTGGGATTCAGGGTTTGGATCTTTAGTTCCGGGCTTAACTAATTCAATGGCTTGCATCGCACCACGACCGCGAACATCGCCGATGATTGGGTACTTCTTCTTCATCTCATTAAGCGCATCGGACATTATTTTTCCAATTTCCTTGGCGCGGTCTACTAATTTCTCTTCCTCAATAGTGGCGATAGCCCCAAGCGCGGCAGCACAGGCGATCGGGGAGCCGCCGAAGGTTCCACCCAATCCGCTTGCGTGAATTGAATCCATAATCTCAGCGCGACCAGTAACAGCAGCTAGCGGAAGGCCACCGGCAATTCCTTTAGCGGTGGTAATTAGATCGGGAACAATTCCTTCATCTTCACAGGCAAACATCTGGCCAGTTCTTGCAAAGCCGGTTTGTACTTCATCGGCCACAAAGAGGATGCCATTTTCGTTACAGAATTTAACTAGGCCGGGTAAGAAACCTTTACATGGGACGATGAAACCGCCTTCGCCCAAGATTGGCTCGATGACGATACAAGCCACATTGTTGGCTCCGATTTCTTTTTCAATCTTATGAATTACGGTGTTGAGGATTGAGTTCTCGCAGGAGCTTGAGCATGAGTCACAGCGATATGGATATGCCATTGGCATTCGGAAAACCTCAGGTGTGAACGGTCCAAAGCCATCCTTGTAGGGAATGTTCTTTGCGGTCATCGCCATCGTTAGATTTGTGCGCCCGTGATAGCCATGTTCAAAGACAACTACGGCTTGGCGTTTGGTGAACTTACGGGCAATCTTCACAGCATTCTCGACAGCTTCAGCGCCGGAGTTGAAGAGGGCTGATTTCTTCTTATGTGTTCCTGGTGTTAGGCGATTTAAAGCTTCGCAAACTTCGATGTAACCCATATATGGAGCAATCATGAAGCAAGTGTGAGTGAAAGCTTCAACTTGTTCTTTTACATTCTTCACAACGCGATCAGCGGAGTTTCCGACGTTAACTACAGCGATACCTGCGCCCATATCGATGATTGAGTTTCCATCAATATCCACGATGACTCCACCGCCAGCTTTCTCAACGACGACCGGGATGGCCATGCCGAGGGCTGCGGAGACCGCTTCACTTCTACGTTTGATGACTTCTTGTGACTTTGGTCCAGGAATAGCGGTAACAACTTTGCGCTCTTGCGGAATCTTTGGGCCGGAACTCATTGGCGCAGTCTATCTTTACCGCGAATATTTCGGTTTCTGAGATGATTACCGAGTGCGTGATGTAGTTATCTTGGGTTCGACTGGGTCGATTGGAACCCAAGCTCTCGAGGTAATTTCTCAGAATCCCGATAAGTTCCGCGTGGTTGGGTTATCGGCGGGTGAAAACAACCTCAACTTGTTGATTGAACAAGTGCGCAAATTTGATGTCCCCGTTGTTGGAACTTCCGGGGATAGCACAGCCCTTAAGGAAGCGCTTCCGAAGTGCACTGTCATTGATGGCCCAAGTGCGGCGCGTGAGATCGCAGCGCTACAAGCCGATGTTGTGTTAAATGCAATAACCGGATCGATTGGTTTAGGACCGACGCTCTCTGCGCTTGAAGCTGGAAATAAGGTTGCGCTAGCAAATAAGGAATCGCTAGTTGCTGGCGGCGATTTAGTTATGGCGCATGGAAGAGATCGAATCATTCCAGTTGATTCTGAACACTCGGCACTTTTTCAAGCGATGCGCTCAGGTCGCGATCAAGATGTAGCAAAATTGATTCTTACCGCAAGTGGCGGACCATTTAGAAACCAGAAAGACTTAAGCAAAGTTACTGTTAACGATGCGCTAGCCCATCCGACTTGGTCAATGGGGCCTGTAGTAACGATTAATTCAGCCACCTTGGTCAATAAAGGTCTAGAGATAATGGAAGCTCATTATCTATTTGGTATTCCTTATTCCAAGATTGATGCCGTGATTCATCCACAATCCATAGTGCACTCGATGGTTGAGTTTGTAGATGGTTCGACGATCGCCCAGGCTTCACCGCCTAATATGAAAGGCCCGATTGCCTATGCACTTTCATACCCAGAGCGAGTTAGCGGTGCAATGCCATCCCTCAATTGGAACAAGGCACAGAGCTGGGAGTTTGAACCTATTGATGAGGAACGTTTCCCTGCTGTTGCCTTGGCTCGCAGATGTGGCGCACTCGGTGGATCTTTCACAGCGATTTTTAATGCAGCAAATGAAGTTGTAGTTGATGCCTTCTTGAATGAGCGAATTCCATTCACAGCCATTGTGGATACCATTGAGCGAACCGTTGCGAAACTAAACTCGGGAGCCCCTGAGAAGTTACGTGATCTAGCTGATGTCACCGCTATCGAGAATGATGCGCGCCGCGTCGCTACCGAGTTGCTGACGCAGAAATAGGAGATTAAGTGGGACTGCTTGGAGTCTTAGCCTTTGTTGCTGCGCTTCTCTTTTCGGTGATGGTTCACGAATTTGGCCATTACATAACGGCAAAGCGTTATGGGATGCGGGTAACTGAGTTCTTCCTCGGCTTTGGAAAGCGAATCTGGTCTACCCAAAGAGGCGAGACCGAATTCGGATTAAAAGCAATCCCTGCCGGTGGCTACTGCAAGATTTCTGGAATGACACCAAAGGAAGAGTTGCCGGTTGAAGTCCAACCACGAGCCTTCTATAAAGCTAAGACCTCCCAAAAGTTAGTTGTGCTCGGAGCTGGATCATTTCTTCACTTTGTTCTTGGTTTCTTATTGCTCTTCATCCTCTTCGCCGGTGTCGGGGTCTCAAAGGTTCTTCCGACGGTTTCACAAGTTGTTCCATGCGTTCCAAAAAGCGCTGAGTGCACACCAAACGATCCGATCTCACCAGCTAAGAGTGCGGGGATTCTCCCGGGCGATGAAATCATCGGAGTAAATGGCGTTAGGAATATGGATTGGGAAGAGATAACTCCGATTCTGCGTGCATCTGCGGGAAAGAATCTCTCTCTGATAATCAATCGTGATGGCCAAGAGATAATTATTAATACAGTCCCAGCAACGAGAGTTGTCGATGGCGAAGCCCGTGGCTTTCTCGGGATCATCAATGAGTTCGGTCAAGTTCGCGAGAATCCAATTGATGCGCTCGCTTCATCTGCATCTGCGACTCGAGATCTCTTTACCGGATCACTTAAGGCCTTAGTCGGACTACCTGCCCAGATTCCATCTTTATTCGGCCAGACATTTCTCGGCGAAGAGCGCGACGGAGAAGGCTTAGTAGGAATTGTTGGAGTAGCGCGAGTCTCTGGTGAAGCTGCCTCAAGCGGAGTTCTTACTTCAGGAGAGAAACTCGCAACTTTCTTACTTTTAGTAGCCTCGCTAAATATCTTTGTTGGAATCTTTAATCTTGTTCCAATACTTCCGCTAGATGGCGGACATATCGCAGTCGCTCTCTATGAAGGAGCGCGAAATAAAATCTATCGGATGCGCAGAAAAGAAATTCCAGGCCCGGTAGATGTTGAGAAATTGACCCCGATCACCGTGGTTGTCTTGGCGTTGCTGATATTCCTTACTTTGTTGCTCTTATTTGCAGATATCTTCAATCCAATTAACTTGAATATCTAGAATCCGTAAACCCAAGTGATTAGGGCTATCGATACGACTAGATATACAACGAACATCCAGGGCTTCATTTGAGCAACTCTAACGCTTGAGGCAGAATAAGGACATGGTCAATCTCGGCATGCCGCAGACTCCGCCTCCTACTTTGGCGCCGCGTCGCAAGACCAAACAGCTCAAATTAGGAAATGTTCTAGTGGGTGGCGATGCGCCAGTCTCAGTCCAATCCATGTGCACCACCGTTACTGCCGACGTTAATTCCACGCTCCAGCAAATCGCAGAGCTAACTGCTTCTGGTTGCCAGATAGTGCGTGTTGCAGTTCCGAGCCAAGATGATGCCGATGCGCTCTCGCAAATCGCTAAGAAGTCCCAAATTCCAGTTATCGCCGATATTCACTTTCAACCCAAGTACATCTTTGCTGCAATTGATGCGGGGTGTGCCGGCGTTCGCGTAAATCCGGGAAACATCAAACAGTTTGATGACAAAGTTAAAGAAGTTGCTAAGGCTGCTGGAGATGCCGGTATCCCAATTCGAATCGGCGTTAATGCTGGCTCTTTAGATCCACGTTTACTTGAGAAGTATGGCAAAGCAACCCCAGAAGCTCTGGTGGATTCAGCAATGTGGGAGATTGGTCTATTTGAAGAGCATGGCTTCACTAATATGAAGATCTCCGTTAAGCATCATGATCCAGTAACTATGGTTAAGGCCTATCGACTTCTCGCTTCAAAGTGTGATTACCCGCTACACCTTGGCGTTACAGAAGCTGGTCCGGCATTCCAAGGAACAATCAAATCTGCAACCGCATTTGGAATTCTGCTCTCTGAAGGTATCGGCGACACGATTCGAGTTTCACTATCAGCGCCTCCGGTTGAAGAGGTAAAGGTGGGAATCTCAATTCTTGAATCTTTAAATCTTCGCCAACGCCGACTCGAGATAGTTTCATGTCCTTCTTGTGGAAGAGCACAAGTAGATGTTTATTCACTAGCCGAGAAAGTCCAAGCTGGACTTGAGGGAATGACAGTTCCACTCCGCGTCGCAGTTATGGGTTGTGTTGTTAATGGCCCAGGTGAAGCGCGCGAAGCTGATCTTGGAGTTGCATCAGGAAATGGAAAGGGCCAGATCTTTGTAAAGGGCCAAGTAATTAAGACCGTTCCAGAAGCACAGATTGTCGAAACTCTGATTGAAGAAGCGATGAAAATCGCAGAAGAGATGGAAGCTGCCGGTGTCGCATCCGGTGAACCCTCAGTAAGCGTTAAGTAATTCGCTAGGCTACGCACCATGTTGCGGATGTCCTCTCTATTTTTGCGCACGCTCCGCGATGATCCATCTGATGCCTCGGTTCCTAGCCACAAATTGTTGGTACGAGCTGGTTACATCAGGCCAATTGCCGCCGGTATCTTCTCGTGGCTACCGCTCGGCGTAATCGTGCTTAGAAATGTAGAACGAGTAATAAGAGAAGAGATGGATAGAGCTGGCTTTCAGGAAGTTCATTTCCCGGCCCTCTTGCCGAAAGATCCCTACGAAAAAACAGCGCGCTGGGATGAATACGGACCGGCGCTCTTTCGCCTAAAAGATCGCAAGGGGAGTGATTACTTACTCGGCCCAACCCATGAAGAGATGTTCACGCTTATGGTTAAAGGTGAGTACTCCTCCTATAAAGATCTACCGCTTAGCATCTATCAGATCCAAACAAAGTACCGGGATGAAGCAAGGCCAAGAAGTGGAATCATCCGAGGTCGTGAATTTGTTATGAAGGATTCTTACTCATTTGATGTTGATGACGCTGGTCTAGAAGTTTCCTACAACAAACACCGCGATGCCTATATCTCCACCTTCGATCGACTTGGACTCTCTTACAACATCGTTTCTGCTATGTCTGGCGCTATGGGAGGTTCAAAATCTGAAGAATTCTTAGCGCCTTGCCCAACCGGCGAAGACACCTATGTTTTATGTAAGAGTTGCGGATACGCCGCAAATGTTGAAGCAATGGTAACTAAAGTTGAAAAGAAGGCTATAGATACTCCGCCTGCGATAGAAGTATTAGATACCCCGAATACCCCTACGATTGAAACTCTCGTAGAGGTAATGAATCAGAAGTACAACGCAAATATCTCTGCGGCGGACACGCTCAAGAATGTTCTCCTCGTAGCCGATGGTGAGCCAATTTGTGTCCTTGTTCCTGGAGATCGAGAAGTTGATATAAAGCGGTTAGAAGCAAATCTCGTCGGAGTGAAAGAACTCCGTTTATTTGATGATGAAGATTTCGCAAAACGTAAAGAGTTTGTAAAGGGATATGTTGGACCGCAAGATGCAAAACGTTTTGGCATCAAGCTTTATGCCGATCCAAGAATTGTTATAGGTTCTCATTGGATTACCGGTGCGAATACACAAAATAAACATGCGCGTTATGTAACTCATGGAAGAGATTTTCAAGTTGATGGATTTGTTGAGGCGGCTGAAGTGCGTGAAGGTGATTCATGTCCAAAGTGCGATACCCCAGTCGTAATCGATCGGGCGATTGAGATCGGCCATATTTTCCAATTAGGAAGAAAGTACGCCGAAGCACTTGAGTTAACCGTGCTAGATGGCCAAGGCAAGTCTCGAGTTGTAACTATGGGTTCTTATGGAATCGGTGTTTCCCGCGCTGTCGCAGCTATCGCCGAACAGACCCACGATGAGATTGGACTTGTTTGGCCGAAAGAAATAGCACCGGCAATGGTTCATATCGTTGCAACCGGTAAGGAAGATCTGCCCTTCACAACCGCTGAGAAAATCGCACTGGAATTAGAGTCAAAGGGCGTTACGGTCATGCTCGATGACCGTAAAGAGGCAAGCCCCGGCGTTAAATTTAAAGATGCTGAATTAATCGGTAATCCCGTCATCGTCATTGTCGGTAAGGCTTTAGCTGAGGGAAAAGTGGAACTCCGGATAAGAACTACTGGAGCAAAGACCGAAGTCTTATTGGCTGATGTAACAAACGAAGTCCTGGCCGCACTTAAGTAGTGGAGATTTCGGTAGAGGTAATCCTCTTTCTTTTCCTGGCTTCAACTTTAGCCGGGCTCGTCGATGCAGTAGCCGGCGGGGGTGGATTGATTCAACTTCCAGCGCTACTAGTGGCGATGCCAAAGACTCCACCGGCTGAGTTACTTGGAACCAACAAACTTCCATCTTTTCTTGGCACCGCGAGCGCAACCGCCTCATACCTACGAAAGATGCGACCGGACTTTCGGATTGCTTTTTCGATGGCAGTTCCAGCTTTCATTGGTTCGGCGCTTGGTGCGACTGTCGCAACGTTAATCCCAAAAGATGCTTTCCGCCCGATAATTCTCTTTGCTCTTGTAGCAGTCTTCATCTACACCTTGTGGAATAAAGAATTGGGATTAAGTGATAACAAGAAAGTAAAAACTCTAAAGACTTATCTGATTGCAATCTTC
This sequence comes from Candidatus Nanopelagicaceae bacterium, assembly GCA_018882735.1. GTDB lineage: Bacteria > Actinomycetota > Actinomycetes > Nanopelagicales > Nanopelagicaceae > MAG-120802. The sequence goes on from VERH01000018.1 coordinate 21,501, forward strand.
TTCGGCCTCAGTATTGGTTTCTATGATGGAATTTTTGGACCAGGTACAGGATCCTTTTTAATGTTGGTTCTTGTGGCGCTACTTGGCTTCGCTTTCTTTGAAGCCTCAGTAACTGCGAAGATTGTTAACTTGGCAACGAACTTGGGAGCGATAGTTATTTTCGGAGCCAATGGAAAGATTATTTGGACTTTGGGTCTTGCGATGGCGATCGGGAATGTGATTGGCGGATTGATAGGAGCGCGCATGGCGATTCGGGGAGGTTCGCGCCTCATTCGAAGCGTCTTCCTCATCGTAACCTCAGCGCTAATTCTCAGGCTTACCATCGACACTTTCTTTTAATTCTTATTCGGGCTATCCTTTCGCCCCACAACTTCACAACAAATAAATAAGTAGGTCGGTGATTATGTCTCTCGTTAATAACCTTACTGAGCTACTTTCCCCTGCGATCAAAAGCGCCGGATTTGTTCTTGAAGAAGTAAAAGTAACTCCCGCTGGAAAACGGAGAATTGTCGCTGTAATCATTGACGGTGAAGAGCGAAACCCATCTCTTGATGAAGTAACTGTTGTATCGCGCAAAGTCTCGGATATCTTGGAAAATTACTCACAACTTGGTGACCTCCCATTCACTCTTGAAGTCACCACCCCAGGCGTCGATCGACCCCTCACCTTGCCCCGTCATTGGCGTAAGAACGTAGGGCGGCTAGTAAAAATCACTCCCATTGATGGAGAAACATTTACCTCACGGATCACTTCAGCAAATGATGATTCGGTAGCCCTTGAAGCAAGAGAGATTAGATTTTCTGATGTTAAGCGCGCTGTTATCGAGATCGAATTTAATCGCAAGGAACCACGATGAATGTCGATATGAAGGTCTTAGAAGCGCTCACTATCGAACGCGACATTCCACTTGAGCGATTAATTAGCGCAATCGAGGTAGCTGTAAAGATTGCATATAGCGAGATGGAAGGCGCGAAACCATTTGCCTATGCGCGACTTGATCGCGAAAGCGGTGAGATAAAGATAATCGTTCCCGAGTTTGGTCCTGATGGAGAACGAGTCGGCGAATTGGTTGATGAACTCCCTGGATTCTCGCGCATCGCATCAAGTACCGCACGCAAGATCATCAAAGAGAAGATGCGCGCATCTCGTGATGCTGAAATTGTTGGTGAGTTCAGCGCATCAGTAGGAGACATTGTTTCTGGAGTTATCCAACAAGGGCGAGACCACAGAATGGTTTATGTAGATCTTGGCCGAGTGGAAGGACGAATCCCGCCACATGAACAAGTTCCTGGTGAGGTTTATACCCATGGTGAACGAATTAAAAGTTTTGTGGTTGAAGTTAAGCAGGGCGTAAAAGGCCCGGAAGTAATGCTCTCGCGTAGCCATCCGGCCCTTGTCAAACAATTATTTGCACTTGAAGTCCCAGAAATTCGCGATCAAGTAGTTGAAATTATGGGAGTCGCTAGGGAAGCCGGACATCGAAGCAAGATCGCAGTACGCTCACTTCGTTCTGGAGTTAGCGCAAAAGGTGCGCTGATAGGACCGATGGGCGCGCGTGCTCGAGCTGTAATGGATGAGTTACATGGCGAGAAGATAGATATTGTCGATTGGTCTGAAGATCCAGCGGCATATGTTGGAAGTGCGCTAGCGCCGGCACGAGTCTCAAAGGTTGAGGTTGTTAATGCGGAGACGAGATCTGCGAAGGTAGTTGTTCCCGATTACCAACTCTCCCTTGCGATTGGTAAAGATGGCCAGAACGCTAGGTTGGCGGCGCGCCTTACCGGCTGGCGCATCGACATCCATTCTGATGCCGCTCCGAGCGAATAACCCGGACCTTTTTCGCGATTTCCGACCTCAAGGAGTATGGTTCGCATCTGAGGTTTCCACCTCAAATTCACGGGAACGAAAGCTGGTATGAAGGTAATGGCACTCTAATGAGCACCGCTAGATCATGAGTAGGTCAATTTAGGCGTCGCGTTCCCAAAAAACGCGGGGCCACAGAAGGAGAAAAGTGGCAAAGGTCCGCGTTTACGAATTAGCAAAAGATGTAGGGATGGATAGCAAGGATGTCCTTGCAAAACTCCAAGAGATGGGCGAGTTCGTCCGCTCTGCATCATCAACAGTTGAACCACCGGTTGTAAGGAAGTTTCTCGAGAAGTTTCCACCGGTTGCAAAACCAGCTGCTGAAGCAAAGCCCGCAAAGAAGGCGCCGGCAAAGAAAGCCGCCGCTAAGAAAGTCGCTCCTAAAATTGAAGAAGCATCGGAAGAGAGCGCGGTTATTCCTCCGGTAGTTCCACCCGTAACTCCAGTTAACACCACTCCCGTAGTTCCTCCTGTTACTCCAGCTGTAAATCCATCTACCCCAACTGCTGCTCCGATTCCACCAAGACCACCGGCTGCTCGCGGCGGAAATAATCCATTTGGAACTTCTGCAGCTCCAAGGCCATCAGCTCCAAGACCTCCTCAACAGCGACCAGGACAACAACGAACACCACAACAACGACCAGGAAATAATCCATTTGGAACTTCTGGCGGTCCAAGACCGCCACGACCGGCTGGACAGCAACGGGGACCAATGTCTGGACCGCGTCCAGGTTCTGTTCGTCCCGGTTTTGCTGCGCGACCGCCACGACCTGATCAAAGAACAGATCAACGCGGACCAGGTCGCCCCGGACAATTTGGTCCCGGACAAGGTGCACCAGGTTCACGTCCACAAGGTTCAGGTCCTTATAGATCTCAACCAGGTGGCGCGCCACGTCCCGGCGGATTTGGCGGACCAGGTCGCCCTGGACAACGTCCCGGCGCTGGTGGCGCATTTGGAAAAGGTGGCGGAAAGAAGAAGAGTTATAAGAGTAAGAAAGCGCTCCGCGAAGAGATTGACAACATGGAGGCGCCAACAATTGGTGGCGCAATTGTTCCCAGAGGCGATGGAAATACGCCGGTAAAACTCCGTCGAGGAGCCTCGCTAGCTGACTTCGCTGAAAAGATTGGCGCAGATCCAGCTGCACTTGTTTCGGTTCTCTTTCATCTTGGCGAGATGGTCACCGCAACTCAAACAGTTGATGAGAGCACTCTTGAAATGCTTGGCAATGAGTTTGGTTACAAGATCAATATTGTTTCTCCGGAAGATGAAGACCGAGAGATTCTCGAGCAATTTGATATCAATCTCGAACAAGAGTTAGCTGATGTAAATCCCGAAGATCTAGAGATTAGACCTCCTGTCGTGACTGTCATGGGCCATGTTGATCACGGTAAGACGCGCCTCTTGGATGCGATTCGCCAAACTGAAGTTGTAAAGGGCGAAGCAGGCGGAATCACCCAGCATATTGGCGCCTATCAGATTCATCATGATCACAACGGCGTAAATCGTGCAATCACATTTATCGATACCCCAGGTCACGAGGCCTTTACCGCAATGCGTGCTCGCGGTGCGAAAGTCACTGATATCGCAGTTCTAGTAGTAGCTGCTGATGATGGAGTAATGCCACAGACAATTGAGGCGCTTAATCACGCTCAGGCCGCAAGCGTTCCAGTCGTAGTAGCGGTCAACAAGGTTGATAAAGAAGGCGCAAACCCTGCCAAAGTCCGTCAACAACTCACCGAATACAACCTCATCGCCGAGGAATATGGCGGCGATACCTTGTTCGTTGATGTATCTGCGATTAGCGGAAAGGGCATCGGTGAGCTAATTGATGCCATCCTTCTCACCGCCGATGCTGCGATTGATCTCCGTGCAATTCATGAAGACGATGCTCGTGGCGTTGCAATCGAAGCGCATCTAGATCGTGGTCGCGGACCTGTAGCAACAGTTCTTGTACAACGCGGAACTCTAAGAATGGGTGACTCGATTGTTGCTGGATCTGCATTCGGTCGTGTTCGTGCGATGATGGATGAGTTCGGCCATGAAATGAAGGAAGCTGGCCCATCGCGCCCAGTCCAAGTACTTGGATTTACATCTGTCCCTAGCGCTGGCGATGGCTTCATCGTCGCGCCGGAAGATCGAACTGCGCGCCAAATCGCTGAGAAGCGTCAAGCCGGTGAACGTCATGCTGCCCTTGCTAAGGCGAGAAAGAAAGTTTCGCTCGAAGATTTCTTGGAGAAGAGCAAAGTCACAACTTTGAATCTAATCCTCAAGGGCGATGTGAGCGGTTCGGTAGAAGCGCTTGAAGATGC
>VERH01000051.1 GCA_018882735.1 Candidatus Nanopelagicaceae bacterium
CTCTTCAAATGTTCCCTCAGGATCGTGGAAGTTAAAAGACAAACTCACGGTTTTACAAGAGTTGTATGCTAATTGTGCACAAAATATTTACCAGAGGGCTGCTATCAGAATATTTACCGTTGAGAGTGCCGCTATTGCGCCAACAACCACCTTGCTAACCGCTTCCTTCTTCCTGTTCTTGTAACCAATCACGAGGATCGCGAGGACGATCAGAAGCTTGATTGAGATCTTGGTGTTGTCGATTTCTTCCCACTTCATCGGATCGGCGTCGACGAGGGGGTAGCGGAGGGCGACGAGGGCGAGGCCGGTGAGGAGGGAGAGGAGGGCGGAGTGGGTTATGCCCGAGGAGAGCTTCTTTTTGGAGAGAAGGAGGCCAACCAGGATGCCGATGGTGCCTAAAAGGTGGAGTCCGAGGAGGATGTTGCGGGCTAGTTCCATATTTTGATTCTAGACCTATACCTATTTGTTATCTCCGGTTCATGGAATTAGGGGTGAGGCGGGCGTAGGTTGGGGGGTACTTAGACCCAAGGCGGGTCTAGAGAAAAGGAAGTTCGATGTCGAACGAAGTCAAAGAGAACGGCGTATCGCGACGCACGGTTCTCAAAGGCGCAGCTATCGGCGGTGCTGGTCTTCTTGGTGGAGGAACACTCCTATCAAGTTGCGGCAGCGACGAAGCAACCGGCCCAGTTAAGTTCACTGCACGTACGAACGATGAAACTGGTCTGAAGATTGCGCAAGCGCTTGTTGATGCCTACACAGCAGAAACAGGCATTGAAGCCACAATGCAAGGCTCAGGAGATACAAATGCATTCCAAGATGGAATCTCACAGTATCTTCAAGGAACACCTGATGATGCATTCCAGTGGATGGCTGGATTCCGTACCAATTTCCGTGCAGATCAGGGATTGTTAGTAGATCTTTCTGAGAACATCAAGAACCTCGGAGATCAAATGCCAGCAGGATTCGTCAGCGGTGCAACTAACCCGACTGATGGCAAGCAATACATCATCCCAACAACTTGGTATCCATGGGGCTTGCACTATCGCAAGTCGACGATGCAAGAGATTGGTCTAGATCCAGAGGGTCTATATAACTGGGATGACTTCATGAAGTTGCTCGAAGGAACCAAGAAGAAGGGCCTAATCGGCTACGCACTTGGTGACAAGGGTGGTTGGGAAGCGATGGGTACATTCTCCATCCTCAACACTCGCTTGAATGGTTATAACTACCACATCGATCTTCTAAACGGCCGCGCAAAGTGGACCGATCCGAAGACACTAGATGTATTCAAGCAATTCGAAATGTTGATTCCATACATGAACAAGAACGTTCTTGATATCTCATGGGATGGCATGCGCGATCTTCTACTTCAGAAGAAGTGCGGTGCGATCATGATGGGTTCATGGTGGGCTAACGACTTCAAGGCTCAATCACAGGCTGATTACGACGATCTATGGATCGTTCCATTCCCTGAAATCAATCCAGAGTTCGGTCGCGACTCAATCGATGCTCCTGTCGATGGCGTTGTTGCTGCTGCAAACGGAACCAACCCAGAAGGTGGAGCTGCGTTTGCTGAGTGGTGCGGTAGCGAGAACGGTATGTTGGCTGCTCAGGCTGCTGGCGATACTTCTCTATATGCAAACTCACGTCTTGATTCATCAGGATATGACGCATTCAATAAGCAGAAGCTTGCAGTTATCGGCGAGGCGAAGAACGTTATGAACTTCCTCGATCGCGATTGCCGTAACGACTTCGCAGGTCCAATCGTTGGTGTTCAGATTCAGAACTTCCTAAAGAATCCAAAGGACATCAACAAGATCCTCGAAGAGACACAAGCAGCATGGGATGCGCTACCTCCACTAGCATAAAAAGTTAGTGGCTTTATCGCATTACTGCAGTAAGGTAGTTGTATGACCACGACGGCGACGAGAGTAAAAACTCGTCGCCGTCGGGCTTTTACCCGGCGTGACATTGTTACGCTCGTTTTGTTTATCGGTGTTCCATCTTTCTTACACATCTTCTGGGTTTGGATTCCGGCTCTTTCAACAATCGGTTTGTCATTTACATTTTGGAATGGCGTAAAGATCTCGGATATCAAGTGGGCTGGGCTTGCTAACTACAACACGATTTTTACCGCATCGCCCCAGTTTTATGATGCCTTACAGAACAACGCTTATTGGTTGTTGTGGTTCACTTTTATTGCGACGCCGCTTGGCGTATTACTTGCCTATCAAGTAGATCGAGCGATTCGCGGACATAAGATTTATGAGAGCGTTTATTACATACCGGTTGTTCTATCGCTAGCGGTTATCGGAATTATTTGGAGATTTATGCTCGGGCCGGCCGGTTTGGTCCAGGTACTTCTCGGTCATCCAGGGATTGAGGATGCGATCCCGATCTTTGGTAATTATTCGATTAATACTTATGTGATTTTAGGTATCGCATCATGGCGCCATATCGGCTACATCATGCTGCTTTATTTAGCGGGGTTGAAGTCAGTCGATCCATCGCTACGTGAGGCGGCGGCGATTGATGGGGCAACAGAGTGGCAGACCTTTAGGAAGATCGTGCTTCCCGCGATGGCGCCGGTAAATACGATCATCATCGTTATTACGGTGATCGAGTCGCTTCGAGCCTTTGACCTTATTTACATTATTTATGGAACGTCGACGGGTTGGCCGATTTTGGGAATGTTGGTCTTCGTCAATATTTATGGCCAGGCAGCTTCGATGCTCGGGGCGGCCTATGCCGTAATTCTCTTCTTACTTAGCATCATTCCGATTGTTTTCTACCTCCGAACGGTATTTAGGGAGGACATCAAGTGAGCCATATAGTTCAAAATCAGAAGTACCGTAATCGCCAGAAGATCAAGGATGCTTTCATTACAGCATTCATCGCGATCTTTGCGGTGGTTTGGATGATTCCGATTCTTTGGACATTTTGGACTTCGCTTCGTCCGTATAGCGACATCATTCAGAAGGGCGTCTTCTCTCGTCCCGATACATTGAATCTACAAAACTATGCCGATGCGTATCGGTTGATGAATATTTGGGAGTATCTCTCGAACTCATTTATCGTGGCGATTCCGGCGGTTTTCCTAACGTTGTTCTTTGGATCGTTGATCGCCTTCGTGGTGACGCGGTATTCCTTTAAGTTCAACCTTTACTTGTTGTTGCTTTTTACCGCGGGTAATTTACTTCCGGTCCAGCTTGTTTATGCCCCGTTATTTAAGATGTATATCTGGATCGGGGATTTGGTCGGAAATCGAAATATTCTCTATGACAGCTATCTCGGCGTGATCTTGATTCACGTTGCCTTACAGGTTGGCTTTGCGACCTTCGTTATGTCCTCATATATGAAGACGATTCCGAAGGAGATCTCAGAGTCGGCGATGGTTGATGGGGCTTCGGTGTTTAGGCATTACTGGAATGTGATTTTGCCGCTACTTCGCCCACCTTTGGCGGCGCTATCGGTATTGATGACGACCTGGATTTATAACGAGTTCTTCTGGGCGATTGTGCTTATTAAGAGCGATAGCAAGCGTCCGATTACTTCAGCGCTTGGTCGACTTCAGGGTGAGTTCGTAACAGATTTCAATCTTTTGGCGGCCGGTGCAATCATGGCGGCGCTACCTACTTTGATTATCTTCTTTATTCTCAAGCGGCAATTTGTTTCTGGTTTAACGCTCGGTTCAACAAAGGGTTAAGAAGGTTTAGTTTTTTCCACAGGTCACGGTTTACTCATAAGTTTTGCCATGAGTGCAGAATATCTTTTGCCTACTTGCCAAGAGATTGACTTGTATATACAATGTGCGCACAGGAGGAATATGGCATCGAACACGACCCTCAATGTGAGAATTGAGGAAGAAGTTAAAGTCAAAGCATCGAAGATTCTTGAAGCTTCGGGTTTGACGGCATCGAGCGCTGTTCGGCTGTTCCTTTTGCGCGTTATAGAAGACGAAGCACTTCCATTCGATTTGCCCCGACCAAATGCAAAAACTCGTCGGGCTATTGCGGCTGCCAAGCGCGGTCGAATGAAGAAGGCTAAGAATTCTCGGACGCTTGTAAAAGATTTACTTGCGAAGAGCTAGATACACCACTCGATTCTCTAAAGATCTAAAACGCGAAGGCAAGTCGCCCAACAATAAAGACCTAGAGACCAGGCTTCAGCCAATTATTGATTTGCTCTGTGAGGATAGAGAACTACCCCCACAACTACATGACCATGCGCTGATTGGGGACTTTGTGGGCTGGCGAGAGTTACATGTGAAGCCGGATCTATTGTTGATTTATAAGAAAGTAGACGACGATTGGCTGGAGTTACTAAGGCTGGGTAGTCATTCCGAGATATTCGGATGAATGATTAAGCTTAAAAAATAAAGTAAATCAGGATTGTTGGTGTCAGTTAGAGAGGATAGTGTTCTGGCCATGAAAGCTATTTATATAACTGAGTTCGGTGGACCAGAAGTAATGAAGTATGTAGATCTTCCTGAACCAGTTCCTGCGGGTAGCCAAGTTGTTTTGGATGTGACTGCGATTGGCATTAATTACGCAGACACGCACCAGACTGAGAATTCATATTTGTCGTCACAACAGTTGCCATTGATTCCGGGGATGGAAGTTGTGGGCAAGATGCCAGACGGTTCGCGAGTGTTGGCGCTTGCATCAACCGGTGGATATTGCGAGAAGACTTTAGTAAATCCAAAGACGGTGATTCCACTTCCCGATGGCGTAAGTGATGGCGCAGCCCTTGCGATGATGGTGCAAGGAACAACAGCACATATGATTTTAAAAACAATGGGACACGTTAAAGCGGGCGAGAGCGTTGTGGTTCATGCCGGTGCCGGTGGCGTTGGGTCGGTTGCCATCCAGCTTGCGAAGTTATGGGGCGCGTATGTAATTGCGGTGACTTCATCGGATGAGAAGAAGAAGTTATGTAAAGAGTTAGGTGCGGATGCGGTTGTTGATGCCGGCGAAGAAGATCTAAAGGCAGCGTTGATTGCGGCCAATAACGGCAAGCCGGTTGATTTAGTTTTAGAGATGGTCGGTGGAACTACATTTGATCAATCACTTGAGGCTTTGGCGCCATTTGGTCGATTGATTTTCTACGGAATGGCATCGCGGAAACCGCCGAAGAGTTTGCAGCCTGGCGTATTAATGCCGAAATCCCAGACAATAAGTGGTTTTTGGTTAGTCAACGCACTAGCAAATAAAGTGTTAATGGCTGAAGTTTTTATGGATCTATTTGGATTGATAATGAGCGGGAAGTTAAAGCCGATTGTTGGAGCGACATATCCGTTATCGCAGGCAGCTCAGGCGCATCGAGATATGTTGGCGCGTAAGACTGTAGGCAAAATAGTGTTGAATCCAGCGCTCTAGAAATCCGGTATTCTTCAACCCGCTTTTCTTTTGCCCCCCTAGCTCAGTCGGTAGAGCGTTTCCATGGTAAGGAAAAGGTCATCGGTTCGATTCCGATGGGGGGCTCGCAAGACTTGGCGGGGTAGCTCAGCCTGGTAGAGCAAGC
>VERH01000052.1 GCA_018882735.1 Candidatus Nanopelagicaceae bacterium
CCTAGGTACAGCGCTTTTAGGCGATACATATAACGTTGGAAATACCACGCCAAACATTATTTACAACTTACTTATTGGTGGCGCGCTCACCGCAGTATTTGTACCGCAAATCGTCCGCTCATTCCGCGATAGCGATGGCGGAAGCGCTTTTGTATCGAAATTAGTATCGCTAATTGGCACTCTTATATTCGTTGTCACCGCACTTGCGATGCTTGCTGCCCCACTTTTAGTCTCACTTTACGCACCCACTTTTGACGGTAGAGCGCGTGACATAACAATTGCTTTCACTCTTTATTGCCTCCCACAGATCCTCTTCTACGGTCTCTTTGGAATCCTCGGCCAGGTAACAAATGCTAAAGAACGCTTCGGACCAATGATGTGGTCACCAATCGCAAACAATCTCGCCGTGATTTTGCTCTTTGGCTACTTCTTGACTGTTGTCGATGATCTCTCAGTTGGAACGATTACTGATCAACAAGTCTTGATTTTGGGGGTTGGAACAACGCTTGGAATTGCAATTCAATCCCTACTTCTACTTCCATATATAAAAGGTTCTGGGCTCACTCTTAAACTCCGCTTTGATTGGCGAAATAGCGGCTTAGGTAAATCGCTACGCCTTGGAAGTTGGACGCTTCTTTCAGTACTTGCTTCCCAGATCGGCTTCTTAATAACAGTAAACCTTGCTACGCGATCTGGTTTAAGTGCCCTTAACTCCGGTGTCGAATACGGCGCCGGCTATACGCCGTATGCAAATGCCTACTTGATTCTGATGCTCCCGCACTCAATCGCAACAATCTCAATAGTCACAGCAATCCTGCCAAAACTCTCTCAATATGTAATTGATAAGAAGATTGATAATTTTTCATTAGACATAAGCCATGCGCTCCGGTTGGTCGCAATAATCTCAGTCCCAGCTGCATTTGTATTCTTTGCCTTTGGAACGCTAATTGGTAAATCGCTCTTCTTTGGCGTTGATGAGGCAAGTGCAGAATTCCTCGGGAAAGTTCTCGCCGGATTTGCTTTTGGCGCTATTCCGCTCTCCATGAACTTAGTGGGAATCCGCGCCCTAAATGCTTTTGAAAATACTAAATACCAATTTGTCTCAACCTTAATTACTAACTTAGTTGCAATTGCGCTCTCACTTATCGCATTCATAGTCTTGAAGCCAGAAGAAGTAGTGATAGGCCTAGCGGTGGCGTTTGCCTTGAGTTATTGGGTGGGTTTGTTTGTCACCGATTATCTTCTTAAGCGATTCACCAACAAGATGCTGCTAGCCCGCGAATTACCCTTCTATTTCAAGGTCTCACTTGTGGCCGGGGTAGCTGTGGCGCTCGCCTCATTAACGCTACGGGCGATCGACCTTGGGGGGAATATCCCTAATCTATTGCTGGTTCTGTTCATCACAAGTTTGGCTTACCTTCTTCTTGCGCGCCTGGCGAAGATCAAAGAAGTAAGTGAAACTATAAAGACGGTCTTGCGAAGATAGGGTGCCCGGGTGAGCGTTGATTATTCGAAAGTACATGAAGTAGTAATTGTTGGTTCTGGCCCAGCTGGATATACGGCTGCGATCTATACCGCCCGCGCTCAACTCAATCCGATTATCTATGAAGGCTCGGTTACCGCCGGTGGCGCGCTTATGAATACCACCGAAGTTGAAAATTTCCCAGGTTTCGAGCACGGCATCATGGGCCCGGACTTAATGGATCAGATGAGAAAACAAGCGCTCCGTTTTGGCGCTGAGTTGGTTACCGATGACATCGTCTCAATGAAACTTGATGGTGAAATAAAAGAGCTAACCGATGGAATGGGAAACACCATCCGTGCAAAGTCGGTAATTCTTGCTATGGGTTCGGCTTACAAAGAACTTGGGCTAGAGAATGAGAAGCGTCTATCTGGGCGCGGTGTTTCGTGGTGTGCAACTTGTGATGGCTTTTTCTTTAGAGAACAACTAATCGCTGTCGCAGGCGGTGGCGATTCTGCGATGGAGGAAGCAAACTTCTTGACGAAGTTCGCCACTAAAGTTGTGATTATTCACCGCCGCGAAGAGTTGCGTGCTTCAAAGATTATGGCCGAGCGCGCTAAGAACAATCCAAAAATAGAATTTATGTTTAATACCCAAATCCTTGATGTTCTCGGTGAAGATAAAATGACTGGTTTGAAGTTGAAGAACACCAAGACCGGGGAAGAGAGCGTTAAAGATTTCACTGGTTTATTTGTCGCAATCGGCCACCTGCCTAGAAGTGAATTGGTAAAAGGACAGGTCACAACCAATAACGATGGCTACGTCGAAGTCGAAGGACGCTCCACAAAGACCAATATCAAAGGGGTTTTTGCCTGTGGTGATCTCGTTGATCACACCTACCGCCAGGCAATCACCGCAGCCGGTTCGGGCTGCCAGGCCGCCCTCGATGCAGAGCGTTTCTTAGCAGGACACTAGAGTTCGCGTTATAGAGATCGATAAATAGGAGAGAAGAAATGGCAACGGAAAAAGTAACAGCAGCAAACTTCAATGATGTTGTATTGAAGAGCACAACCCCAGTCCTAGTTGATTTCTGGGCCGAGTGGTGCGGGCCTTGCCGCGCAGTTGCACCAATCCTTGAAGAGATCTCAACTGAGTACGCCGGAAAGATCAAAATTGTTAAGTTAAATACCGATGAAGAGGGCTCCGTTGCTATGAAGTACGGCATTAGCTCAATCCCAACTATGAATCTCTTTGTTGGTGGGGAAGTCGTTAAGAGCATCGTTGGCGCGCGCCCAAAGCCAGCCATCGTCCGCGAACTCTCTGAATACATCGGCTAAGCGAGAGCGCTAATGCTTAAACCCGGCGATCGCGGGGATCTAGTAACAACTGTTACTACGACGCTGCATCGCCTTGGTTTCTTATCTGAGGTAAGCGATAACTTCGACGCAAAAGTCATAGAAGCAATCCGGGCGTTCCAACAAGCGCGCGGTTTATCGGTCTCTGGGTTAATTGATTCACCAACCGAGAAAGCTTTAGAGGAAGCGCGTTGGAAGTTAGGTGATCGCTCACTACAAATACAACAACCGCATATGCGCGGTGATGATGTTGCAAATCTTCAATCTCGCTTAGTTGAGATGGGATTTAATCCTGGAAGAGTCGATGGAATCTACGGACCAAGCACTGAGAACGCTGTTAAAGAATTCCAGAAATCCGTCGGCACAAAGGTTGATGGCATATGTGGCCCAGGAACAGTTATCTCTTTGATGCGTTTAATGCGAACTGTTTCCGGGGGAGCCCCAACCGAACTGCGCGCTCAAGCAGATCGCGCAAAGCGTGGCCCAGCCCTTGCGGACAAAGTAATCGTCCTAGACCCAAGCCCTAGAAGTGAGATCTCCTCACTCACCTTTGATCTCGCCCAGAAAATCGAAGGTCGATTAATTGCTCTTGGAGTTTCAGTATTTCTATCAAGAGGCGCGAGCTCCACCCCTAGTGAAGCTGAACGAATCCATTTTGCTAATTCGGTAAATGCAGACCTCGTGATCTCGATAGGAATTGATAATTACAAGAATGATAAAGCGCATGGCATCTCAACATACTTTTATGGAAGTGACCAGCATGGAATTCACTCACTAGTAGGCGAGCGCTTTGCGACTTTGGCACAACGCGAGATCTGTGCCCGTACTGATTTAGCAAATAATCGAACCCATGCAAAAACTTGGGACTTGTTGCGTTTAACCAAAGCTCCAACCATCCGCCTAGAACTTGGCTACATAACAAACCCTAAAGATGCCGCTCGCTTAAATGATCCGACCTTCCGCGACACAATTGCTGAAGGTATGGTTATTGCGATTCAAAGGTTGTTCTTATCAGCCGAAGAGGATGCAAAGACGGGAACTTTGCGGATTGAAGATCTCCGTCGCGCTGGAATTCGTAACTAACTTCCGCCTCCTTGTGGGAGAATTTCCAAATGTCTAACGAGGATGTAGAGCGCTACCGGACCCATGAGCCGGAGAATCTCCATGAACGTTATGCCCATCGCGCTGCACATATGAAACCGAGTGAGATTCGCTCACTTTTCGCAGTCGCTTCTCGCCCAGAAATCGTCTCACTTGCTGGTGGAATGCCAAACTTAACGGCGATTCCGATGGAGACGATGGCCTCAATCGTCGAGAAGTTAATTAAAGATCATGGCCAAGAAGCGCTCCAATATGGAAGCGGCCAAGGTCATCCAAAACTTCGCGAACAGATCTGTGATGTGATGGCACTTGAAGGTATCCGTGCTAACCCCGATGACATACTTGTAACTACCGGCTCCCAACAAGCGCTGGATTTAATCTCAAGAATCTTCATTGATCCAGGCGATGTAGTTTTAGTTGAAGCCCCTTCATATGTCGGCGCACTTGGAACTTTTTCGCAATATGAAGCAAGTGTTGTACATGTAGAGATGGATAAAGATGGCCTTGTCCCAGAAGCGCTCCGCCAAGCTATTAAGACGCTCCGCTACCAAGGTCGCAAAATCAAATTCTTGTATTTGATTCCAAACTATCAAAACCCAGCCGGAGTCTTGCTCCCCGCTGATCGCCGGACCGAGATCCTTGAAATTTGTAGAACTGAGAAGATCTTCATCGTTGAAGATAATCCTTATGGCCTACTTGGTTTTGATCGTCCATCGCCAAATGCGATGCGCGCGGAAGATTCTGAAAATGTCATCTACTTAGGATCGTTTTCAAAGACGATCGTTCCGGGATTTCGAATCGGTTGGGCTTTAGTCCCCCAGGCTCTCCGTGAGAAGTTAGTAATCGCATCTGAATCATCGATTCTCTGTCCCTCTAACTTTGCTCAGATGTCGATCTCTAGCTATCTCGCCAACCAGCCTTGGCGCGATCAGATCTCCTCATTTGTCGAGCTTTATAAAGCCCGGCGAGATGCGATGCTCGAGACCCTTGATGCATATTTCCCGAAGTCAGCCACATGGACCCGGCCTCAAGGTGGCTTTTATGTCTGGGTGACCCTTCCGCCAGAAATTGATACTAAGGCGATGATGCCTAAAGCGATTGTGGCAAAGGTTGCTTATGTTCCCGGAACTGCGTTTTACGCAGATGGTTTAGGTAGTTGGTCGATGCGTCTTTCGTATTGCCATCCAACCCCAGAGCGAATCCGTGAAGGAGTAAAGGCGCTTGCTGGTGTTGTGGAGCAAGAAATTCAGCGACGTAATACTTTAAAACTTAACTAAGTTTCCCAGCGATCCTTAATAAGTCTTGGCTATCGGCAAATTCAATAAGAATTTTCCCGCCCTTGCTTCCACCTTTAATCTTTACTCGAGTATCTAGCGCATCACCAATTTTCTCTTCCAGCTCTTGATATTTACCAAGTGAACTCGTTCCACTCTTACGGGCAGAAGACTTCTTCCCACCCCCACTTACAACTATCAACTCTTCAGTAGCTCGAACACTTAAACCTTCACTAACAATCTTGTTTGCAATCCGTTCAATTTCATTTGGGTCACTTAATCCAAGGAGCGCTCTTGCGTGGCCGGCGCTTATTGCAC
>VERH01000019.1 GCA_018882735.1 Candidatus Nanopelagicaceae bacterium
GAAGCAGATCTCAACAACGAAGAGGGAAAACGTTTTTACCGGAATGAATTGATTGGCAAAGCTGGAATCGAATATGTCTACGATGAAGCTCTCCGAGGGAAACCAGGAATTAGAACTGTTATCGTAAATTACAAAGAATCAGTAACAAGAGAGTCTAGAAATATTGCGCCAGTACCGGGTAACCATTTGGTATTGAATATAAATGGAAAACTTCAATCGGCTGTTGAACGCGAGTTGGAAAGCTCGGTGCTACGAGCTCGTGCCAATGGATATAGGGGAGATGCAGGCGCAGCAATTGTGACCGACTTGGAGGGAAGAGTTCTTGCGATGGCCTCCTATCCAGATTACGACTTAAATATCTGGGAGAACGGAATTACAGTTCGACAAGCCAGAGAGTTATACAGTCAAGCCTCAGGCGTTCCAGCGTTATCGCGCGCGATCCAAGGCGTCTTTGCGCCAGCTTCTACATTTAAAGTCGTCTCGCTCTCTGCAGCGGTCGAGGCAAATTACAGTCTGAAATCCAGTTATGACTGTCCTGCAACCGTCCAAATTGGTGACCGAGAATTTAAGAATTTTGATAGTAAACCCGCCGGAAAGATCTCAATGACTACCGCGATGGCGATTTCATGCGACTCTATTTGGTATCAGATTGCCTACGATGAATGGGTAAGAGACGGGGGATTAAAGCCAAAGGAGAACCCCAACGATTATTTCTTTAAGACCGCGGCTGGTTTTGGAGTAGGCAAGAAGACTGGTATCGACCTTCCCTCTGAGCAACGTGGTCGCCTTCCTAATCGAGAGTGGAAGTTAGGTTGGTATGAAAACAACAAGGACTTTTATTGCAATTACCGAGAGCGAGCGAAGAAGTCTCAATTGACGCCATACTTGATTGAGATCGCGCGAGAGAACTGTCTAGATGGTGACAAGGTGCGCGCCGGAGACATGGTCAACTTCTCAATCGGTCAAGGCGATGTCCTTATGACCCCAATTCAGATGGCTGTCATGTATGGCGCGATTGCAAATGGTGGAAAGCTAGTTCAGCCGACTGTGGCTCGGGCAATTGTTTCACCCACAAATAAAGTGATCGAGGTATTCCAACCAAAAGTTAATGGAGAGCTTCCTATCAAACGCTCTACTCTGAAGTTTCTCCAAAACTCGCTAAGGGCGGTAGTCACAAGCGGAACTGCACGAGGAGCATTTGCTGGATTGCGCGCCGAGGTAAGTGGCAAAACCGGAACTGGCCAAGTCTTTGGATTGAATTTAGATGGAAGTGCGAAGGATGACACTTCTTGGTTTGCCTCTTATGCTCCCGCGAAGAACCCTAAGTTTGTGGTTGTGATGATGGTTAGCCAAGGAGGTTTTGGAGCCTCCACTAGTGGATTAGGCGTACGGCGAATTTACGAGGACATTTTTGGTGAGAATGGCAAGGAAGCAATATTCCCAAGTGGACCCTCAACTCGCATTCCATCAATTAAAGGTACTTCAGGAGTTAGATCATGAAGAGCCCTTTTACTAAATCTAAATCAGAGCGACGTCGCTTTTTGACCGAGAGCGATCCGGTAATAAACATCGCTGTATTAGCTCTCTCCATCATGGGAATTATCTTGGTCTACGCAGCCACGAGGGATTGGTTTGCTGCCAATAACCAAGATCCTGAGTACTACTTGAAGCGTCAGCTAATAAATGTTGTTATTGGTATTGCGCTTGCTTACGGCGCCACTCTTGTGGATTACCGCGTGCTTCGGGCATACACCCCGATTCTCTGGGGAATTGGAGTATTAGGGCTTACTGCAGTTCTTATTCCAGGGTTAGGTAGCGTGGTTAATGGTGCCCGTTCTTGGATTTCGCTCCCAGGTGGATTCCAGATTCAACCAGCCGAGTTAGCGAAACTAACAATCATCGTTGGCATGGCTCTGATTCTTGCCGAGCGAGAAGCAGGCGAGAAAGGGCCAAGCGATAGACAAGTTCTCTACTCTCTAGTTGTCGCCGCAGTTCCAATACTCTTAATTGTGCTGCAACCTGATCTTGGCACAGTCTTAATCATCAGCGCTGCTGTTCTTTCAATAATTGCGATTTCCGGAGCTCGACTCCGCTGGGTGATTGGACTATTGGTTGTTGGAGTTTCGGGTGCATATGTTGCAGTTGCATCTGGCGAAGTAAGTGATTACCAGTTAAATCGACTCCGCTCTTTTATCGATCCATATGCTGACCCCCAAGCAAGCGGTTACCAGCTGCGTCAAGCACGTATCACCATCGGTAGCGGCGGTTTCCTAGGTAAAGGACTTTTTGATGGACCACAAACCAATGGAAGATTTGTCCCAGAACAACAAACTGACTTCATCTTTACTGTTTCTGGTGAAGAACTGGGCTTCCTTGGATCTTCATTCATTCTTCTTTTGTATGCGACGATATTGATGCGTGGTTTTGCAATTGCAAAACGAACCAATGATTTGTTTGGCCGTCTAGTAACTATGGGAGTTGTTGCTTGGTTCTCATTCCAAATTTTCCAGAATATTGGTATGACTATGGGGTTGATGCCAATGACTGGTGTTCCGTTGCCATTCCTCTCTTATGGTGGCTCAAGTATGTTCGCAAATATGATTGCGATTGGCCTGCTACAAAATGTTTATCAACGCTCTAGATAACCCTTATTTAGCGCTAATTAGGCCACTTTGAGTACTTGTGACATACTTGCCCCGCAATCGCCTCGACTCCTCGAGGTCGCCAGACCGCTCTTTAGGTGCGGTCGGCTGATCCGGTAACTGAGGCGCCACCGAAGGATTTTTAGATAAATCGCCCTAACGGGCGGGGATAAAGGATTTTGTTATGGCTGATGAGCCAAAAAAGACGCGTAAGCGCGCTGTAAAGAAAGCCGCTACGAAAGAAGTAAAAGAAACCAAGACGGATAGTAAGAAAGCGAAATCCGCTGCGGTAATTCCAACGCCAATTTTCCAGGCGGCCCCAGTTGCTCCTGCCGCGTCAACGCGGAAGTCGGCAACTAAGCCAGCTTCTAAGCCGGAATCAGAAGCAAGAGATAGCGATAACCAAGATAACGAGAACCGCCGTCGCCGTCGCCGTCGTGGAGGTCGTGGCCGTCGCCGCTCTGAACGCGATGATCTTCCAGAAAATAACTCTGATAGCGCTACCGAAGTAAGCGAGAAAGAAGAGTTCGTAGTCGCCGGTGAACCAGTGTTTAAAAAGCGACGTCGCCGTCGCCGATCTGGTTCTGATGGAGTAGTCCCCGGCGAAACCGTTGAGGAAGATGGCGTAGTAACCGTTGTAAAGGTTCGCGAGAAGAAGCCACAGACTGAACGTCCGCGCGAGCGTAAGAGCTTTGAGCGTAGAGATCGACGTGATCGTTTCCGCGACCGCGATAGGGATAGAGATCGTGACCGCGATAGGGATCGCGGTAGAGATCGTAATCGTTTTGGTGATTATCGCGAGAATCGTCGCCGCGGAACCATCCTTACCGATGCTGAGTTCTTAGCGCGTAGAGAATCTGTAGATCGCGAGATGTTGGTTCGCCAGCAAGGTGATCGCACTCAGATTGCAATTCTTGAGGACAACATTCTCGTCGAGCATTATGTAAACAAAAATAGCAACATCTCCTACGTTGGAAACGTTTATCTTGGAAAAGTACAGAACGTCTTGCCTTCTATGGAAGCCGCCTTCGTAGATATTGGTAAAGGTCGAAACGCTGTTCTTTATGCTGGCGAAGTAAATTGGGATGAATCAGGTCTTGCCGATAACAAAGAGCGGAAGATCGAGCGAGTTCTCAAGACCGGCCAATCCGTACTTGTACAAGTAACTAAAGATCCAATCGGCCAAAAGGGCGCTCGTTTAACAAGTCAGATCTCCCTCCCAGGTCGCTACCTTGTTTATGTTCCTGGTGGTGGAATGAGTGGAATCTCTCGACGCCTTCCAGATAGTGAACGAACTCGCCTGAAGGATATTTTGAAGGGTCTTATAACGGACGATGAAGGCGTAATTGTCCGTACCGCTGCTGAAGGTGCATCTGATGAAGAGTTAACAAGAGATGTTGTTCGCCTTAAAGCTCAATGGGATGACATCAAGAAGAAATCTGAGAGCACTTCAACCAATGCTCCAACGCTCCTATACGGAGAGCCTGATCTAGCTATTCGCGTTATTCGCGATATCTTCAACGAAGACTTCCGTAAATTGACTGTACAAGGCGGAAATGCCTGGGATGACATCAATAATTACTTAGGTCATATCGCACCTGAATTGATGACAAAGGTTGAGAAGTGGAGTGGAAGCAAGGATTTATTCACCGAGAATCGAGTAGATGAACAACTTGCTAAGGCGCTCGACCGTAAGGTCTATCTGCCTTCTGGTGGCTCACTTGTAATCGATCGAACTGAAGCAATGGTTGTAATCGATGTAAATACCGGAAAATTTATTGGTAAAGGTGGAAATCTCGAAGAGACGGTCACTAAGAACAACTTAGAAGCTGCCGAGGAGATTGCTCGACAACTCCGACTTCGCGACCTTGGTGGAATTATCGTTATCGACTTTATCGATATGGTTCTTGAATCAAACCGAGAGCAAGTATTGAGAAGGTTGGTTGAGTGTCTTGGAAGAGATCGAACCAAGCATCAAGTTGCCGAAGTAACTTCACTCGGATTGGTTCAAATGACTCGAAAACGCGTTGGACAAGGATTGATCGAAGCCTTCTCAACAACATGCGAAAGCTGTGCTGGGCGCGGAATTCACGTTCACATGGAGCCGGTTGAGAAGAAGAAGTTGGATCGCGAGCTCAAGCCAACTGCGCCAAGCGAAGAAGTTGTAGAGGAAGCACAGGATTCAAGCCAAGAGCAGCCCGCGGAGGATGCAGTTGAAACTGAAGCGGAAAAGCCTAAATTCGGCCGGCGTCGCAGAAGGGCCTCCTCATCGGGAGTCCTCACTCCGAACGCCTAGGCTGAGCTTTCTGCCTCAGTTTGACCCTACCTGCGCTCAATCCGTAACCTAGCCCCCTGCTCGCGCCGAAAATTTGGCGTGACTAAAGAAGAAAGCTTTGCAAAAGATGAGGAAGGAAAATCGTGTACGCAATCGTTAAGGCTGGCGGGCGCCAAGAAAAGGTTGCCGTCGGTGACACCGTATTCGTAGATCGAATTGAGGCTGCTCCTGGTTCGACCGTTACCTTCCCAGCCGTCCTTGTTGTAGATGGCGAGGCGGTCACTTCTGATCCGAAGGTTCTCTCTGGAGTTAAGGTAACTGGCGAAGTTATCTCTGAAGTAAAGGGACCGAAGATTCATATCCTTCGCTACAAGGCAAAGACTGGCTATCGCCGTCGCCAAGGTTTCCGTTCCAAAAATACGCGCGTGAAAATCACCGCGATCAATGGTGTGAAGTAAGGAGCTGAAGAGAAATGGCATCCAAAAAGGGCGTTTCCTCGACACGAAATGGTCGCGATTCGAATCCACAATTCCTCGGAATTAAGCGCTTCGGTGGCCAAGTCGTAAACAGCGGTGAGATCCTCGTTCGTCAACGCGGTACAAAGTTCCACCCAGGAAAGAATGTCGGAATCGGAAAAGATGACACGCTATTTGCTCTCGCATCAGGCGCTGTCGAATTCTCAAACGCACGCGGACGTCGCGTCGTAAACATCGTACCGGTTTCGTAACACACGGACTTTAAGAAGAACGGGTCCGTCGCGACGGGCCCGTTTTTTATTTTCTAGAAAGGAGCGTCATGGCTACATTCGTAGATCGCGTGACGCTTCATGCTGCTGCTGGAAAAGGTGGCGATGGTTGCATCTCGGTACATCGTGAGAAATTTGTTCCACTAGGCGGGCCTGATGGCGGAAGCGGTGGTCGTGGTGGCGATGTGATTCTCGTTGTTGATCCAGGCGTTACTACGCTCCTTGATTTCCATCACTCACCACATCGAAGCGCTACTTCTGGCCGACAAGGACATGGTGCGTTAAAAAATGGTCCAGATGGTGATGATCTGATCTTGGGTGTACCGAATGGAACGGTTGTACTCACAAAAGATGGTCGTGTTCTTGCTGACCTAGTCGGAGTTGGCACTCGTTTCATCGCTGCCAAAGGTGGCCAAGGTGGACTTGGTAATGCTGCGCTTTCTTCATCGCGCCGGCGCGCCCCAGGTTTTGCACTCCTTGGTGAACCGGGCGAGAAGCGCACGCTAGTTCTTGAGCTCAAATCCGTAGCAGATATTGGATTGATTGGTTTTCCAAGTGCCGGAAAGTCTTCGCTAATTGCCGCTATCTCAGCAGCTCGGCCAAAGATTGCCGACTATCCATTCACAACACTTGCGCCAAATCTTGGCGTAGTACAAGCCGGTGATTCAAGATTTACTGTTGCCGATGTACCTGGTCTTATTCCTGGAGCATCGGAAGGAAAAGGACTTGGACTTGAGTTTCTTCGACATGTTGAGCGCTGTGCAGCCTTAGTTCATGTGCTCGATTGCGGCTCCCTTGAAACAGAGCGAGATCCAATTAAAGACTTTGAAATTATTGAAACCGAGCTAAAGAACTACTCGGCTGATTTAAGTGATCGTCCTCGAATTATCGCGCTAAATAAGGTTGACCTCCCAGATGGCGCTGCAATCGCCGAGATCGTCGCACCAATTTTTAAAGAGCGAGGTTATGAGGTTTACCAGATCTCAGCTGCTGCTCACATCGGCCTCCAAGAACTTCTCTATGCAATGGCACGAACTGTTAATGAGTATCGCTCTCGCCAATCTTTGGATGAGAAGACTCGAATTGTGCTCCGTCCAACACCTGTGGATGATCGAGGCTTCAAAGTTGTTGCAAATGAAGATGGCTCATTTACCGTAGTAGGAACTAAGCCGGAGCGCTGGGTACACCAAACTAACTTTGCAAATGCTGAAGCAATTGGTTATCTCGCTGATCGACTTGCAAGTCTTGGCGTTGAGCGAGAGCTATTTAAGTTAGGCGCTAAAGTGGGCGATGAAGTACGTATTGGAAGTGATGAAGATGCGGTCGTGTTTGATTGGGAACCAACCATCGAGGCGGGCGCCGAACTCCTTGCTGGCCCACGTGGCGATGATCTTAGAATCCCAAGAGGTTGGGAGAAGTTTGATGAAGAGGCCATTGATCAATTAGATGATGAAGAATTAGCCCAACAGTGGGAGTACCAAGTTGTTGACCCAACTTCACCCAGGATTGAAGGTGATTCAAAGTGAGTAGCCGCGAGGAATTACGCGCTCCTAAGCGAGTGGTAATCAAGATTGGCTCCTCATCTCTAACCGGCGTAGATGCAGCCGGTTTGAAGTCCGATGCGGTTGATGCGTTGGTAGATGTTGTTGCTAACTTGAAAAAGTCGGGAAGCGAAGTCGTTATCGTCTCATCGGGCGCAATCGCTGCTGGTTTAGCGCCATTAGGACTTACTGCAAGACCAAAGGATCTCGCCACCCAACAAGCAGCTGCTTCGGTCGGACAAGGCTTGCTTGTACATCGGTACACCGAATCACTGGCTCGCTATTCAATAGTTGGTTCACAAGTTCTCTTAACGATTGATGATGTAGTTCGCCGTTCTCACTACCAGAACGCCCAACGCACTTTAAATAAGTTGCTTCAACTTGGCGTTGTACCAATAATCAATGAGAATGATTCAGTTGGAACCCAAGAAATTCGCTTCGGCGATAATGACCGAATTGCGGCGCTCGTTTCGCATCTGATTGGCGCTGACTTGTTAATACTTGTGACTGATGTTGATGCTTTATATGACGCGCCTCCTTCACAATCTGGCGCAAAGCCGATCCATGAAGTTGAAGATATCTCGGTGCTAAGTGGCGCAGAAATTGGTGGAACCAATTCAAAAGTTGGTAGCGGGGGAATGGTCACAAAGATTGAAGCTGCACGTATCGCAACTGGCGCTGGTATTCCATTACTTCTAACTTCTCTTGCCAAGGTAAGTGATGCAATTAAGGGCGAGAAAGTCGGAACTCTCTTTAAAGCGGTTCGGGAGCGCCAACCATCACGGTTACTTTGGCTTGCGCATGCCGCAACGCCCCTTGGAAAGCTGCATGTCGATGAGGGCGCAGCCAAAGCGCTACGCGAAAGAGGCGTGTCACTACTTCCAGCCGGAACCACCAAAGTAATGGGTGACTTCAGCGCAGGAGATACCGTAGAAATCGTTGCCCCAGATGGTTCGGTGATAGCGCGTGGACTTGTGGGATTTGATGCGAGTGAAATTCCCGCCATGTTGGGGCGTTCCACAAAGGAGTTGGGGCGTGACTTGGGTCCAGAATTTGAGCGAGAACTGGTTCACCGTGATGATTTGGTGCTCTTATGAGTAACGATCAACTAATAGCTGAATTAGCTGAAACGGCTCGGAAAGCCGCTCAAACTCTTCGCGCTAGCTCATATGAAGTCCGCAAGAAAGCTCTACTTGCAATAGCGAGCGAATTAGATGCTTCACGTCGGGAGATATTGGCTGCAAATAATGAGGACGTCACGCGCGAACGAGCAGCCGGATTATCGGAATCGCTTTTAGATCGCCTTTTGCTTAATGACTCGCGCATTGATGGAATCATCGGAGGTACGAAGAAAGTTGCAGCCTTGCCTGATCCGCTTGGAAGAGTAATTAATTCACGCACATTAGAAAATGGTTTGGAACTAACCCAATTAAGCGTTCCCTTCGGCGTAGTTGGAATGATTTATGAAGCCCGCCCAAATGTGACCGTTGATGCCGCGGTGATCTTGTTGATGTCTGGCAACGCAGCTTTAATGCGTGGCTCCTCAACGGCGAAAAAGAGTAATGAAGTGCTTGTTAAGGTAATCAAGCAAGCCCTAAAAAAAGGTGAGATCTCACCAGACGTAATCCAATTAATACCTTCTGATGATCGCGACACTGTAAGGGCGCTACTTCATGCGCGCGGGAAAGTCGATCTAGTTATTCCTAGAGGATCCGCTGCGTTGATTCGAACCGTAGTCGATGAAGCGTTAGTCCCAACGATTGAAACCGGTGCGGGCGTATGCCATATATTCGTTGATAAAGATGCCAATCTCGAAAAAGCTCTACCAATAGTTATCAATGCAAAGACGCATAGACCTTCGGTATGTAATGCGGCTGAGACTTTATTGGTTCACCAAGAAATCGCCGACAAGTTCTTGCCCGTCGCGCTAAAGGCCCTAAGTGACGCCAAGGTTAAATTACATTGCGATTCAACATCCCTGAAGGTAGCCGAGGGCCTAGGAATTACCGCATCAATCGCCGATGAGCAGGATTGGTCCACTGAGTACGGAACCCTAGAAATGAATGTCGGTGTTGTGTCTGATGTAGATGGTGCGATGAACCATATAAATAAGTACGGCACTCAACACACTGAAGCGATAGTCACTGAAAATGAGGCGACCGCGAATCGCTTTATCGCACTCTCAGATTGCGCCGCCGTCATGGTCAATGCCTCTACTCGTTTTACCGATGGGGAAGAGATGGGATTTGGAGCAGAAATTGGAATCTCAAATCAGAAACTTCACGCACGGGGACCGATGGGCTTAGATCAAATGACCACCACCACTTGGGTAGTAAGAGGGAGTGGGCAAATCCGAAAGTAATTTCGGTAAGGTGACCTCTATGTCAAAGATTTCTCGTGATGATGTCGCAAATCTCGCTCGCCTAGCGCGAATTGAGATGACTCCGGCTGAGTTGGATCATCTATCTAGCGAGTTATCAGTCATCCTCGATGCGGTGGCGCGAGTTCAAGAAGTTGCCGGTAAGGATGTGCCTCCGACTTCGCATCCACTTCCGATAACAAATGTTTTTCGCGCTGATGAGAATCGTCCCAGCCTTACTCCGGAACAAGCGCTTTCAGGAGCCCCAGCTCAAGAAGAGCAGAGATTTAAAGTCCCACAGATTCTCGGTGAAGAATGATTTACGAGAAGAGCGCGACCGAGATGGCGACCGCCCTTGAAACGGGTGAGATTAGCGCTGTCGAGTTAACAAAAGCACACCTTGATCGAATCGCTGCTGTTGATGGTGAGGTAAAGGCATTTTTATATGTTGATAGCGAGGGCGCGCTTGCCCAAGCAAAAGAAGTTGATCAACGGAGAAAAGCAGGCGAGAAGTTATCTCCGCTTGCCGGAGTTCCACTTGCGCTGAAAGATGTAATGGTTCAACAAGGAGTGCCGACTACTTGTGGTTCGAAAATGCTGGAAGGCTGGCGCCCACCATATGACTCAACCGTTGTATCGCGCTTAAAGGCTGCGGGTGTAATCATTCTTGGCAAGACAAATATGGATGAGTTTGCAATGGGTTCTTCTACTGAAAACTCAGCGTATTTCCCTACGCATAATCCATGGGACTTAACCCGCATCCCCGGCGGATCAGGCGGTGGATCATCCGCATCACTTGCTGCATTTGAAGCACCTCTTGCAATCGGAACTGATACTGGTGGTTCGATTCGCCAACCCGCAGCTGTAACTGGAACTGTTGGAGTAAAGCCAACTTACGGAGGCGTTTCTCGATACGGGCTTGTCGCATTTTCATCATCACTAGATCAGGCCGGTCCTTGCGCTCGAAATGTATTGGATGCCGCTTATCTGCACGAAGTAATTGGCGGTTACGACCCCATGGATTCAACTTCAATAAACGCTCCAATCCCACCTGTTGTTGCGGCCGCGAAAAACGCTTCCGTAAAGGGAATGAAGATTGGAGTTATTAAGGAGTTGCAAGGCGATGGTTACCAAGCCGGCGTGCTTAAGCGTTTTAATGAATCACTTGAAGAGTTAGCGAAACTTGGCGCTGAAATTGTGGAGGTTTCCTGTCCAAACTTTGAGTATGCCCTTGCCGCTTACTATCTGATTGCCCCAAGTGAGTGTTCCTCAAATCTCGCTCGCTTTGATGCGATGCGGTATGGAATCCGCGTCGGCGAAGGCTCAGCAGAAGAGGTAATGAATGCAACGCGTGAAGTCGGTTTTGGCAAAGAAGTTAAACGAAGAATCATCCTGGGAACTTATGCGCTCTCAAGTGGCTATTACGATGCCTATTACGGAAGCGCCCAGAAAGTGCGTACTTTGATTTCGCGTGACTTTGAGAACGCTTTTACTAAGGCAGATGTTTTAGTTTCACCAACTGCCCCCACAACTGCATTTAAAATTGGCGAGAAATCAAATGATCCGATTGCTATGTATCTAAATGACATAGCGACTATTCCAACAAATCTTGCTGGTGTGTGCGGAATTTCTATTCCTTCAGGACTTGCGGAGGAAGATGGACTACCAGCAGGTTTCCAAATCATGGCCGGTGCCATGAAAGATGAGCGTCTTTATCAAGTTGGCGCTGCCCTAGAAGCGGCTTTGAATTCAAAGTGGGGAGCACCGATTCTCTCGAAGGCACCGAAGTTGGGAGCGAAGTAATGGCGCTCTCATATGAGAAAGTGATTGAGAAGTACGAACCAGTCCTTGGTTTAGAGGTTCACGTTGAGCTTGGCACTAAGTCAAAGATGTTCTGTGGTTGCAGCACTGAATTCGGAGCTGCGCCAAATACCCAAGTCTGTCCAGTATGCCTCGGACTTCCTGGTGCTTTACCTGCTGTAAATGGAAAAGCAATTGAATACACAATTGCAATTGGCTTGGCGCTGAATTGCTCAATTGCTCCGTTCTCTAGATTTGCTCGGAAGAATTATTTCTATCCTGATATGCCTAAGAACTTCCAGACTTCCCAATATGACGAACCAATCTGCTTTGGTGGATTCCTTGATGTGAAGATTGATACCGATGAAGGTGTAAAGGAATATCGAGTCGAGATTGAACGAGTGCATATGGAAGAAGACACCGGTAAATCTCTTCACATGGGTGGCGCTACCGGGCGCATCCATGGCGCTGATTACTCACTGCTTGATTACAACCGCGCTGGGATTCCGCTCGTTGAGATTGTCACAAAGCCTCTGACTGGAACTGGTAAGTATGCTCCTGAAGTTGCGCGGGCTTATGTCTCAGAACTACGCGACATCCTCAGGTCACTTGGAGTCAGCGATGTGAAAATGGAACAAGGTTCGCTCCGCTGCGATGCGAATGTTTCATTGCGCCTCATCGGAGCTGAAAAACTTGGTACACGTAGTGAGACCAAGAATGTGAACTCACTTCGAAGCGTGGAGCGCGCCGTTAGAAGCGAGATGATCCGCCATGCTGGCATCTTGGATAAAGGTGAGCGGGTAATTCAAGAGACTCGACATTTCCATGAAGACACTGGCGAAACAACACCAGGGCGCTCGAAAGAGCAGGCCGAGGATTACCGATATTTCCCAGAACCTGATTTAGTCCCAGTCGCACCCGCTGCCGATTGGATTGAGAAGATTCGTGGCTCGTTACCCGAGAAGCCCTCGGTAAGAAGGAAGCGAATTCAAGAGGAGTGGCAAGTTCCCGATAAAGAGATGGCCGCGATGATTAATGCGGATGTTCTAGATCAAGTAGAAGAAACTGTGAAACTTGGCGCTGACCCAACTCGTGCTAGAAGTTGGTGGCTTGGTGAGATTGCCCGTCTTGCTAATGAACGCGAAGTTCCAGCTGCATCACTTCCAATCACCGCTAAAGACGTTGCCGAAGTTGTGGCACTTATAGTCAGGGGAGAACTCACCGATAAGTTAGCTCGCCAGGTCGTAGAAGGCGTAATAAACAATGAAGGACGACCAAGTGAGATTATTGAGAAACGCGGCATCAAGGTCGTCTCGGATGATTCGGCCTTACTACAAGCAATTGAGAAAGCTATTGCTGCACAACCAGATGTTGCTGAGAAAGTTCGGGGAGGACACATTCCGGCGGCCGGCGCGCTGATTGGCGCGGTAATGAAAGAGACAAAAGGCCAAGCTGATGCCGCTAAAGTTCGGGAACTATTGTTGAAACATTTAGGGCAGGGTTGAGATTATGAGTAAGAATCCCATGAAGCCGCGCTCTTACCTTGTAACTGATGGATTAGAACGAGCACCGGCTCGCGGAATGCTTCGCGCGGTTGGCATGACTGATGCGGATTGGGAGAAGCCACAGATAGGAATTGCATCCTCTTGGAATGAAGTAACTCCATGCAATCTCTCTCTTGATCGCCTAGCTAAGGCATCTAAAAAAGGCGTGATTGAAGCTGGTGGCTTTCCGATGCAATTTGGAACCATCTCTATTTCTGATGGAATTTCTATGGGCCATGAAGGAATGCATTTCTCGCTCGTGTCACGCGAAGTCATTGCTGATTCGGTTGAAACTGTGATGGAAGCTGAACGTCTAGATGGAATGGTCACATTCGCTGGCTGCGATAAATCTCTCCCCGGAATGATGATGGCTGCCGCTCGAATCAACGTCGCCTCAGTATTTGTTTATGCAGGTTCAATCATGCCGGGAAAGGTCGATGGTCGGGATGTAACAATCATTGATGCCTTTGAAGCGGTTGGGGCATGTGCGCGGGGGCTAATTTCTCAAGAAGAAGTAGACAAGATTGAACGCGCGATCTGTCCAGGTGAAGGCGCATGCGGCGGCATGTACACCGCGAATACGATGGCTTCAATCGGTGAAGCGCTAGGTCTTTCGCTCCCAGGCTCAGCTGCGCCACCTTCTATAGATCGAAGAAGAGATTCATATGCGATTGCATCGGGCGCTGCGGTTGTGAATCTAATCCGCCAAGGCATAAGAACTCGCGACATTCTTACTAAACAAGCTTTTGAAAACGCCATCACAATTCTTATGGCTCTTGGTGGCTCCACCAACGCAGTGCTACATCTGCTTGCAATCGCCCACGAAGCTCGGGTTGATTTAAGCATGGATGACTTCCATCGGGTTGGCTCGAAAGTTCCATTACTCGGTGATTTAAAACCATTTGGAAAATATGTCATGAATGATGTCGACAAAGTTGGTGGAGTGCCGGTAGTGCTGAAAGCGCTACTTGATGCCGGCTTGATTCATGGCGATTGCTTAACGGTTACCGGTAAGACTATGGCTGAGAATCTCAACGAGATTGCGCCACCAGATCCAGACGGCCAAATTCTCAAAGCAGTCAGCTCACCACTTGCAACAAGCGGTGGAATCACAATCTTGGGCGGTTCACTTGTTCCAGAAGGTGCGGTTACAAAAGTTGCGGGAGTTGGCGTTGATGTTTTTGAAGGTCCGGCTAGAGTTTTTGATCGTGAACAAGGCGCGATGGATGCACTTGAAGATGGCACCATTAACGCCGGCGATGTTGTGGTAATTAGATATGAGGGTCCTAAGGGCGGACCTGGAATGCGTGAGATGTTGATGATTACTGGCGCGATCAAGGGCGCAGGACTTGGAAAATCTGTTTTATTAATTACCGATGGAAGATTCTCCGGAGGAACCACCGGACTTTGCGTTGGGCACGTTTCACCTGAAGCGGTCGACGGTGGACCAATCGCGCTTGTTAAGAATGGTGATCGAATTCGAATTGATGTAAAAGCTCGAACCTTAGATTTGTTAGTTGACGAGAAGGAACTTGTGGAACGACGCAAGAGCTTTAAGCCATTGCCACCTAGATACACCTATGGCGTCCTATCGAAGTATGTGAAATTGGTTGGTTCGGCCTCCCGCGGGGCGGTCTGCGACTAGTTCCAAGATTTGAGATGCGCATCTCAGGGGTTGACTACCCCAATTCGTGACGGAATAATTCACCTCATGTCAACGAACACCTTCTCTTCATCAGTGGTGGTGATTCGTTGCGCGTGATCTAACTTAAAGATCACGCGCACCCTCAGGAAACTGAGGGTTTTTGCATTAATAGGGAGAGTTTCTAAGAACGGAAAGGAGCGGAAGATGAGCAATGAGATAACTGGAGCGCAATCACTCGTGCGTGCTTTAGAAGAAGCCGGCGTTGATGTGATGTTTGGAATCCCCGGTGGCGCGATTCTTCCGGCTTACGATCCAATCTACGATTCAAAGATCCGCCATATCTTGGTACGTCATGAACAGGGCGCTGGACATGCTGCAACTGGTTATGCCCAAGTCACTGGAAAAGCTGGCGTATGTATTGCAACTTCAGGTCCCGGAGCAACTAACTTGGTAACGCCACTTGCTGATGCCCATATGGACTCAGTCCCAGTCGTGGCAATCACCGGCCAAGTTCCAGCACCGGCAATTGGAACTGATGCATTCCAGGAAGCTGACATTCGCGGAATCACAATGCCGGTAACGAAACACAATTATTTGATTACTGACCCCGCTGATATTCCTCGCGCAATATCCGAGGCTTTTTACATCGCAAACTCTGGACGTCCTGGACCAGTTCTAGTAGATATAGCAAAAGATGCGCTGCAAAAGATGACCACCTTTAGTTATCCAAAACGGGCCGAGCTTCGTGGTTATAGACCACAAATCGAACCTAACTCCGAATCGATCAAAGATGCTGCGGCGCTTATCGCCCAATCTTCTAAACCAGTTTTCTATATTGGCGGCGGAGTAATTAAGGCAAATGCCGCCAAAGATCTTTTGAAATTGGCGGAAGTGGTTGGTGCA
Organism: Candidatus Nanopelagicaceae bacterium; assembly: GCA_018882735.1. Classification (GTDB taxonomy): domain Bacteria; phylum Actinomycetota; class Actinomycetes; order Nanopelagicales; family Nanopelagicaceae; genus MAG-120802. The sequence goes on from VERH01000019.1 coordinate 15,455, forward strand.
CCAGTTGTCACAACACTTATGGCGCGTGGCGCTTTTCCTGATAGCCATCCACAACATCTGGGTATGCCAGGCATGCATGGCACTGTTGCTGCTGTAACGGCGCTACAAAAGGCTGATTTGTTGATAACGCTAGGCGCACGATTTGATGATCGGGTAACTGGAAAACTAAGTACTTTCGCTGTTAACGCCAAGGTAATTCATGCTGATATCGATCCTGCCGAAATTGGCAAAAATCGCTACGCAGATGTTCCGGTGATTGGCGATCTTGGTCCAACTATTAGAGCGCTTGTTCCAGCCGTGGAAGCCGAGTTTAAAAAGAATAAGCCAGATTTAACTACCTGGTGGCGCCAGATGAATTCACTTCGCACGACCTATCCGCTTGGTTATAACGAACCAAGCGATGGATCGCTCTCCCCACAATATGTAATTGAGCGAATCGGCCAATTAACTGGACCAGATGCGGTCTATGTAGCTGGCGTCGGACAGCACCAGATGTGGGCTTCACAATTCATTAAGTATGAGAAACCAAGAACTTGGCTTAACTCCGGTGGATTAGGAACCATGGGTTATGCCGTTCCTGCTGCAATGGGCGCAAAAGTTGGATTACCTGATACTCCAGTCTGGGCAATTGATGGCGATGGCTGTTTCCAAATGACGAATCAGGAACTTGTAACTTGTGCGCTAAACAATATTCCAATCAAAGTAGCGATTATAAATAACGAATCTCTTGGCATGGTTCGCCAATGGCAAACACTCTTCTATCAAGGTCGATATTCAAATACTGATCTAAATTCCAAGCGCGTCCCGGACTTTGCAAAACTCGCAGAAGCAATGGGTTGTGTTGGGCTACTCTGTGAATCAAAAGGTGATGTTGATCGAATTATCAAGGAAGCGAATGCGATTAACGATGCACCAGTCGTCGTTGACTTTAGCGTCCATCGCGATGCCATGGTCTGGCCGATGGTCGCAGCCGGAACATCTAACGATGACATCATGATCGCCCGCGAAATGGCGCCGGACTGGGATTCACAGGAGTTATAGAAATGGCCCAACATACTCTCGCTGTTTTAGTTGAAAATAGCCCCGGCGTTCTAGCCCGCGTTGCAAGCCTTTTCTCTCGTCGCGGTTACAACATTGATTCGCTAGCAGTAGGTCCTACTGAAGATCCAAAGGTTTCTCGTATGACTATTGTGCTAAATCTTGAAGGCCATGCACTCGATCAAGTCAGTGCGCAACTATTCAAACTAGTTAATGTAATTGGAATTCAGGAGATGAAAGAGAGCGGTTCAAGACAACGCGAATTGCTCTTCGTCAAGGTTGCCGCAAAGCGGAGCGAGATAGAGTCGCTAATAGGTGGAATTCCTGCTGAGATTGTCGATGAGCGCGATGGAAGCTGCATAATCCAAGCCGTTGCAAGCAATAAGGATCTAGCGGAATTAGTTAAGAAGTTAGAGAAATTTGGTATTCGAGAGTTAGTCCAATCCGGAGCAATCGCTATCGAATTCGGCGCAAAGACGCTGGCTGAACAGACTGCGATCGAGACTGGCTTGGCAACCTCAGATACCCATCAACAAACTCAGGATTACCAGAACTAAGAAGATAACGAGATAAAGGGAGATAACGTGGCAACCATCTATCACGAAGAAGATGCCGATCTATCGGTAATTCAAGGAAGAAAGGTCGCGGTAATTGGTTATGGCTCACAAGGTCATGCCCACGCCCTCAACCTTCGCGATAGCGGCGTTGATGTCCGCGTTGGCCTTGCTGACGGTTCTAAGTCTCGCGCCAAAGCAGAGCAAGAAGGTCTTCGTGTTCTCTCTGTTGCTGATGCTGTTAAAGAAGCAACGGTAATAATGTTGCTTGCTCCTGATCACAAGCAGCGCCACATCTATAAGGAATCAATCGAACCTAATCTAAAAGCTGGTGATGCGCTCTTCTTCGGTCATGGTTTCAATATCCGTTTCGGTTACATCAAGCCACCGGCAAATGTTGATGTTTGTATGGTTGCGCCAAAAGGCCCAGGTCATCTAGTCCGTCGCGAATTTGCGGCCGGACGTGGCGTTCCAGATATTGTCGCCGTCGAACAAGATGCAACTGGTAGCGCTTGGCCATTGACGCTTTCTTATGCCAAAGCGATGGGCGGGCTCCGCGCGGGCGCAATTCTCACTACCTTTACTGAAGAGACTGAAACTGATCTATTTGGTGAGCAATCCGTACTCTGTGGCGGCGCCTCACAGCTTGTTATGTATGGATTTGAAACGCTCATTGAAGCGGGCTATCAACCAGAAGTGGCCTACTTTGAATGTCTCCATGAGCTAAAGCTCATTGTGGATTTGATGTATGAAGGCGGAATTGCAAAACAGCGTTGGTCAGTCTCTGATACCGCTGAATATGGCGATTACATCTCTGGACCTCGCGTAATTGATCCGAGAGTAAAAGAGAATATGAAAGCTGTTCTTGCCGATATCCAGAGCGGGGCCTTTGCCAAGCGATTTATCGACGACCAAGACGCTGGAGCGCCAGAATTCAAGTCACTACGTGCAAAAGGCGAAAGCCATCCAATCGAGAAAGTTGGACGTGAACTCCGTTCGATGATGTCATGGGTGAAGTCATCTAACAAGGATGATTACAAGGAAGGTTCTGCCGCGCGTGAGTAAACCAATAGTTTTAATCGCTGAAGAGTTAAGCCCAGCAACGGTCGATGCGCTTGGTCCCGATTTCGAAATTCGAAATTGTGATGGTGCGAATCGGGCTGAACTTCTCTCAGAACTTGCAAAAGGCGTTGACGCAGTACTGATTCGCTCTGCAACCAAGATGGATCAAGAGGCAATCAGCGCTGCAAAAGGCTTAAAGGTAATCGCCCGCGCCGGTGTTGGCTTAGATAACGTAGATATTCCTGCTGCAACAACGGCCGGAGTGATGGTTGTAAATGCGCCAACTTCCAACATTGTCAGCGCCGCTGAACTAGCAATCTCGCTCATTCTTGCCTCAGCCCGTTTTGTTGTGCCGGCAAATATTGCACTCAAGGGTGGTAAGTGGGCTCGTTCGAAGTACACCGGAGCCGAACTCTTTGAAAAGACCTTGGGAATTGTTGGATTCGGTCGGATTGGCCAACTCGTTGCAAGCAGAATGCAGGCCTTTGGAATGAGCGTTATTGCTTACGATCCATATCTACAACCGGCTCGCGCTGCCCAATTAGGCGTTGATTTAGTTTCACTCGATGAGTTATTGAAGCGTTCTGATTTCATAACAATTCATCTTCCAAAGACAAAAGAGACTGCGAATCTCATCGGCGTTGAGGCGCTAAAGAAAGTTAAGCCATCGGTGCGAATCATCAATGCCGCTCGCGGTGGCGTACTAGATGAATCCGCGCTCTTTGATGCGTTGAAAGAAGGACGAGTTGGTGGCGCAGGTCTTGATGTCTTTGCAACTGAGCCATGTACCGATTCACCTCTATTTGCCCTAGAAAACGTCGTAGCTACTCCTCACCTTGGCGCATCAACTGATGAAGCCCAAGAACGTGCCGGTATTGCTGTGGCAATCTCTGTTCGAAAAGCGCTCGCTGGTGAATTAGTCCCAGATGCCGTGAATGTCAAAGGTGGCGAGATTCATGAAGATATTCGCCCATCTCTGCCACTTGTTGAGAAGTTATCGCAAGTCGCTACTGCACTCGCAGATGAGCTACCAGTCTCAGTTGAAGTTATTGTGAAGGGCGAAGTCAGCGAACATGATTGTTCGGTTCTTGCAACCTCCGCACTCAAAGGCGCCTTAGTCACTACCGGTGCTGAAGATGTTACTTATGTAAATGCACCTGGCCTTGCGCAAGAGCGTGGCTTTACTTCTACCGTAACTACTGATCCAGTAAGTCCGGAATACCGGAACATGATCTCGCTCAAAGCTGCCTTCAGTGATGGCACTCATGTAACTGTTGATGGAACCTTAGTTGGAATTAAGAAGATCGAGAAGATAATCGCAATCGATAAGTTCGATCTAGATCTTCCACCAACGGATCACTTGCTATTCCTCCGTTACACCGATCGCCCTGGTGTTGTTGGCGTTGTGGGTGAAACCTTAGGAAAGTCTGGAATAAATATTGCGAGCATGCAAGTCGCTCGAAGTTCCGCAGGTGGGGAAGCGCTTATGGCAATCACAGTTGACTCTGCTATCCCAGATGAAATTGTTGCTGGCGTTGCAAAGGCAACTGGCGCTAACTTAGCGAGAACGGTCTCGTTGAAAGTATGAGCAAATACAAGCTTGCGGTGATTGCCGGCGATGGAATCGGACCTGAAGTCATAGCTGAAGGGCTTCGAGTACTCGATGCTGTTTCCAAAAAGCATGGGTTTGAGTTCACACGCAAAGAGTTTGAACTCGGTGCAAAGTTTTGGCATCGCACTGGCGAGACGCTTCCAGATTCAGTTTTGGAAGAGTTAAAGAACTTTGATGTGATTCTTCTCGGCGCAGTTGGTGATCCCACCGTTCCTAGCGGCGTGCTGGAGCGTGGATTGTTATTGAAGCTCCGCTTTGCTTTTGATCACTACATAAATCTCCGTCCCGCGCGGCTATATCCAAGCGTTCGTGGTCCATTACGAACTGAATCTCCTATTGACTTCGTAGTAGTGCGCGAGGGAACTGAAGGTCCGTACGTTGGCGCTGGCGGAGTTTTGGCCGAGGGAACGCCCGCTGAGATTGCAACCGAGGAGAGCCTTAATACTCGCCGTGGCGCAGAGCGAGTAATAAGAGATGCATTTGCTCGCGCTATGAAGCGACCACGGAAGAAATTAACTCTTGTGCACAAGAACAATGTCCTTGTAAGAGCGGGAAGTCTTTGGACGCGAACTTTCAATGAGGTTGCTAAAGAGTTCCCAGAAGTTACGACTGATTATCTTCATGTCGATGCAGCCTCTATGTTCTTTGTAACTAATCCCGAACGATTTGATGTGGTTGTTACCGATAATCTCTTCGGAGATATTCTCACTGACATTGCGGCTGCGATATGTGGCGGGATTGGATTAGCCGCATCTGGAAATATAAATCCGGAGCGCAAGTTCCCATCCATGTTTGAACCGGTTCATGGTTCAGCCCCAGATATCGCTGGAAAAGGAATCGCAGACCCCACCGCAACCGTCATGTCTGTTGCGATGATGCTCCGTCACCTTGGCCATGATGATGCCGCGCTTGAAGTTGAGCGCGCAGTAGAGAGCGATCTTGCCAATCGTGGCGATACCAAGCGGAGCACAATTGAAATTGGAGCTGCTTTAGTAGGAGCACTCAAGTGAAGATAAATGTAACTCCCTCAACGAATCCGGTCGCATCACAACTTCGCGAGAAGTATGTTGCTGAACCAGGCTTTGGTCGCTATTTCACAGACCATATGGTCTTGGCAGAATGGAACCAAGCCAGCGGTTGGGGAGATGCCGAAGTGCGTGCTTATGGGCCGCTCTCAATGGATCCGGCATCGATGGTTTTTCACTATGGCCAGGAAATATTTGAAGGAATGAAGGCGTATTCACAACCTGATGGCTCGATTGCTCTCTTCCGTCCTGATGCAAATGGAATTCGTTTTATAAAGAGCGCCGCCCGAATCGCTCTTCCTGAACTACCTGTTAATGACTTTGTATCTTGCGTTGCCAAGTTAGTTGAAGTTGATGCGGCTTGGGTGCCGAAGAAGATTGGTGAATCTCTTTATCTTCGACCATTCATGATCGCCACCGAAGTTGGTCTAGGAGTTCGCCCAAGTAATAAGGCGCTCTTCTCAGTAATCGCTACGCCAGCTGCTGCATATTTCAACGCTGCAAAAGCTGTCACGGTTTGGATTTCGACTGAGTATGTGCGCGCAGCTCTTGGCGGTACGGGCGAGGCAAAGTGCGGAGGTAATTACGCGGCATCACTTCTTGCCCAGCAACAGGCTGCCAAAGAAGGTTGCGATCAAGTTGTCTGGCTCGATGCAATTGAGCGTCGTTGGATTGAAGAGATGGGCGGAATGAACCTCTACTTTGTAAAGGGTAAAGGCAAAGATGCAACCATCTTTACTCCAAAATTGACTGGAACGCTCCTTCCTGGAATTACTCGCGATTCAGTTCTAACTGTCGCGCGAGATCTTGGATACAAGACTGAAGAGGGAATGATCAACACTGATGAGTGGCGCGATGGGGTTGCAAGCGGTGAAATCTCTGAAATCTTTGCCTGTGGAACGGCTGCGGTAATCGCCCCAGTCGGAACTGCAAAGAGCGCGGTGGGAACTTGGGTAACAGGAGATGGAACTCCTGGTGAGATAACCATGGAGATTCGCAATCATCTTCTCGGAATTCAACATGGAACTATTGAAGATAAGCATGGCTGGATGCGGAAGGTTTGCTAGTGGCTTTATCAGATGCATTTCATGTCTATGACACGACGTTGCGAGATGGCGCTCAACAAGAAGGCCTTAATCTCTCCGTTCATGACAAGTTAACTATCGCTCGCCATTTAGATGATTTGGGAGTTGGCTTTATCGAGGGTGGCTGGCCTGGAGCAAACCCGAAAGATACTGAGTTCTTCAAGTTAGCTAAGAGCGAATTAAAGTTAAAGAATGCAACCTTTGTAGCTTTCGGAGCTACCCGCCGTCCTAATGTAAAGCCTGAAGATGATGCACTTCTTAAAGCCCTTGCGGATTCTGGAGCACCAGCAGTCACATTGGTTGCAAAGTCGCATGACCGCCATGTCGAGTTAGCCCTTCGTACCACTCTTGATGAAAACTTAGCGATGATTAGAGATTCGATTAAGTTTCTACGCGATGGCGGCCAGCGAGTGTTCCTTGATGCTGAGCACTTCTTTGATGGCTATCGCTCCAATCCCAATTACGCTCTAGAAGTTGTTCGAGTTGCGGCGGAAGCGGGGGCCGATGTAATCGCGCTCTGCGATACAAATGGCGGGATGTTGCCAGATGAACTCTCCCAAGTTGTTCACGATGTACTTGAGCGGAGCTCAGCACGTCTTGGAATTCATTGTCATAACGACACGGGCTGTGCAATCGCAAACTCACTTGCTGCTGTTGCGGCTGGCGCTACCCATGTTCAAGGAACGATAAATGGATATGGCGAGCGCACAGGTAACGCTGATTTAGTTTCAATCATTGCAAACCTCCAGTTAAAGAGGAAGCAACAAGTTCTTCCAGAAGGCAAACTAGAAGAGGCTTTCCGAATCTCACACGCAGTTGCTGAAGTAACAAATGTCGCACCGAGCGCTCGCCAGCCATATGTGGGTATTTCTGCTTTTGCTCATAAAGCTGGCTTGCACGCCTCAGCTATAAAAGTTGA
>VERH01000020.1 GCA_018882735.1 Candidatus Nanopelagicaceae bacterium
GGTCAAGGATAGTCGGCGCTCGCGCACGAGCCGAGATGGCGGTAGCGTTCCAAGGGTGTCCCCCATCACAGCACATGGCGCCAGCACTTCATCCGGTCGCGGTGAGTCACCTTTAGATTTTCAAAGCACAGATGGCCTATCCGAGAGTGCAAAGAACTCACTAACAAGGGCTTTTGAGAGCGGCTCCCTTGAACCACAGAAGCTCCACCATGGATCGGCTCAACTTCGCCAACTCCTTCATGAGGCTCGCGAGAGCATCGCAGCCAATCTCAAAGTGCCTGCAGAGAATCTTGAATTTGTTGGCGAGCTGGGATTTGCTTACTGGGCCGCTATTTCCGGCGCACTCAAACAATTCTCGGGGACCTTTATCCATGGCGTAACCGATAGACAAGTGGTTCACGCTTTCGGTCGCGAATACGCCCAGGCTGGAAATCGCACTATCACGCTTACCACCGACAAGACAGGGACTTTGCCCTACGAATCGGCGCTTCAAGATTGCATCTCATCCAAGCAACCAGTTGTAGTTTTTTGGCAAGCTGCAAATCGCGAGACGGGAGTAATGCAGAAAGAGATAGGCGTTTCACTTCCCAAAAATTCCATGTTAGTTGCCGACATGACCGCAGCAATTAGCCCAAGTCAACGACCTAACGAATATGGGGTGGCGCTTTGGGACCCAAGGTTCTTTGGTGGGCCGGAGGGTTTGGCAATTCTCGCAATCAATCCTGAATCAAATTGGCGCTCCCCAATTCCGGCGATTGATAAGCGTCGCTTATTTGGAGCCTACTCAAAGCCGCTACTTCTACTCACTGCCATCGCTCTCGAAGAGCAGCGCAAAAATGAAGTGAGGAGCTTGGCGCATTTGCGGGAATTGAATGACACCCTGCGCGCCAAGATAAAAAATGAGATCAATGATGTTGAGATTGTTGGCGATTCAATGGGCACAAATCCCCGTAACCTGGCAATCGTCGCGAAAGGCGTTGTGGCAGAAGAGATTCTCCGCGCCTTGGAGAAGCGCGAAATCCTGGTTGATGCTGGTTCCGCCTGTGGAGCAGGCGCCTTATCTCCTAGCCATGTATTAGAAGCTATGGGCTTTGGCGACTCCGGTCATCTTCGGATAACTCTTAGAGCTAGCCATTCAGTGGCCGATCTAAATGAACTTGTTAACGCACTTAAAGAAGAAATCGAGCGCTTTAGAACGAATTAGTTAAACGAATCGCCGCAAGCACAGGATCCTTGAGCGTTCGGGTTATCAATTGTGAAACCCTGCTTCTGGATCGTGTCCACGAAATCGATTGTTGCGCCCATCAGATATGGAGTACTCATCTTGTCAGTAACAACTCTTACAGCTCCAAACTCAACGATGGTATCGCCATCGAGTGAGCGATCATCAAAATAGAGCTGGTAGCGAAGCCCAGAACAACCTCCCGGCTGGACTGCGACACGAAGGCGTAAGTCATCGCGACCTTCTTGAGCCAAAAGTGAAGCGACTTTCTCGGCAGCAACCGGCGTTAGGGCAATCCCAACATCAGTCTTAGCGCCCGCAGTTTCTGTGCTCATTTATCTCTCCATCTTGATTGTGACTAACTGAGGAGAACTTTACCTTCATTAGCGAGATAATGTCGCAATGAGCAGCACGGGCTTCGGGGAACTACTACTTCTCGGCAAAGGCTCTGATCTAACAAGTGAGCGCGGCGTCTCCTGTACTGGAGACCTGCCGCCGGCGAGCGCGCCTGATTTAGTCGAACGCGCTGAAAAAGCCCGTGAAGCCTTGGGCAAAAGAGCAATGGTCTTGGGCCATCACTACCAACGTGATGAAGTCATCCAATTCGCAGATATAACAGGCGATTCATTCAAATTGGCGCAAGCTGCAGCCGATCGACGCGAAGCCGAATTCATTATCTTCTGTGGAGTTCACTTCATGGCCGAGAGCGCTGACATTCTTACTTCTTCCGCCCAGAAAGTAATTCTTCCTGATTTAGCGGCTGGCTGTTCTATGGCAGATATGGCCGCGGCTAATCAAGTTGATGATGCTTGGAGTTCACTTGAGAAGCTTGGTGAAACTAAGGGCACTATCCCGATTACCTATATGAATTCATCTGCTGCAATTAAAGCCTTTACTGGCGCAAATGGTGGTGCAATCTGCACTTCATCAAATGCAGAAAGGGCGATGCGTTGGGCTTTTGAACAGGGCGAGAAAGTTCTCTTCCTCCCTGACCAACACCTAGGGCGAAACACTGCAGTATTGAAGTTGGGGCTCAAACTTGAAGATTGTGTTCTTTGGAATCCTTGGAAACCTCAAGGCGGATTGACCGAATCAGAAATCAAGGCGGCCAAAGTAATTCTCTGGCGCGGACATTGCTCAGTGCATGGCCGTTTTTCACTCGCGAACGTGGAGGAAGTAAGGGCAAAGGTCCCTGGCGTCAAGGTTTTGGTCCATCCAGAATGCCAGCACGATGTAGTGAAGAGCGCAGATGTTGTTGGTAGCACTGAGATGATTATCAAAACTGTCGCCGACTCCCCCACTGGATCAATCTGGGCGGTTGGAACTGAGTTAAATCTTGTTAAACGGCTAGCCGCATCAAATCCCGATAAAAAGATCCTGTTTCTAGATAAAACGATCTGTTATTGCTCAACAATGAATCGAATCGACCTGCCACACCTTGTCTGGGCGATGGAATCACTTGCTGCTGGAAAAGTGGTAAATCAAATCAAGGTCGCTGAGGGAATCGCACGAGATGCAAAAGTTGCGCTGGAGCGGATGCTCGCTCTACCTTAAGGCTCATGTCCGATAAAAAAGGTCGCCCAACCCCTAAGCGTAAGGAAGTCGAAGAGCAACGGGTCTTTCGAAGACTCGCACCTGCTGCCACCAAAGAGGCCAAGAAGTTACAGAAGCAACAGGCGCGGATATCGCGCGCTGCGCAACGCGAGGCCTATATGCGTGGTGATGAAAACGCCCTTCCGCTTCGCGATCGCGGACCCATCCGAAAGTTTGTAAGAGATTACGTAGATGCTCGTAGGTCAATTGGTGAATATTTCCTACCGGTAATTGTGCTTGTACTTTTCATGACCGTAGTTCCCGTACTTCAGGTCCAACTCGCCGCTATCGTTTTGATGTACTCAGTTCTTGCATTCTCAATTCTCGATGGAATTTTCTTAAGTCGAAAGATCAAGCGCGAAGTGGCCAACCGCTATCCGGGAGAGAGCGCTAAGGGGCTAGGTATGTATGGGTGGCTCCGCTCTACCCAAATTAGAAAGTTGCGAGCGCCATCACCAAAGGTAAAACGCGGCGCCAGGATCTAGCACGATCTAGCAGGATCTTGATTGAGTACTAAGCGCGCGGATTTGGAGATACCGTCTTACTTGGGTCGCTCTCTGGAAGTGAACCAAGAGCGCGATCAATAGCCTTCATCGTTTCGCCATCAAGCTTTACTCCCGCTGCCTTAACGTTCTCCTTAATCTGGGCAGGTTTTGTTGCGCCGATGATTGCACTTGAAACATTTGGATTTTGAAGAACCCAAGCAACTGCGAGTTGAGCTAGGGATAGTCCGTTGGCTTCTGCGATCGGCTTTAGGTTTTGAACCGCACTTAAGACTTCATCGCGCATCCAACGCGAGATCATGTTTGCGCCACCTTTTTTATCGGTGGCTCGAGAACCGGCTGGGGGCTTCTTGCCCGGTAGGTACTTACCGGTCAACGCGCCTTGCGCAATCGGTGACCACACGATTTGGCCTATCCCATTCGCTTCGCAAGTTGGAACTACTTTGCTCTCGATAACTCGCCAGAGCATTGAATACTGGGGTTGGCTAGAAACAAACCTTGTGTAGCCACGCGCATCTTGAATCTTTAGCGCGGCCTGGATTTGGTCTGAGGTCCACTCCGAAAATCCGATGTAGAAAACTTTGCCTTGTCGGATTAGGTCATCAAAGGCGCTTAAGCTCTCTTCAAGTGGCGTCTCGAAATCAAATCGGTGCATCTGGTAGAGATCAATGTGATCGGTTTGTAGTCGCTTAAGCGAGGCATTAACCGATTCAATGATGTGCTTTCTTGATAAGCCTCGATCATTTTTCCCACTCCCAGTCGGCCAATAAACCTTAGTCAAAAGTTCGTAGGACTCTCGTTTTACTCCCTTAAGAGCCTTACCCAATACCGTTTCTGCTCTAGTGCCCGCATAAACATCAGCGGTATCGAATGTTGTTATTCCATTATCTAGAGCCGCCCGCACGCACTTAATTGCTGAGTCCTGTTCGACCTGGGAGCCGTGGGTAATCCAGTTTCCGTAGGTAATTTCGCTTATATACATGCCAGAACTGCCGAGTCTTCTATATTCCATGATTGGAAGCGTAGCGCCTGCTTGCTTGCCCGGTCGAATGGTGGTTTATTTCGCCTACAACTAAATAGTCGATGTGCTTGGGGAAGTCGGTGCAAATCCGACGCTGACCCGCAACCGTGAACGTCTCGAGACGTAAGTCGGATTACCAATACATCGATTCTTAATTGACCACCCGTCGAGGTTTGCGGGGCGGAGATTTTTTTTCGCCATCGTGAGCGCTCTTTCATTTTGAAAGGTTCACATGTTTAAGAAGTTCTTTTTTATTCTGATTTTTTTAACTCTCTCTGCCCCAAATGCATCTGCTGAAACTGGTTATAGATATTGGGGCTATTTCCAAGCAACATCCGGCGCAAGTTCCTGGACCGCGGCAATGACTGGACCATCGGTCGAGGTCAAAGATGGCGATGTCGAGGGTTGGACCTTCACAGCAAGCGGCGCAGATATTCCAGCAATTTCTCCAATGATGGATCCGAATTTTGCAGAGCTGTGCGGTGAGACTTCCGAAGTTTCTGGCAAAGTTAGAGTTGGACTTGTAGTTGATTTCGGCGCTGGCGAGATTGCGCCAGTCGGTGAGACCCCACGCGAATTCTTCTCTGATTGTGTAATAGTTCCGGAAGGCTCCGTAGGACTTGATGTGCTTGAAGCAGTCTTGGATATTCGGGTTGCCGACTCCGGACTCATCTGTGGCATCGCCGGTTATCCAGCGCAAGAGTGTGGCGCTGAAATTGATATGGCTCTCTTAGCCGCTCCAGTCACAGATGCGGCTCCAGTAACTCAAGAGGGGCCTCAATCAAGCGCTACGAATTCACCGGCGCTATTGGCCCTTGCTGTAATTGCACTGCTCGTCGGCCTAGTTGCAGTACGCCGTCGCAAGAAGAGCTAACCAAGTGCAGACTCATCCAGCCTTTTTCTGGATTTGGGCAACATTAATTGCCACATCCGTAATCAGGCTGGACAACTCTCTCTTCTCTATTGCTGCAGTCCTTGCAGTTCTGGCGATGGTTCGAATCGCGCCGGAAAGTACGCTTCGCCTAAACGCTTTCCGACTCGCCGTTCGCCTTGCCATCATCGCAGTTTTCATCAGAATCTCCGTCGCAATCTTGATTGGCGTTCCAATGCCAGGAAAGACCCTCTTCTCTCTTCCTCAATTAGAACTTCCCGAATTCTTAGTTGGAATCAGGTTGGGCGGAGAAGTTACTTCCCAGCGTATAAGTGGAGCCCTAAATGAAGCGCTTATTTTCGCAGCCCTAATACTTCTATTCGGCGCAGCCAATTCGTTATCAACGCCGACGAAGATATTGAAAGTTATTCCCCAACGTCTTTACGGTGTGGGCGTTGCGGCTGCGTTGGCAACAAAGTTAACTCCCCAATTCGCCGATAGCGTTTCGAGAATCAAGCAAGCGCAATTCCTAAGAGGTCAACCAGCAAGTGGCTTTAGAAGTTGGCGGCGGATAGGCACTCCGGTTTTGGAAGAGACACTCTCTCGATCTCTAGACCTTGCTTCGTCACTCGAGGCACGTGGATATGGAATTAAACGAATAACAACTCGCTATAAAGCAGAAAGCTGGCGAGGTGTCGAGACAATCGCGCTCTTGCCTGCGATTTATGTGGCAACCCTTCTGCCAAGTCTTTCTATAAGCGTTCTTCTAGTAGCGATTGTGCTCTTCCTCTCGGCGCTAGCACCGGCGGTCTTACGATGATTGAATTTAAAAACGTCTCACTTATTTATCCGAACTCTGAACAGACCATTATTGAGAATCTAAGTTTCAAATTAGATGAGGGTGAATTTGTTCTAGTCATCGGCCAGACCGGTATTGGAAAGAGCAGCATTTTGCGCCTTATGAATGGGCTGGTCCCTCATCACACTGGCGGAATCCTTAGTGGTGAAATAGAAGTTGCAGGAAGGTCCACAAGACTGCTCCGTCCAGGTGAGCTCGCTGATCTTGTGGGCGTTGTTCCTCAAAATCCGGCAAATGGCTTTGTCTGCGAAATTGTTGAAGATGAAATCGCCTTCACTATGGAGACGCTCGGTATCCCGGTTGAGGTTATGCGAAAGCGGATAGAGGAGGTTCTCGACCTACTCGCACTTGCGCCACTTCGAACACGGAATATCGCGACGCTTAGCGGCGGCGAACAGCAACGCGTTGCAATCGCAGCCGCTCTCGTGACTCAACCAAGAGTCCTCTTATTGGATGAGCCAACTAGCGCTCTCGATCCGATTGCGGCCGAGGAGGTCTTATCAATCCTGCATCGATTAGTGAACGACTTAGGGCTAACAGTCATTATCGCTGAGCACCGATTGGAGCGAGTAATTCAATTTGTTGATCGAATCCTTCTCATAAAGGGAAGTGGCGACGTTCAACTCGGCGAGACGAGAGAGATTCTGCTCTCCTCCCCGATTGCACCACCTTTAGTTGAGTTAGCTCGGGTTACGGGATTTGAAGAGTTACCTTTAACAATTCGCGAGTTCCGTCGTTCCGCCATTGATATACCAAACCTCAAGAGAAGTGAACACTCCCCTAGTGGCGAAACCTTGATTGAGATTCTTGGCCTAAATTGTTCTTACAAAGATGCGAATTCAAATTACGCCCTTCGTGACATCTCCTTGGAGATTAAATCGGGTGAGATTGTTGCTCTCATGGGTCGAAATGGCGCCGGGAAATCAACGCTACTTAAATCCCTAGTGGGGCTAGCGCCCGTTGTATCCGGTGAAGTGAAAGTTCTGGGTAAAGATCCGCGCACCTTTGATTCAACAGAATTGATTGGGGCGATTGGTTATGTACCTCAAGAGCCCGGTGATCTGTTAATTGAAACCACTGTGGGCGATGAGTGCAAGCAGGCCGATATTGATAATCGAGTAACTCCGGGAAGAACTTATGAAATCCTCACAGGTTTAGTTGGGGCGATTCCCCAATCGATTCACCCCCGTGAACTCTCTGAGGGTCAAAAACTCGCCCTAGCTCTTAGCGTTCTTCTCTCTGCAAATCCCCGCGCCATAGTTCTTGATGAGCCAACTCGGGGCTTTGACTACGAGGCAAAGCGGAAGCTTGTTGGGATGTTAAAGCAGATTGCATCGCAAGATAGAGCAATCTTGCTTGCTACCCATGATGTGGAGTTAGTTGCAGAGCTTGCCGAGCGAGTACTTTTCATAGCTGACGGAGAATTAATCTCGGATGATTCAACTGCAACTTCACTTACCGCTTCACCGGCATTTGCGCCACAAGTTGCTAAAGCGCTTCCGGAGAAAGGCGTGCTAACAGTTTCTGATGTTCGCAGGGCCATTGAGGGACATTGAGGAGAATTGAGGGCAAATGAAACTAGCCTCATCTAGCTTATTCGTTCTAATTAATTTCTTCGGGCTCTTCCTTTTTACCTGGCCGTTACTTCTAGACACTGAATCACTTGGACTAGCTTCGCTAAATCAGGCTACTTGGCTGGCAGCGCTCTTTGGCATTCTATGCGTGGCCATGATTGCCTTTCAGATAAACGCAAAATTATTGGATAGCAAGATTGTTGCGATAGTCGCTGTTCTAGTCGCCCTAATCTCGGCACTTAGGCTCTTAGGTGCCGGCGCAGTCGGAATTGAGCCAATGTGGTTTCTGATAATTCTCGCAGCGCGCGCTCTCGGTCCACAGATAGGTTTTGTAATTGCGCTGATGGCAATTCTGGTTAGCTCATTGATTACTGGCGGAATTGGTCCTTGGCTACCGTTTCAGGCGCTTGCTGCGGGATGGATTGCTGCTGGGGTAGTAGTAATTCCTAAGAGACTCTCCTTCCGATTGGAGCGAGTGCTTCTTATGGCATATGGGATTTTTTCCGCGCTGCTTTTCGGAACACTTATGGATCTTCAACTCTGGCCCTGGCTCTTAGGTAGCGACACCCAACTCTCATATCTTCCGGGAGCGTCGATCACAGAAAATCTCGGTAGGTTCTTAACCTTTCACTTTGCAACAGCTCTATCTTGGGATCTTCCGCGAGCAATAGTGACTGCGTCGCTAATCTTCATTTCTGCTAAATCAGTTTTAGGAGCGCTAGGAAGAGCGAAATCCCGAATAGATTCGGTTGCGAACTGGCGGGCGGTTAACGAACTCGGGCGGGAACAAAAGGTGGCTTAACAACTTTAGCCCTGACCTTTTTGCCTCGAATATCAACGCTCACTTCCTCGTCGGGTTGAATCCCTTTCGAGATGAGCGCTAGTGCTATACCTTGCTTTAAGGATGGTGAGAAAGTTCCACTGGTAGTGACTCCCACTTTAACTTCACCTTTGAAAATTTCCATACCCGCTCTTGGAATCCCACGATCTAAGAGAATCAAGCCACGCAAAGTTTTTGAGGTTCCTTCTTCGCGCTCTTTGGTGAGAATATCTTTCCCCCAGAATTTCTCTTTCCGCCAAGCTACTGCCCAACTCGCGCTAGCTTGCACCGGCGAAATTGCAAGTGAGAGTTCATGGCCGTGTAGCGGGTAGCCCATCTCTGTTCTAAGAGTGTCTCGCGCGCCCAATCCGGCAACTAATCCACCAACATTTCGCACCGCGCCAACCAATTCATCCCAAACCAATCTTGCATCCGCCCAACGAGGGAGAATTTCAAATCCTAGTTCACCTGTGTAGCCGGTCCGACAAATTATTGATTTTTTCCCGGCAATCTCGGCCTCGGTAAAGGACATGTAATTTAAATCGACATCAATTTTTAACGCTTTCAATACATCTTTTGCAAGCGGTCCTTGAAGAGCAAATACTCCGTACTCTTCATGAAGATTATTAACCACAATGCCATGTGAAGCCGCTCTATTTAACCGTGAGACCACTTCAGCTGTATTGGCAGCATTAGGAACTAGGAAGAAGTCTTCGCTGCTGCGTCGATAGATAATTAGGTCATCAATCACGCCACCGGTTAATTCATCACAGAGTAAGTTGTATTGGGCCTGACCATCGGAAATCTTCTCCAGATCATTTGTGATGCAGCTGTTTAGGAAATGCAATGCTCCGGAACCCTTTACTTCGGCTTTCCCAAGATGGGAGACATCAAAAAGGCCTACCCTTTCGCGGACCGCAGCGTGTTCGTTAAGAACTCCGCCACCTTGGTCTTGGGGATATTCAATCGGCATCTCCCAGCCGCCAAAGTCAGCGAGTTTTGCGCAAGCGTTCTTGTGGAAGTCATGTATAGGCGAGCGCTTTAATGGCGCAGACATCATCACTCCAATAACCTAGCGCAATGACCCCAACAATTCGCGCGACAGATGCCCAACTAAGTTCTGATGTATTGGTTCTAGGGCTCAAGAGAGACGAGAAGAAGAAGCTCTCAATTCTTACTAGCGGCATTAGATTTAATACTTCATCAATTCTAGAAGCGTTGGAAGATCTGGGTGCAACCGGAGCAAGCGATGAAGTGATCAAGCTACCGGGTGAGAGTACAAAGTTGATTCTTCTAACCGGTCTCGGTGGCGGCGAATTAACCCATGAAGTTCTGCGACGCGCTGCAGGCGCCGCAGCTCGATCACTTCTAGGTCAAAAGAGCGCGACCTTTGCACTGCCACATAAAACCCGCGAGGAGGCTGCTGCGATTGCTGAAGGCGCCCTGCTTGGCTCGTATGCTTTCGATGAATTCCGGGGCGCAACCAAACCAGATCGTAAATCTCCGCTAACCAAGATTGAGGTACATACAAATTTTGCGAAAGATAAGAAGTTACAAGATGCGTTAAAGCGCGCGGAAGTGATTTCTAAATACAGCCATCTCGTAAGAGACTTGGTAAACACTCCCCCAAGCCATCTAAATCCAATTTCTTTCTCTACAAAGTTCCAGGCTTTGGCGAAAAAACTCTCTTTAAAAGTGGAAGTTCTAAATGACCAACAACTTAAAAAGTTGGGTTATGGCGGAATCATTGGAGTAGGTCAAGGTTCAGCAAATCCTCCGCGCTTGCTTCACATTTCATATCGTCCAAGAGGAGCTAAGAAACGCCTCGCCTATGTTGGCAAGGGAATCACTTTCGATACTGGCGGTCTTGCGCTAAAACCTGCGCAAGGTATGGAAGCCATGAAATCCGATATGAGTGGCGCTGCTGCCGTATCTGCGGCAATCCTGGCCATTGCAGAGTTAAAGGTTCCGATAGAGATTGATGCCTGGGCGCCGTTGGCCGAAAACATGGTCAGCGATACGGCAACTAGGCCAAGTGACATCATCACGATTTATGGCGGAAAAACAGTTGAAGTGCTTAATCCCGATGCTGAGGGACGTCTAATTCTTGCCGATGCGCTAGTTAAGGCGGCTGAGGTTGGAAATAAAGGTGGCAAGCTCGATGGAATTATTGATGTTGCGACTTTAACCGGCGCACAAGTCGTCGCGCTCGGAACTCGTACTAGCGCGGTAATGACAAATAATGAAAAATTCCGTGATCAATTCCTAGAAACTGTTCATCGGACTGGCGAACAGTTCTGGCCGATGCCGCTACCCGAAGAATTGCGCGCTTCACTTGATTCCCCGGTTGCAGATATCGCAAACATCGGTGAGCGGATGGGTGGCATGTTGGTGGCCGGACTATTCTTAAAAGACTTTGTTGCCCCAGATTTACCCTGGCTCCACCTCGATATCGCTGGCCCTGCGTATAACGAATCAAAGCCTCACGGTTACACCACTGTAGGCGGAACAGGTGTCGCACTTCGCACTCTTCTCGCATTTGCCGAGGACCTAGCTGGCCGGTGAAACTGGCAAGATAGGCCTAGATGAATTCGTTACAAGTACTAGTGGAGTTGTGAGGTTAGCGTGGCAGATTTCGATCTTGTAATTCTCGGTGGTGGCAGCGGTGGATATGCCTGCGCACTTCGCGCTTCACAGCTCGGACTTAAAGTCGTTCTTATCGAGAAAGACAAGCTAGGTGGCACCTGCCTACACCGCGGTTGCATACCAACCAAGGCGCTATTACACGCCGGCGAGATTGCCGATAACACTCGCCATGCTTCTGAATTTGGAGTTAAGGCCGACTTCCACTCAATAGATATGGCTGGAGTTAATTCCTATAAAGATGGAGTCATCTCCAAGCTCCACAAAGGGCTACAAGGCCTAGTTAAGTCTAGAAACGTAACTTATGTGGAGGGCGCAGGAAAATTAGTCTCTAAGAACACGGTCGAGGTAAACGGTCAGCGTTACACCGGAAAAAATGTTGTACTCGCGACGGGTTCTTACGCAAAGTCACTTCCGGGACTAGAACTTGATGGAACTCGGGTAATGACGAGCGATCATGCAATGCACCTTAATTATGTGCCCAAGTCTGTAATTGTTCTTGGTGGTGGAGTGATTGGGTGTGAGTTTGCATCGGTTTGGAAATCCTTTGGTTCAGAAGTAACAATCATTGAGGCGCTTCCTCATTTGATCGCACTTGAAGATGAGTCATCTAGTAAGCAACTTGAGCGAGCCTTCCGCAAACGCGGTATCAACTTTGAACTTGGAACAAAATTCAAGAACGTGGCAAAAACTAACTCCGGCGTCACCGTGACGTTAGAGGATGGAAAGACATTTAACGCTGAAGTCCTATTGGTCGCCGTAGGTCGTGGGCCAGTCTCTGCAAATCTTGGGTACGAGGAACAGGGCATCAAGATGGACCGCGGTTACATCATCGTTGATGAGAAATGTCGAACTAACGTCCCGGGAATCTGGGCGGTCGGCGATTTGATTCCAACGCTACAACTCGCTCACGTTGGGTTTGCCGAAGGAATACTTGTTGCTGAAGAAATTGCCGGATTGAACCCGCGTGCAATTAATTACGATGGAGTTCCTCGAGTTACATATTCTGAGCCTGAAGTTGCATCTGTTGGACTTACTACTGCTGCCGCAAAGGCAAAGGGATTTGATGTGGTCGAATTAAATTATGACCTGGCTGGTAATGGAAAGGCGCAAATTCTCAAGACTGCGGGATCGATTAAATTGGTCTCAGCAAAGAATGGGCCGGTGCTTGGCATTCACATGGTTGGTTCACGAGTTGGAGAACTTCTCGCTGAGGCACAACTAATCTTCAATTGGCAGGCCGATGCCTTTGATGTCGCACCGCTAATTCACGCTCACCCAACCCTCTCTGAGGCGATGGGAGAGGCTCACCTGGCGCTGGCTGGAAAACCACTCCATGCACATGGATAATCGCGCCATTGTTATTGGTAACGCACTAGGAAGAGATTAGGAAGAGAGAGGAAACGATGACTTTTTCGGTGAAGATGCCAGCCTTAGGCGAGAGCGTCACGGAAGGAACAGTCACTCGTTGGCTTAAGAAAGAGGGAGAGCAGGTCGCTCTCGATGAACCGCTATTAGAAGTCTCCACAGATAAAGTCGATACCGAAATCCCATCACCTGCTGCTGGTGTTCTACAGAAGATTGTCGTTGCAGTTGATCAAGTTGCACTGGTGGGCGCAGAGTTAGCGGTAATCGCAGACGGCGCTGCTCCGGCGGTTGCACCGGTAGTTGCTGCACCAGTCTCAGCCGCACCTGTGGCCCCCGCTACAACTCCTGCTCCCGTAACACCTTCGGCTCCGAGCACCAATTCCTCTACCGGTGCAACATTGGTTGTAATGCCAGCGCTTGGTGAATCTGTATCTGAAGGCACGGTCACTCGATGGTTGAAAGCTGTAGGCGATCAAGTCAATGTTGACGAACCGCTCCTTGAAGTTTCTACCGACAAAGTGGATACCGAAATTCCCGCACCTACTTCTGGAACTCTGCTCTCAATAGATGTTGCTGTTGATTCAACCGTGCCGGTAGGAGCGCGCCTTGCAACAATCGGGTCAGCTTCAGCCGCGCCACTCTCAACTCCAGCGCCAGTGGCTCCAGTCGCACCAGCGCCAGTCGCACCAGCGCCAGTAGCTCCAGTCCAGGCCGCTCCAGTCGCGCCGAAACCTGTACCTGCTCCACCTCAAACTCCACCACCTTTGGTGCCAAAACCTTCAGCCCTTGATGATTCTTATGTAACTCCAATTGTCCGAAAACTCGCTGCGGAGAACGGCGTTGATCTATCGCGAGTAAAAGGAACTGGAGTTGGCGGTCGTATTCGAAAAGAAGATGTTCTAGCCGCCGTGCCTCGTGTATCTGCACCATCATCGACGCCGGTTGCTTCCCAAACAAGCGCCCCAACTAGAAGCGCCCTTCCAGTTGCTGCTTCGCCACTTCGTGGAACTAAAGTAACGATGACCCGTCTACGTAAAGTTATTGCAGCGAGAATGTTGGAGTCTCTACAAGTCAGCGCCCAGCTAACGACTGTTGTTGAAGTAGATATAACCAAGATCGCTCGGTTGCGGGATAAATCAAAGGCAACCTTTGAAGCTCGCGAAGGTGTGAAGTTAAGTTTCCTTCCATTCTTCGCAGTAGCTGTTTGTGAGGCCCTCAAGGTTCATCCGGTTCTTAATTCCTCCGTTGAAGGCGATGAGATTACTTATCACGGCGCCGAACACCTCGGAATTGCAGTAGATACTGAACGCGGTTTATTGGTTCCTGTTATCAAAGACGCTGGTGATCTCAACATGGGTGGAATCGCGCGGCGGATCGCAGATGTTGCCATTCGTACTCGAGAGAACAAGATCTCTCCGGATGAGTTAGGTGGTGGAACATTTACCATCACAAATACCGGTTCGCGCGGAGCGCTTTTTGATACGCCAATCATCAATCAGCCACAAGTTGGAATTCTCGGCGTCGGTTCAGTCGTAAAGCGGCCAATGGTCGTAAAAGGTGAAGATGGCGGTGAAACCATCGCTATCCGCTCCATGGTTTATCTAGCTCTCTCCTACGATCATCGAGTTGTTGATGGCGCGGATGCTGCACGATTCTTAACGACGCTTAAGGAGCGACTAGAAGAGGGTCGTTTCGAATCTGATCTTGGACTTTAAGGGTTAGCTATGGCGCTACCACAGAGAATTGCCATTACCGGAGCATCCGGAATGATCGGCTCCGCCTTGGTGGGACATCTCAAAGCTGAGGGTCACACCGTGCAGCGCTTAGTGCGACGTCCGGTCTTATCGCCTGATGAGGTTTTGTGGAATCCAAAGACTGGTGAAGTAGATCTAGCTCCGCTTGAAGGAGTCGATGCAGTAATTCATTTAGCCGGTGCAAATGTTGGCGATAAACGATGGAGTAAGAAGTACAAAGCTGAGATTTTGAATTCCAGACTTCTTGGCACAAATACGATCGCCACGGCAGTTGGAAAGTTGAAGCCAGAAGTATTTATCTCATCAAGTGCAATTGGATGGTATGGCGAGACCGGCAATAGATCAGTCACAGAAGATGATCGCCCAGGAGATGATTTCCTAGCCGCGGTCTGCAAGGAGTGGGAGGCCGCTGCCGATTCGGTCTCTGGAGTTCGACTAGTAAAAATTCGAACTGGTTTGGTTCTCGAGCCAACGAGCGGTGCGCTCGGCAAGATGTTGCCGCTCTTTAAATTTGGCGTTGGCGGAAAGCTTGGAAACGGAAAGCAATGGTGGTCTTGGATCACGCTTCACGATCAAATAAAAGCAATTTGCTATTTACTGGAGAAAGAAATCGAAGGACCAGTCAATCTAGTTTCACCAAATCCTGCTACTAATCAAGAATTTACTGCGGCTTTGGCTCGCGCCCTTCGTCGTCCAGCGCTAATTCCAGTTCCTAGTTTTGCGCTGAAGGTTGCACTCGGCGGCTTCTCTTCGGAAATTCTCGGCTCCAAGAAAGTATTGCCGAAAAAGTTGAGCGATTCTGGTTTCGAGTTCGACTATCCGCATCTTGCGCCAGCTCTAGCTGCGCTTATAAATGAGAAATAAGCGCTCGCGCAGCTAAGCGACCGCTTAATAAAGCACCTTGCTGAGATGGCGTTGCGCGCCAATCCCCCGCTAAGTAAACCCCCTTTTCCGTCGGCGCCTTAGCAAGGAGAGGAATGCCTGGCCTATGAAATGGGAGCGAATTTGGAATTGAGTAACACTTAATTAGCTCCCAATCAGAAGTGCTCGTTTCCCATAAATAACTTAGATGTAAGCGGACTTCACTCTCTTCTGCTCTATTTAGA
Source organism: Candidatus Nanopelagicaceae bacterium (assembly GCA_018882735.1). Taxonomy (GTDB): domain Bacteria; phylum Actinomycetota; class Actinomycetes; order Nanopelagicales; family Nanopelagicaceae; genus MAG-120802. The sequence goes on from VERH01000020.1 coordinate 15,335, forward strand.
TTTGTAGCAGCAACTAAAGTGGAATCAACAGGTGCATAATCCGGGCAGATATTAGATAGCGCTACAGAATTCACTAGTGGTCCCAATCCCCCAACTCGAAGGAGATTGCTGGCGATTTCGCCTTTAGGGGCTTTGAAATACCAGGTTTGGGAAGCGTTCATACTGGGCGCGGGAGTTCCAAGAAACGCAGCCGCTGAGATTGGATCGGTAGCAAGAATTACTGCGTCAGCCGACTCACTTCCCTCACTTGTGATGACTTCTAAATTCGATACGGACTTAACATCAACATTGAACTCAATATCTAACCCTGCAGCGAGCGCCTCGGAAACTTCTCGAACGCCACCGCTAGGTAGTCCCGGCGCACCTTTGATAAACCAATGAATAAGCTCCCTAGCCATCTGGTTTGAAACCCCGTCACTATCAGCAAGAAAAACTCCATCTAGAAATGGCTTGAGAACCATTTTGTAGAAATCTCCAACATCTTGCATCGCGACTTTGAATTCAGTGTCTTCGCTTTTCTTGCTTAGGTACCTTAGGAACGCCAGCTTCTCTCTTACACTTCCCAGCTTTTGATTTAGCGCGCCACTTAGAAACCCGATATTCCCTCGAAAATCCCCAATTCTAAAAGTCTCTAGTCCGTTCCTAATTTCGAGCCCCTTGGGTAGCGAATTAATTTCAATCGAATCGATAACTCCTGTTTCTTTTAGTTCGGCATATTTGGGGTTAATTACCTGGAAACCGCGATCAAGGATGAAGCCATCAACATAGTCGCTAGTGATTCGCCCTCCGACCCGGTCACTCTTCTCAAGAACTTTTACAAGAAAACCTGCGTCATTAAGAACCCGAGCCGCGTTCAACCCAGCCCAACCGGCTCCAACCACAATTACTTTTTTGCTCATTACTTATCCATGAGAGCGAATATCTATCTCCCGCGCTCGATCGAGAATCTGCGCCACTTCTAAAGCAAAATCACGAGAGACGGGCATTGACGCTCCGGTGCTCAGTGATTCCTTCACCTGATTGTAGAAAGCGACATAGTTTCCAGGAACTCCTCGATAATTAAAGGATTCAGTTCCTTTATGAATCCGAAATTCGCCGGTGGCGGATGCGGTATCACTCCAGCCCGTACTAAGAGGCTTGGCTCCTGCGCGAAGAAGTGCTTCCTGTGGATCTAACTCCTTGGCGATGAATGTTCCGCTACGGCCATGCATTCGCACTCTCGGGCCCGGTGAGCCCGCGATTGCGCTTACCGAAAGATATGAATCAACCCCACGGTCATGTTTTAAAACCAAAAGCACATCATCGTCTACTCCACCGCGGACTCTTCTAATCGATGAAAATTCAAGTGTGGCCGGTCCGAAGAGATCAAGCGAAATGGAAACCAAATGAGTCTGTAGATCCAGGAGTAATCCGCCACCTAATTCAGAAGGTGTGTTCTCTCGCCATGCCGCAGGGTTCAAATCTGGGCGGAATCGCTCAAAGCGAGATTCGTATCTAAAAATCTCACCGAGTTCACCGCTATTTATCAACTCCTTAATGGTTAGCGTGTCGCTATCAAAGAGTCGATTGAAGAACACGGTGATTGGAACGCCACGGGCATCTGCGTAATCGAATAGTGAGAGCGTTTCGTAATAATCAAGCGCCATCGGTTTATCAACAACGACTGGAATTCCGGCATCGATTGCCAACTTAGCCTGAGCGCTGTGAACCTCATTGGTAGAGGCAACAACCACTAAATCGAGCTCTTCTTCTACCAACTCTTCTGCTGAGGCCAGAATCGTGGCCAACGGAAAATCAGAGTGAGCTGCGCCGCGTTTATCTAAGGAACGCGATGCAATTGCTGCGAGGAAGAAACCCGATGCTTGTAACAGCGGCGCATGAAACGTACGCCCTGCAAGTCCGTAGCCAATTAGCCCGACTCGCATCGCAGAACTCTATTTCCCTTCGTGTTGCAGCTTCGACGGCCACCAAATCTTTGGGCCGATAACTTTTACCAGCGCCGGAACGAGAAGTGAGCGGACAACAATGGCATCGAGTAGAACTCCGAATGAGACGGCAAAACCTAGTTGAGCGAGAAATACCAGCGGCAGAATTCCTAGAACTCCAAAGGTGGCCGCAAGAACAATTCCTGCGGAGGTGATTACGCCACCGGTAACAGTTAATCCCTTGATGATTCCAGCGCGAGTTCCGATGGACATTGCCTCTTCTCGAACACGGGTCATCAAGAAGATGTTGTAATCAATTCCTAGCGCTACGAGGAAGACGAAGGCGAAGAGTGGGAATGATGGGTCTGAGCCAGCGTGGCCGAAGACATTGTCGAATACAAGTGCACAAACGCCAAGGGTTGCGAAGAACGAGAGCACAACAGTTCCCAATAGGAGCCCAGCTGCAAAGATACTTCGAAGCAATAAGCCAAGAATTAGCGCAATCAGAAGGAGAACAATCGGAATGATTACTCGGTTATCGCGCTTCGATGATTGGTCGATGTCGTAACCAATTGCGGTCTGGCCTCCGACTAGAACGTTCTCATTAACGCTCTTGCTCGCCTCACGAATCTGTGGAATTAGCTCTTTTGCTTCCTTGGAGTCAGCGGGTACATCAAGAATTGCGTAAAGCAGCGCCTTTCCATCGACCACCTTTAACTCACCCGTAGGTTGAAGCGTCGTCGGATCTTGAACGAAAACCGGAGTCACATTTGCAATATTTGGTATCGAGCGGATTGCCGAAGAGACTTCTTCAACATCAGCCGCATCGACCACAATTTCAACGGGAGTTCCTTCGCCGCTTGGGAAGTGCTCGCCCAATTTCTCTAAGCCGATAACCGAATCAGTCCTTGAAGTGAAAGCTTCGGTCTGGGCAAGGCCATCGTTCTTCAAAGTGGTGGAGAAACCAGCAAATATGAGGAGAACTAACGTTGTAGTAATCCAAATAGCCTTTGGTTTGCGATCTACAAAAGATCCAACCTTCGACCAGAAACCAGATAATTTTTCATCTTCATGATCAAAGCGCGGAACTTTTGGCCAGAAAACCCATCTTCCGAAGAGCACCACTAAGGCCGGAAGAAGAGTGAGCGAGGCAAGCATGGCCGATACGATTCCTATAGAACCGACTGGGCCAAGGCCTCGGTTACTCGAAAGATCGCTTAGGAGAAGAACCATAAGTCCGGCAACAACAGTTGTTCCAGAGGCGAGAATGGGTTCAACTACTCCTCGCCAGGCTCTGCGCATCGCTTCATAGCGAGATTCATAACGATGAAGTTCTTCCCGATATCGGGATATAAGTAGAAGCGCGTAATCAGTCGCGGCGCCCAGCACCAGAACATCAAGAATTCCTTGGGTCTGGCCATTCAAATCAACGATGTCATTCTTGGCTAAGTAGTAAACGATCATCGTGGCAAAACCGAGCGCTAGGCCAGCATTCAGTAGCGGGATGATCCAAAGAATTGGTGAGCGATAAACCAGAATCAAAATTATCGCAACAACAATCAAAGTTGTGCGGAGAAGAGTTGTATCAATCGATCCAAAAGCTTCAAATAAATCGGCAAAGATTCCACCGGGGCCGGTTACGTGCGACTCAACGCCTTGGATCTCGCTCTTCATTGACTCTCTAATGAAGTCGATAATCATCGGCAATGCGGGCTCATCGCCAATATTTTCACCCGCTATTCCAGAATCGATCTGGACATTGATTAGGACTGCCTTTCCATCTTGAGAAGGAATTGCCTGGATAGGCGCTCCGGGAGCGAAGTACTTTGAGAGCGGTTGACCAGATTGAGGCAGAACCTTCTCCCCTAAACTTTGAGCGAAAGCGCTAACTTCGGCAAACTTTTCTGGATTTGTAGCTGGATTCAAATCACCTACGAGTATCAACAGTGTTGGAAGCAGGTCTAGCGATTGATCCGAGAATTTAACAATTAATTTTCCGGCTTCAGTTGATTCGGCGCTCTCCGGTAGAAATGCCGCGTTATCGTTCTCTTGGACATTTGAGATCTTTGAAAATGCTTGGCCGGAGAAACCTCCAACGGCCATCCAAACGATGATTGTGACTATGGCTAGCCAGAGACCTTTTCTTGCCTTACTACGCATGACCTTCTCAGATGTGATACTCACAACGGGCTATCTTAGGCGAAGTGCGCCTATAAGAGAGTTCGAAAGTAGGCTATTCCCGTGTCTTTGACTACATCACCGGTCGCTCTCAAGCGATTGGGGCTTATTGATTATGAAAGTGCTTGGGAGCTGCAACGACAGATCCATAATGAAGTAGCAGAAGGAAAACGACCAAACACCCTTTTGATTTTAGAGCATCCCCCAGTTTTCACCGCGGGTCGACGAACTCTGGATAGCGAGCGACCGCTTGATGGCTCAAAGGTAATTGATGTTGATAGAGGCGGAAAGATTACCTTTCACGGTCCGGGCCAGATCGTGGGATATCCAATAGTTAAGTTGCGTGACTCCTTTGATGTCGTTGGATTTGTCCGAGAGTTAGAGAATTCTTTGATTGAAGTCTGCCGAGAGTTTGGTATCTCAGCCGAGAGATATTGCGAGAGATCCGGTGTCTGGCTTAGGGATGAAAAGGGCGATCGAAAGATTGCGGCAATTGGAATTCGTGTTGCTCGTGGAGTAACGATGCATGGCTTTGCGCTGAACGTTAGCCCTGATCTCTCTTTCTACGAAAAGATTATCCCGTGCGGAATTCCCGATGCCGGAGTTACCTCTATGGAAAATGAATTGAACCCGGCTCCATCAATAGATGATGTTCTTCCAGTACTAGAACGCCACCTTTACGAGGCGCTAGCGAAAGTGTCGAGCTAATGGTTGCTCCAGACGGTCGAAAACTTCTTCGAATAGAGGCTCGCAATGCTGAAGTACCAATTGAGAAGAAGCCAGATTGGATAAAGACTCGTGCTCACATGGGCCCGGAATACACCGCGCTTCGTTCGCTCGTTTCCCGAGAGGGTTTACATACCGTTTGCCAAGAAGCTGCCTGTCCTAACATCTTCGAATGTTGGGAGGATCGAGAGGCCACATTTCTAATCGGTGGCGAACAATGCACACGCAGATGCGATTTTTGCAATATTGATACCGGTAAGCCTGCGCCATTAGATAGAGATGAACCTCGACGCGTGGCCGAATCAGTTAAGAGCATGGGACTCAAGTACGCAACCGTGACTGGCGTTGCTAGAGATGATCTTGAAGATGAAGGAGCCTGGCTTTACGCCGAGACTATCCGTGCGATTCATCAAGCTGTTCCAGGTTGTGGCGTGGAGATGCTGGCCCCAGATTTCTCTGCAAACCCGCGCCTTTTGGAAGAAGTTTTCGAATCAAGGCCGGAAGTTTTTGCTCATAACCTCGAAACGGTACCTCGAATCTTCAAGCGGATCCGCCCTGCTTTTAACTACGAACGCTCGCTAAACGTAATCAACCAGGCTCGAACATTTGGTCTGATTACTAAGTCGAATTTGATTCTGGGAATGGGAGAAACTCGTGAAGAAGTTTCTCAAGCACTTCTTGATTTACATCAAGCCGGTTGCGACTTAATAACAATAACCCAATACCTTCGCCCTTCTCCGCGCCACCATCCCGTTGAGCGTTGGGTCAAACCAGATGAATTTGTGCAATTGGCTCAAGAAGCAAAAGAGATTGGATTCTTAGGTGTTATGAGCGGCCCGCTCGTGCGCTCCAGTTATCGCGCTGGTCGCCTTTTCAAAGAGGCTTCTGATGCAAGATCAGGCGTTTTAAACGGTTAGAGAAAATGGCCGAACTCGTCTATCGCCCAATAGTCCAAGTCGTAAAAGGACTTTGGCGATATTTGGATTTGGATTTTAAATTTCACGGCCAAGCACACATTCCAAGATCGGGTCCAGCGCTTCTTGCTATGAATCATGTTAGTTATCTTGATTTTGCCATCGCCGGAACTGCGCTTCTGGATTCCAATCGTTTAGCCAGATTTATGGCAAAACGAGAGCTATTTGATCACCGGGTTTCTGGTCCCTTAATGCGCGGGATGCGACATATAAGCGTTGATCGGAAAAATGGAGCGCCATCATTTGTGGAGGCCCTAAAAGCTTTGAAGAAGGGCGAGATTGTTGGGGTTTTCCCGGAAGCCACCATCTCGCAAAGCTTTGAGCTTAAAGCAATGAAGAGCGGGGTGATTCGACTTGCGATGGAGTCGGGCGCACCAATCTTGCCCACAATCATTTGGGGAAGCCAGAGACTTTGGACAAAGAAGGTGCCGCGAAATTTCACGAGAGCGAGGATTCCAATCATCGTCTCAATTGGAGCCCCACTTTATTTCTCACCTGCTGAGGATTACGAGGTAGCGTTATCAAAATTGAAAGCTGCTATGCACGCCCTGCTTGATAACGCTCAACGCGAGTACCCGGATTCTCCACTCGGTCAGAGATGGGCTCCCGCTCGCCTAGGTGGCACAGCTCCTACGCCAGAGATGGTTGAATTAGAGAGTCGAGAGCGAAGGAAGGAAATCTAGTGTTCGGTCGTAAGAAGAAAGAAAAGGTTCCGGGCGAGAAACGTTTTAAAACGATCCGCGATGCTTATGCTCTCGCTAAGCGCGAGTATTCCTTTGTAATACTTAGATGTTTCGCAGTCTTCTTACCTCTCTGGGGAGTTGGAATAGGCCTTGGCGCGCTCCTTGGAAGACCTGGATATGGAGCATTTGTAACTTTCCCGCTCGCAGCACTTGGTGGTTTCTTCTATTTCACGAGAATGGCAAGTAGCGCGGCATACGCATCTATTGAAGGACAGGCGGGTGCTGGAGCTAGCGTTTTGATGTCAATTCGTCGCGGATGGACTGTCTCCCCCGCAGTAAATGTAAACAAGAACCAAGATATGGTTCATCGCGCAGTCGGTCGTCCTGGAATCGTTTTAGTTGGTGAAGGTGGCGCCGCACTTAGGTCTCTACTAA
>VERH01000053.1 GCA_018882735.1 Candidatus Nanopelagicaceae bacterium
AGACAAATCCATCCGGTCCTGCTACAAGTGGAGTTAAGACAGTTGTCTTCCGCATCATTGGTGATGGAACTGCAGCTGCACAAGCTCTACGTAACCAAGAAGTAGATATCTATCAGGGCCAGCCAACCGCTGACTCTGTAAACCTTCTAAAGGCCATCCCAACTGCAAAGGTGATTGGTGGAAACCAGGCTGTTTACGAGCACATCGACCTTCGTGTTGATACTGCTGCTGGTATCTCAGTTGAGTACACCGGTCCATTCAAGGGAACAGGCGAGAAGGCAACAGATCTCCGTACTGCATTCTTGATGGCATACCCACGCGATGAAATCGTGGACAAGCTAATCAAGCCAATAAACCCAAACACCGTTCGTATGGATTCATTGTTGCTCTTCCCAGGCGAGCCTGGCTATGACGACATGATCAAAAATAATGGTGTTTCCAAGTACACCAAGGGAACTCAAGCATCACGCGAAGCTGAAGCTCTTGCTTTGGTTAAGAAGCACTTCCCAAGCGCTTCTGCAACCAACCCAGGCTTCACCGTCAAGCTGCTGTGGGGAACACCTTCCAATGCTCGTCGCGCTGCATCAGCTCAGATCGTTACAGCTGCGCTAGCAAAGGCTGGTATCAAGGTTGAAGCTCCAGGTCTTGCGACTTGGTCAGCAAACCTCTCCTCAAGCGCATATGACGCTGCGTTCTTCGCATGGGTCAAGTCAGCAATTACCCAAGATGGTAATGCTGACCTCTTCTGCTCTGACTGCGGTAACAACTACCTCGGCTACCAGAACAAGACCGTTGATGCTGCTGTTGCCAAACTCCGTGGCTCGCTACTAAGCGAGAAGGACAAGTTGGCTCAGTACACAATCGTTGAGAAGGAGATCATGAAGGATGCTGTGACTCTCCCGATCTTCCAGCACCCAGGCGTTACAGCTGTCAATGCGAAGCTGCAGAACGTCAAGCCAAACCCACTATCACCACAGTTGGTTTGGAATTACTGGGAGTGGAAGTACTAATTCACCCTGAAAAGGGCTGATTTAGTAATAACTAAGCAGTAATTTAAGTGGCACCCGGGTTAGACTCGGGTGCCACTTAACACATGTAAGGGCAAGAATTAAATTAAGAGCAGCACCAAAGCTTTTTAATGAGGGGGAAAAGGGATGTTGGCTTATGTGATGCGCCGCATCGGAGCGCTATTCATCATCCTCTTTGGCTCTAGCTTCCTTCTTTATAACCTAGCCGCAATCTCGACTGATCCGATCGCGGAACTTCGATTGAGCGATGCTCCAAATAAAGAACAGCTAATTTTGAATTTGACTCGTGAATTACGGCTCGATCTACCAGCGCCAATTCGATACTTTATCTGGCTACGCGGAGTTCTTGGTGTTTTTGTAGGTAACCCAAACTTTGGATTAACCCGCGAGCAGGAACCGGTAATTAATGCGATCGCCGGGGCAATTCCGGTAACAATCCGCCTTGTATTTGTAGCGACTATTGTTGCAATTGTTCTTGGCATTTCCCTTGGTATCACCTCAGCGCTCCGCCAATACACTCGTTTTGACTATGGAATGACCTTCTTTGCTTTCCTTCTTTACTCGCTACCAATTTTCTGGGTTGCAGTTCTCTTAAAGCAGTACTTGGCGATTGATTTCAACGACTTTTTAGTAAACGCGACGATATCGCCTCCGTGGATAATTCTCTTTAGCGCTGCCACTGGATTTTTCTGGGCCGCAATATTTAGTGGCACTCGTAAGCGAGTGGTTCAAATCTTCATTGGCGTTTTCATCGCAAACTCACTCCTTTTGACGGCAATAAGCGCAACCAAATGGTTTGCCTACCCAAGGCTCGGACCGATTGCAATCGCGATTCTTGGCGTTGGAATCGCACTTGGTGTTACCTATCTATCGGTAGGCCTCCAAGCTACTGCTGCGGTAAAGACATCGCTGATGATGGCTGGGATTGGAACGATTTCATATTTCCCTGCTCAAGCAGTTCTTAATTCAGATCGCCCAAGACTTGGACTACTCGCGCTCTTTATTGTGCTTGTGGCGGTCTCAGTCGCAGGCTCTTATGTATTTTCGCGAATCGACCGCGGCCCGATTATTCGCACGAGTTTGATTACATCAACTCTGGTCGGATTATTAATCTTGGTCGATCGCTTAATGCAAGCGTGGCGACCATTTGTCGAAAGCGATGATGTCAACTACCGCCCGGTTGCCACAATTGGTCAATCCACGATTTGGTTATCAGAAGTTCCGTTTTGGGTTCGAGTACTAGACCAAGTAATGCATTTGATACTTCCAACCATTGCGCTCACCTTGATCTCATTCGCTGGATATATCCGTTTCTCACGCGGAACTCTTCTAGATGTTTTGAATCAGGACTACATTCGCACCGCGCGAGCAAAAGGACTTAATGAGCGCACTGTGATTATGCGCCATGCATTTAGAAATACGATGATTCCATTGACCACAATTATGGTGGCCGACTTTGCCGGAATCGTGGGCGGAGCAATTATTACGGAACGAGTTTTTGCCTGGCAGGGCATGGGAACTCTTTTCAACAAAGCAATTGTCAGCTTTGACCTTAATCTCTTGATGGGCGTCTCGATATTCCTCTCAACTCTTGCGATTCTTGCCAACTTAGTTGCTGATCTTCTCTATTCCGCTCTTGATCCACGTATTCGAGTAGGAGCTGGCAAATAATGGCTAAGAAGAAGAGCTCTGCATCCGAGGTAGAACAAGCACAAGTTGATGCTGGCGAAAATGCCATCTTCAACAAAGAGACTGAAGGCTTAAGCCAGAGCCAGATCGTTTTTCGCCGTTTTGTTCGTCACCGTGCGGCGATGATTGCCGTCGTAGTTCTCTTTACAATCATCACATTGGTCTATACGGCGCTTGATTGGCGTATCGGAGCAAAAGAGGATCCGTACATCATCCCGGGTTGGTGGAAGTACAACTTTGAAGATATGCCACCGTTGCTATTTGAAGATTGCCCCGGTGGATCTGTTGGCTGCCCAACCATTGATGCAATCCCATTCTTAGACGGTGACGGCGTGAAGATGGGTGAACACCCATTTGGCCAAGACGACATTGGCCGCGATTACTTCGCTCTTGTAATGCGTGGCGCACAACGCTCACTTCTAGTCATGTTCATCATTGGCTTGATCGCAGCAACCCTTGGAACTGTAATCGGCGCAGTAGCTGGTTACTTCCGTGGTTGGGTTGATGCGATCTTGATGCGACTCGTTGACTTCATCATCACCATTCCGGTAATCATCATTGGTTCAGTTATTGGTTATCACTACGGCAATAAAGGAGCGGCCTTCCTCGCTGTCTTATTGGGCTTCTTTGCTTGGACCGGACTCTCGCGTCTTGTTCGAGGCGAATTTTTAACGTTACGTGAGCGTGAATTCGTAGACGCAGCCCGGGTTGCCGGTGCAAGTAATCGCAGAATCATCTTTAAGCACATTCTTCCCAATGCGATCGGCGTGATTATTGTTTCGGTAACTCTTCTTATGTCTGGGGCGATTCTCCTTGAGACTGCCTTGAGTTTCCTTGGCTTTGGAGTTACAGCCCCGGATGTTTCTCTAGGTCTTTTGATTTCGACTTATCAGGATGCCTTCACGACCCGTCCATGGTTGTTCTGGTACCCAGGTCTATTTATTATCGCTATCGCACTCTGCATCAACTTTATTGGGGATGGCTTACGTGACGCATTTGATCCTCGCCAGCGCCGTCGCCTCACAAGAAAAGATAAAGAAAATGCGCGCATGATGAAGAATCGTTCTGAGGTAGCTTCGTGATTCAACTAGCCATTGAAAATCAACGCGATAATTCCAATAGTAAAGATGGTCGCATTGATTATTACCGCAGAAAAATTGAATTGGAATCCATATTCCATGGTGGATTTGGTTTGGAAGCGTTGAAATTGATCGATCCGACTTCTAGCGATAGCCGCTGCAGCTCCCGAATTAGTGCGAGGGCTATCTCCAGCTCTGATTACGTTGCTCTCTTTAAGATTAAGCCCACGCATTTCGCTCTGGTGGATGGTACGGCTGTGGTAGCGACCCGGAGCGGGCGCAGCGAAAGCTTGAATCTTTCCCTTCTTTCCTTTCCGATCGTGGGTAACGATGCTCATGGTGTAACGGGTCTCGATTTCCTCAACATCCTGCCACCCAATCACGTGACGAGTGAGCGGATTAATGATGACGAGTCCTTCGTCGTAGAAAACCACCGCGGGATGAAGAAAGAGTTGGTAGGCAAGAGCGCAACCAAATGTGCACCAGATCGCCGCTACGAGCCCGCTGGTGAAGCCGTAGTCAAGGAAGTTTACGTAGGCCAGGGCGCTGAAAAGAAAGAAGCCCAAGAAGGCAAAAAGATACGAGCTGGTCGGCCGGAAGAGCTCGCGATTTGTCATGAAGATATCTTCTCACGCGCAACAGAAATGAGAGCCGCCTGATGAGCGAAGCAGTCCTGCAAGTACGCGACTTCACAGTTGAGTTCTGGGTAGATGGTGTTTGGTACCCAGCTGCTATCAAGATGAATTTTGATGTTCACGCTGGAAAGACGCTCGCAATCGTCGGTGAATCTGGTTCTGGAAAGTCCACTACTGCAATGGGCTTGATGGACCTTCTTGCCTCAAATGCACGTATGACAGGAAGTGTGAAGGTAAAGGGTCAAGAGATTCTCGGCCTTCCAAAGTCTCAGCTTCGTAAGTATCGTGGCAGAGAAGTTGCATATATTTTCCAGGAGCCTATGACGGCTTTGAATCCGGTGTACACAATTGGATTCCAAATCGTTGAAACTCTTCGTAATCACTTTGATATGGGCCCGAAAGAAGCGAGGGCTCGCGCAATTGAACTCATTTCACTTGTTGAAATTCCGAACCCTGAAGGTTCTTTCGATAAGTATCCACACCAACTTTCCGGTGGACAACGCCAGCGCGCGATGATCGCCCAATCTCTCGCTTGTGATCCAGGATTATTGGTAGCAGATGAGCCAACAACCGCTCTTGATGTAACGGTCCAGGCTGAAATCCTTGATTTGATGCGTGGACTTCGCGAGAAACTGAATTCTGCAATTCTTCTCATCACTCATGACATGGGCGTTGTCGCCGATATGGCAGATGAGATTCTCGTTATGAAAGATGGACTAACAGTTGAGCATGGAAGTGCTGACCAGATTTTCAACCGCCCGACCCATCCGTACAC
>VERH01000054.1 GCA_018882735.1 Candidatus Nanopelagicaceae bacterium
ATTGGAGTTGCTGGAGCAAGTACGCCCATGATTACACCCGCAAGAGTTGGATGTAGCCCTGCTTTGTAGAGGCTGTACCAAAGCAGCGCGCCCACAAAGATGTACACGTAAATCTTCACAACACTTAATCTCTGAAGTAGAAGCGTCGCCAGTATTGCTAACAAGCCCGCAAGCAACCATGAGAAAACGACCCCACTTGAATAGACAAGGGCAATGATCAAAATTGCTCCGATGTCATCAATCACCGCAAGTGCCAACAGAAAAGCTTTAAGACCTTGAGTCACAGTAGAACCCATAAGAGCTAGAACTCCGACGGCGAGTGCAATATCGGTTGCGACGGGAATCGCCCAACCTTCTGGGGCAACATCCCCGGCAATTACTAAGTAGATAGCTGCAGGAACTGCCATTCCGCCAATAGCGGCGAAGAAGGGCGCGGCTGCTTGCCGCAACTTCGAAAGATGTCCTGAGGTAATTTCTCGTTTAATCTCAAGACCAACGACAAAGAAAAAGATGGTCATCAAGCCATAATTTATAAATTTAAGAACTGTCATCTCAAGGAAGATTCCTAAGGAATCGATCGTGAAATCAATATCCAAGAAACTTGCATAGGTCTCAGAAATTGGCGAATTCGCGGCAATCAGACCTAAAACTGCGGCAATAAGTAATAGGACTCCAGACGAGCTCTCTCGATGAAGAAAATCACGGAGAGGTGCGATGCGACGAGCCATGCGACAACTATGCCAAATCAAGGCTCTATTAGGCTTACGACATGTCTTCACTCTTTGATCCAATGACGATTCGTGGCGTCACTTTCTCAAATCGAGTCTGGGTTAGCCCGATGTGCCAATACTCAGCAATTGCTGGAGTAGCAACGCAATGGCATGACGTGCATATCGGTTCTTTTGCAACAGGTGGTACCGGTTTGATCATGATGGAAGCAACTGGCGTTGTTCCTGAAGGTCGAATTTCAACTACCTGTCTTGGTCTTTGGAACGATGCGCAAACCGAGCGATTAAAACCAATAGTGGAATTTGCTCATTCAATGGGTACAAAGATTGGAATCCAGTTAGCGCATGCCGGAAGAAAGGCATCCTGTCTTCCTCCCTGGAGCGATCATCCGATGGCATCTAAAGAAGAGGGTGGATGGGATTGCGTCGCACCGAGCGCTATCTCCTTTGGCGGAAAGTACCCAGTTCCAAAGGCGCTAACTAAAGAAGAGATTCACGAATTGATCGCTGCTTTTGCAAGTTCTGCAAAGCGAGCCGTGGCTGCCGGCTTTGATTTAGTTGAAATTCATGCCGCTCACGGATATCTGATTCATCAATTCCTATCTCCGATTTCAAATCAAAGAGGTGATGAATATGGCGGCTCATTTGCAAATCGCACCAGATTTATATTGGAAATTTCCAAAGCCGTTAGAAGTGCAATTCCAGATTCGCTGCCACTTTTCGTTCGCATCTCTGCATCTGATTGGCTCGAAGATGGTTGGACGATTGATGAATCAGTTGAACTCTGCAAGCTCCTTAAGGAAGTTGGCGTTGATCTGATAGATGTTTCATCTGGGGGAACAAGTTCAGGTGCTCCTGTTCCTGTCGGTCCTGGATATCAAGTTCCATTTGCAACGCGAATTAGAAAAGAATCGAAGATCCCAACCTGCGCAGTCGGACTCATAACTGAGAGCACGCAAGCCGATGAAATCGTAAAAAATGGTGAAGCCGATGCTGTAATGATGGCCCGCGAATTCCTTCGCAATCCAAGGTGGCCACTTCAAGCGGCAAAAGAGCTAAATGCTGAGGTTATTTGGCCCAATCAATTACTTCGCGGCAGAAGTTAAAACTCCTTCAGCCAGTAATTCCTTTACTCTCGGCACAACCTTCGTTGCATAAAGCTCAATTGATTTCATCAACTTACTATGTGGCATCGGTCCATTCGCATACTTGAAATCAAAGCGATCGGCTCCAACTGAGGAAATCGCGTAGGCAATCTTCCGAGCAACGGTTTCCGGGCTACCCACATAGAGCGAGCCATGGCGGACTTCGTTTAGGTAATGCTCTTTCGTTGTTGGACCCCAGCCTCGCTCGCGCCCGATACGCCCGAACATGGCGTAGTAATGCGGCCACTGTTCTTCAATAGCTGTTTCATCGCTATCGCTTAAATGACCTGGTGAATGAATCGAAATAGTGAGCATGGGTCTCTTGAACTCTGCGAGCGCTCTACCGTAAAGATCTGCAAACGGCTTGAAGCGAGCCGGGTCGCCACCGATGATGGCAAGTGCAAGATGGGCGCCCATTCTTGCTGCGCGGACAACTGATTCTGGAGTTCCTCCAACGCCGACGCGAAGCGGAATTCCGCCGCGCTCAGTCTTCGGATAAATCTCTTGATTATTAAGTGGCGCTCTAACGCTTCCCGACCAAGTTACTGGGCGTTCCTTCAAAGCTTCAGCAAGAATCTGTAATTTCTCCTCAAAGAGAACTCCATAATCAGATAGCTCAAAACCAAAGAGCGGGAATGATTCGATAAATGATCCACGCCCAGCAGTTATCTCAGCTCTTCCGTAAGAGAGCGCATCGATTGTTGCAAATCTCTGGTAGACACGAATTGGATCATCGCTTGAAAGAACTGTTACCCCAGTTCCAAGACCAATCTGCTTTGTGACCGTAGCAAGGCCAGCAAGAACTGTGTCGGGAGAAGAAATTGCAAAATCATCGCGGTGATGTTCCCCAACGCTGAAGTTGCTTAGCCCCAAAGAATCAGCAAGAACCCCTTGCTCAATGACGTTCCGAATCGTCTGGGCAGCGCTAATTGGCGCACCCAAATCATCATTCTGGGTATCCCCGAAGGTATCTAGGCCAAAGCGGAGCTTGTTGAGATCCATGGCTAGACCCTAAACCAACTTAGTTGAATCTTCAACTAATGCTTATGAGGCCACATCCCGGCGTTTGAACATGTATCCGGTAACTAATGCGGCCGCTGTAATCATGGCGGAGACCCGGATAAATGCTTCTGAGTAACTCGGCGAATCAGTCACGCCGATGGGCGCACCTCCATTTGCGACCACCGATAGAAGCGATCCAGGCAACCAATTACTCGAAGGGCTCCAAGCAATAGAGAGGATCGATTCAACGATGAATAGCCAGCCAACTCCGATTGAAATGGAACTAATCGGCGAACGAAGCAAGAGCCCTAAAACCATTCCGATAGTTCCATAACCGAATGTGGAGATTAAAACATTCACAAAAGTTTCAAAAAGATTTGTCCACGCCTCGCTAGTAGTCCAAGCCTCGGTAGGTACTTTTGCGGTCCCAGCTAGAGCAAAAGCCAGAACAACGCTCGTGATAGCGCTAAAAAGAACGGTGAATAGCGCGAACAATCCCATCGATAGATATTTCCCCATCAATAATCTGATGCGCCGCGGCTCTCTCACTAAAAGGCTTCGAAGCGTTCCGTAGGTGTATTCCTGGGCGGTCTGGGCAGCAAAAACGCATAGCGCAACAATTCCAAGTAATCCGGCAGAGCTACTAAAGCCGATTGAGATTCCGGAAGGTAAGGCAAGTACTTCTCTAGTTATGCGTTCGCCACGATCAGCATTACCCATCTCTGAATCAATCAACAAAAATAGTAGAGAAACTACAAGTGCGGTTACTGCAATAACGGCTCCCATACTTCCGAAGAAGAGAGTTGGCCGGCGAAGTTTGCGCCACTCGGCACGGAAAATCCTCATCGCTCCTCCTCCGTCATATTAAAGAAGGTCTCTTCCAAGGTTGGGCGGACGGGTGTGATCTGCTTTAAGACAATATCGTTATCAAAAGCCAATTCATTTAGTTCAGCGCCCCACTTCTCATCTGCATCTATTCGAAGTTCATCTCCTTCAAGGGAAGATGGATGGCCGATCTCATCGACAAGCTTCTTAAGACGCTTCAAATCACTTACTTTCGTCGCCTTGACGACGATAGTTGGCCGCGAACGGTGCAAGAGTTCTTCGGTCTTACCAAAGAAAATTACTTCTCCTTTTCGAAGCATCACTAGATACTCAGAGATCATCTCTATCTCAGATAAGAGGTGCGAGGAGACGAACACAGTGACGCCTTCTTTAGCTAACTTTGAAAGCAAATCTCGAATCTCTTGGATCCCAGCGGGATCTAAACCATTTGTGGGTTCATCGAGAATCAGCAACTTGGGGTTTGGAAGAAGTGCCGCGGCAATTCCTAAACGTTGCTTCATTCCTAGTGAGTAAGTCTTGTATTTGTCATCGCCACGATCGCCTAGTCCGACTGTTTCAAGAAGAACTGGAATCCGCTCTAACGGAAAACCTCCGAGAGTCGCAATGACTCGCAAATTCTCCGCACCCGTTAAGGCGGGATAAAAAGCCGGTCCTTCAATCATCGCTCCAACGCGAGATAGGTATCGCTCAGGATGTGAAATCGGCTCATCAAGAATCTCGCCACTTCCAGCGGTTGGAATTATGAGGCTCAATAACATGCGAATCGTCGTTGTTTTTCCAGATCCATTTGGGCCAACAAACCCACATATAGTTCCTAGTGGAACTTCAAAAGTGGCATCTTTTACAGCTACTAAATCACCGTAGCTCTTAGTCAAACCTTTTACGGAGATCGCGGTCATTGCGGAAGTTTGCCACCATTTGATTCGATGCCCAAATACTTAAGCACAGCTAGAACTCTACGATGGCTATCCGCCTCAGCGCTTAGTTCAAGTTTGCTGAGAATGCTTGATATGTGCTTTTCCACAGAACCTTCTGTGATGTAAAGACTCTTCGCTATTCCGGCATTTGATTTGCCTTGGGCCATCAGGGCCAAAATCTCGATTTCTCTGCGCGAAAGTTCTGAAAGTTGGGGCTGGAGAGATTCCTTTGCCAGGGCTTCCCTTACATCTTTCTCACTAATTTTCCTGCGGCTCTTAAATTTCGCTAACCGTTCCTCAAATTTTGGAAGGAAATTTCCCGATAAGAACCCTTCTGTAATCTCAGCCATAGCGCGAGCGTTTCGAGGAATTATCCAGAGCGCCAAAATGACTACCAAAATCGCTATCACTGCGGCCCAATTGGAATATAAGTCCCAATTAATGAAGCCACTTCCGCTGGCATCCCCCAACTCAAGTCGAACTCGACCCAGAGATTCATCAAAAGCGATATTGCCACGGAAAAAATCTCCATTATCGATTACTTCAAAAGATCTAGTGAAACTAGAT
>VERH01000021.1 GCA_018882735.1 Candidatus Nanopelagicaceae bacterium
GGGCCTATAGAGAGCTGCGAAATGAGATGAGCGCCGGGGTTAAGGAGTGGCTTGCCGATGTCGAGTCGGGAAAGTTTCCTAGCGAGAGCGAGAGTTTCAACTAGTTAGACTCATGGGCATGAGTAGCTTGGCAATTGATTTAACGCCACTACGAAAATATCGGGATTTCCGATTCATCTTTACCGCCGGTCTCTTCTCCTACTTCGGCTCGATGATCACTTTTGTCGCACTCCCCTTTCAAATCAAGGAGCTAACTGGCTCGTTTTGGATGGTCGGGCTCATAGGTGCTGTTGAAATCATCCCGTTGATCATCTTTGGCCTTTACGGCGGAGTCTTGGCCGATCATGTTGATCGCAAGAAGATGATTTGGTTGACGGAATTCGGAACTCTAGTTGCGACCTTTATCCTCTTTCTCAATGCTCTGCGTGATAAACCGAGCGTGGTTCTAATATTCATAATCGCAGCCATTTTCGCTGCTTTAAGCGGCCTCAAGCGCCCTAGCCAAGAGGCGATCCTGCCTAGATTGGTCAACCATGGAGACCTTCCTAGCGCGAGTGCGCTAATGAGTTTGCGCTGGCAATTCGGCGGAATTGTTGGACCAGCTGTTGGTGGAATCTTGGTGGCAACTTATGGAGCCGAGACCGGATATCTAGTTGATTGCCTTACTTTCGTAGTCTCACTTGCGCTCCTTGCGCAAATAAAGAACGTTCCACCATTAACAAGAAGAACTGCTCCATCAATCGAGAGCCTGATGGAGGGAATCAAATATGCATTTAGCCGTCGAGACCTCCTTGGGACTTATGTGGTCGATCTAGCCGCCATGTTTTTAGCGATGCCGATGGCCCTCTTCCCATTCTGGGCAGATGCAATTGATGCACCTTGGGCACTTGGCCTTTTCTATTCTTCAATTACTGCCGGCGCGGTCGTTGTGACCCTACTTAGTGGCTGGATGCGCAACTACCCTCACCATGGAAAAGCAGTCGTTTTTGGCGCCCTCGGTTGGGGCGTCGCAATTGTCATCGCCGGGACGACTGATTCGCTACCGATAATTATTGCCTCACTTATCGTTGCCGGAGCCTTCGATCAAGTAAGTGCTCTTTTCAGAGGTTTCATCTGGAATCAATCAATCCCAGATGAATTGCGTGGGCGATTGGCGGGAATAGAGATGCTCTCCTACCTTCTAGGTCCTCTCGGGGGCCAAGCCCGGGCCGGCGGAATGGCGGCAATGACTTCCTTGAGAACTTCAATCATTGGAGGCGGATTGCTATGTATTGGCTTTGTTGCTGCGATCGCCGCCTTGATGCCCCAGTTTCGCAATTACGATGTCCGAACCAATGAATTCGCCGTCAAAGAGGCAGAAATTCGCAAAAAACGCGAAATTTCTTAAAAAATCTTTTTCACCTACTCAAATTAACTCATGGGTAACTTAACCCCAATTTTTCTCTCAAATCGAAGAATTGCCACTTTTTGTGCGTAAAAATCACCACTTTTGAGGTTTCAATTGTTGCGAAAACATAGAATTTTGCAAAAGTAAATTCCGACACGCAGGCCTCTTTTTTCACTCAAAATAGTGGAAACTTTGTGAAATAAGTGTCACGATTTGCCTCGAAGCGGTTCGGTGACGGATCGAACCATTCTGAAAGGAACACTACGTGGCTGCAAAGCGTCGTAAGAAAGCTGCTGCTAAGTCAGCACCAAAGCGTCGTCGTAAGAAGGCTGCTGCTAAGGCTGCCCCAAAGCGTCGTCGTAAGAAGAAGGCTGCTGCTAAGGCTGCCCCAAAGCGTCGTCGTAAGAAGAAGGCTGCTGCTAAGGCTGCCCCAAAGCGTCGTCGTCGTAAGAAGGCTGCTAAGTAATTTAGCGTCCAGAATTACAGAAAAAGCCCGGCTGCATATGCGCCGGGCTTTTCTCTTTACTCTCTAAAAGTCCCGCTAGATTCCCTCTTTTTTAAACTGTGATCGAAGCTCATCTGTTAAGTGCGCAAAGGTCGATGTTAGATTCTCCTGCTCTCGTACCGATAGCTGGTCGATAAATCGCTTACGGACGCTCTCGACATGATCTGGGGCAGCAGCGACTATCGCCTTCCAGCCCTTCTCCGTCATTACCGCCCAAGATCCCCTTCTATCTTCAGAGCACTCTTCGCGTTTAATCCAACCTGCCTTCTCCATAACCTTCATACGATGAGATAGTCGCGACTTGGAGATCATCGCCAATTCCGCTAATTCGCTCATTCGAATCCGGCGACCGGGAGCTTCGGAGAGTTGGGCCATGACTTCGTAGTCAGCCATCGATAAGTCGTGGCCATCCAGATCCGTCTCAAGTGCTTCAAGTAAGCGGCGGGAGGCGATGATGTAAGAGCGCCAAGCCTTCATCTCACGTGGGCTTAACCAGCGAGTTTGGCTCTTTTTTGCGGGCATAAGCCAAGGGTACGACAAAATCAAGATAGTTGAAAGTTGAACTAGATGACACGACTTTTCAACTACCTGTTGCATTAATGCTATGTAGCATCTATGCTACGTGGGGAGCAAAAGGAGGCTTCATGAGTAGACAGCCCGAAGACCCGATCTTCAATCGAATTGAGGAGTTCCGGAATAAGAAAGGTCTCTCCCGGCAACAACTCGCTGATGCCGTGGAAGTCCACTATCAAACCGTTGGGTATCTAGAGCGTGGCGAATACAACCCTTCCCTCTCTTTGGCGCTGAAGATCTCCGAAGAGCTAGAAACCTCAGTCGGCGAGATCTTCTCGCTCACCCCATTTAGAAAGGCTAGAAACAATGGCTAAGCGAAAAAACAAGATTTATTGGTTTGAAGGGGTGACCGAGAAGGGTGTGCGTTCTCTTCTGACTAACGAGGACTCCAAATTCAGATGGCTCCGTTCCCAAAGGAATCGACGCCTACTCGTTGTAATGGTGGCAATTGGTATTTCGTTGATCTCTATGGGCAGCTATTGGCCCTCAATAAAGGCCTCTCTCGAGATAAGCAGCGATACGGGATTCATCATCTTCTTGTTAGTTGCAATGTTCGTGATCTTTGCGGTCCTAGTCGGCTACTCCCTTCTTCGAGTTAGCGTCCGCGGAATCACCGAAGCTCCCAACGAACTTCTCGATGAGCGCCAAATAAGAGTACGAGACGACAGCTTTCGGTATGCCTACTACATCATGGGCTACATCACGCTCCTGCTTTTGCTAGCGGCGACGATTGGTCCAGCAGAATTGAAACTCTTTCAATCTGAGGGAAATGATGGAAGTTACCTCTTGATTGCAGCGCTCTTTGCCTACTCCTCATTACCCTCTATGGTGCTGGCTTGGCGCGAAGGAGACATTTAAGGATGAGTGATCTGCCGGAAAGTCCTACTCCCGAGCTCATTCCCGCCCGCCCCAGGTTATGGCGCTGGATACTCGGCACTTTCATAATCCTGATTAGCTGGCTTGCTATCGGCGCAATCCTCACCGCCGCTTCTGCCGCTCTCTTTGGACTAGATCTTCTTGCTCTTGCCGGCACCGATAAGGAGAGCCTTGCCATAGTGCGAGGCTATGAGCCCTGGCAAGCTGCTAGCGCCGTTTTAATCTCCTTTCTGCCCCTTCTGCTAGTCCCGATCCTGCTTCATCGCTATCTGCTTAAGAGGCCACTTCGTGAGCTTTTTACCCGC
This sequence comes from Candidatus Nanopelagicaceae bacterium, assembly GCA_018882735.1. Lineage (GTDB taxonomy): Bacteria > Actinomycetota > Actinomycetes > Nanopelagicales > Nanopelagicaceae > MAG-120802. Next base: position 3,647 of record VERH01000021.1, read on the forward strand.
TCAAATCGAAGCTTCTCACGCGAAGTTCTAATTGGCGCCGCCATAATGTCACTTCTTCTAGTGGTCACAGGCATACCTGATTTCGTATTCAATAACTCCTCTTATGCCTGGAGTTTTGATGCTGCTCGATTCATCCCTTATCTAGTAATTGCTTTAACTTTGATACCTATACAGACAACTGCTGAGGAAGTCTTCTATCGGGGTTGGATCCAACAACGCCTTGAAAATGGAAGGCGTTCAATCTGGTTGGTTTCGCTTTTGGGCGGCTTGCTTTTTGCCCTCCCCCACATGGGAAACCCAGAGGTTAGTGGAAATCTTCTTTTGCCAATTCTTGGATACGGCTCGACCGGATTCATGCTTACCTGGGTGACTATGCGTGATCAATCGATGGGCCTAGCGGTTGGTGCCCATGCAGCAAATAACATTTTGGCTGGGCTACTTGTGTCTAGCTCTGACTCTGCTCTACCAGCTGCAAGTATCTGGGTAACCCCCGAAATTCAATGGGGTCCAGCTGCATTCTTCTCAGTTCTTTTTATCCCACTATTTATTTGGCTGACCGGAAAATGGAAAGGTAAGGTCGCGCTATGAGCGAAAAAAGCGGCATTTTTCAAGGAAATTTCAAGCCCTCAGTCCGTCCCCAAGATGACATGTATCGCCATGTAAATGGCGCATGGCTCGACAGAGCAGAAATCCCCTCAGACCGTGCCGCCGATGGCGCCTTCTATTTTCTCCGTGATGAGTCGGAGAAAAATGTTCGGGTGATTATCGAAGAGATTGCAAAGTCGGCCGGGGCTCCTGGTACTAATGCCCAAAAGATCGCCGATCTTTACAACGATTTTATGGATGAGGAAAAAGTTGAAGGGCTAGATATCGCTCCGATTGCGAAGGATATCGAGGGCGCCCAATCCATATCTGGGCTAGAAGAGTTCACTAAGGTCTTGGGCAACTTCGAAGGTCGAGGTTTGGGTGGCTTCTTTAATGGCTGGGTAACCGCAGATGCCTCAGACCCCACCACCAATATCGCTTACTTCTATCAAGGCGGATTAAGTCTTCCCGATGAGGCGTACTATCGTGAAGAGCAACATAGCGAGCTACGCGGAAAATTGATCACCCACATTGAGCGGATGTTTGAACTTGCTGGAATCAAAGATGGCCCAGCTCATGCCCGCCGAGTCATGGAACTAGAAAGTGAGATCGCCTCGCATCATTGGGATACGGTTAGAAGTCGTGACGCGGTTCTGACTTTCAATAAGAAGAACTTTGCTGAGGTCCAGGGCCTAATCGGCCAATTTGATCTAAAACTCTGGGCGGAGAATGCCGGAGTCCCGGGCCGGGTTCTAGAGACTGTCGTAATCGCCCAACCAGATTTCGTTGAGAACCTCGGCAAGATGTTGGCGAGATTTGAGGTCGAGAAATGGCGCTCCTGGCTGACCTGGCACTTACTCTCCAGTGCCGCTCCATACTTAAGTAGCCGTTTTGTAAATGAAAACTTCGCCTTCTACGGCACGACCCTGACTGGAATCCCAGTATTAAAGGAGCGCTGGAAGCGAGGCGTGGCCCTAGTTGAGAGCGCACTGGGTGAGGCGGTCGGTGAGTTCTATGTAGAAAAGCACTTCCCGCCGGCGGCTAAGGTTCGAATGGGTCAACTCGTTGCAAATCTCATTGAGGCCTATCGAGTTAGCATCAATGAGCTAACTTGGATGAGCGATGAGACAAAGAAGAAGGCTCTAGAGAAGCTTGGAAAATTCACCCCAAAAATTGGATATCCCGATAAGTGGTGTGATTACTCAAAGCTTGAGATCAAGCGTGGCGACTTAGTTGGAAACCTTGCGCGCATCTCTAAGTTCCGTGGCGATTTTGAATACAGCAAGGTCGGCAAGCCCGTTGATAAGAGTGAGTGGTTGATGACGCCACAAACTGTGAACGCTTACTACCACCCGCTGATGAATGAGATCGTATTTCCGGCTGCAATTCTCCAACCACCATTCTTCGATCTAGAAGCAGATGATGCTGTTAACTACGGTGGAATCGGAGCGGTAATTGGCCATGAGATTGGCCATGGATTTGATGATCAAGGATCTCGTTACGATGGTGATGGAAACTTGAAGAATTGGTGGAGCGATGAAGACCGGAAGGAATTCGAAAAGCGGACCTCAAGTTTGATTGCCCAATACAATGCGCTCGCCCCAGAGGAAGTTCCAGATGTAAATGTAAATGGCGCGCTTACGATTGGCGAAAATATTGGCGATCTTGGTGGGGCAACCATCGCTTACAAGGCATACAAAATCGCGCTCGCTGGAAAAGAAGCTCCGATAATTGATGGCTTGACTGGCGATCAACGATTTTTCGTCGGTTACGCCCAAGTCTGGCGCGGCAAAATGAGATCAGAAGCGATGAAGGTTCGACTAGCGACCGATCCGCACTCCCCAGGTGAATTCCGTTGCAATCAGATCTTAAAGAACTTGCCACAATTCCATAAAGCATTTGGGGTTAAGCAAGGAGATACGCTTTATATGGCCCCTGAGGAGCAAGTAGCTATTTGGTAACGGTTTGCTGGCGGGTCTCATCTCGATGTTTACGTAGATAGACCATAAATGGGGTCCCGCCGGTGCCGATAGCCGAAGGGTTTCCAGGCGCTTTTTGAGCCTGGGCGTGGATGTATTGGCCTGCGTACTCAAGGTGCATAGCCCGGAAGTCTCCGACTAATTCAACAGATTGATTGAAGAGTTCTGAGGTAGAACTTCGAGCCAACTTATTCACAAACTCTCGAACGCTAGGGCCGTTTTCTACCGCTTCGATGAACTTCACATGCTTTGGCGGCATATATTCGCGCATCTCCATTAGATATTCACGGAGTTCATCGCGCTCATGTTCAATTCCAAGGACGCCATCTAAAGCAGGAACAATCGCGCTCTGGGCGCCAGTCTCACCGCGATATTTCATTCCCTTGCCGCCCAATTCGCTCACACCATCGTAGACCACTCCATTTGGAAGTGCTGGGTTATTTCGCCATCCGAAGATGTAAGGGCGAACTCGATGAAAGTAGACATAGGGATCACACTTTTCAGGCATCCGAGCCAGAACGTCATACATACTCTTTATGCCATCACGGAGTTGGGTAAGGGCAATATCTAGTGCATCAGCATCATTTGCTACAACAGCTTTTTGAGCCAACTCAATTGCATGGAGCGCAGCGCCAGCTTTCTTCTCGATATCAATGTGGATGATGATGAACCACTCTTCATCTTGGCCACCAAGGAAGCATTGAAGTAGTGCGATATTTCCGCACTCAACGCCCTTTTCGGGACTTAGTCGATACCAGTTATCAATTGAATAAGAAGCGTAGCTAAGGATTGGCGGGCGACCCACTAACTTTCCAACTTCGTACCAAGGTTTGGCCAGTACCGATGGGATTACATGGGCAGCCTCTTCTTCAGACCATTGATAAGCCATTCCGATGTAAGAGAGCGCCAACATTGCACGTCTAATTTCACCTTCACCTTTGAGCGCACTTAAATCAAATGGTGGAAGCTCGGCCACGCGCTTACGAAAGTCTGTGGCCATGAGATATTTCGGAAGATTCCTAGCCATCTCATCCCAGGCTTCATTCGCAGTAGAAAGTGAGCGGACTGGATCTTGGTGTTGCATATATCCCCACTCAGGGGATAGCCCGAAATCAGCTAGTGATACGGGTTTTCCAGACAAATTTACTTAGCTGCGAGACGAGCCTCGCGGCGCTTCCTTTGTTCTTCTGGGTTAGGAACTGGAACCGCAGCAATTAGGCGCTGGGTGTATGGATCCTTGGCATGCTTCAAGATTGCATCGCGCTCGCCCACCTCAACAAGCCTTCCATCCTGCATGACCGCGATTCGGTGAGCGAGGATGTCAACAACAGCAAGGTCGTGGCTGATAAAGAGGCAAGCAAACTTCAACTTATCTTGTAGATCTAGCAACAGATCCAAGAAGCGAGCTTGAACTGAAACATCAAGGGCGGAAGTTGGTTCATCGGCAATCAATAGGTCCGGAGTTAAGGCAAGTGCGCGAGCAATTCCTACGCGTTGACGCTGACCACCAGATAGCTCATGAGGGAATCGATTTCGGTAAGAGCGAGGAAGCTCAACCTGCTCAAGTAGATCTTCCACGCGTTTATTTAGCGCTTCCCCCTTTGCAAGTCCCGCCAAAAAGATTGGCTCACCGATTGATTCACCGATTGGAAGTCTGGGATTTAGCGATGATGCTGGGTCTTGAAAAACAATTCCAGTATGGCGGCGAATGGGGAAGAGTTCCTTCTGAGTTGCTTTCGAGATATCTTTTCCGACTATTTCCAGCTTTCCAGATTTAATTGGTAATAATCCGATAGCGGCTCGTCCGACAGTCGTCTTTCCCGAACCAGACTCGCCCACCAATCCCACAATTTCTCCTGGGAAGATTTCCAGGGAAAAATCTTTAACTGCCACAAACTCAGGAACTCGTCCACGCTTTGGGTAGGCAATCGTGACATTTTCAATGTTTAGAACCGGAGCTTGCGCCTTCTCTTTCGTAAGAGTTCGCTTTGCGCTAGTTCCAAGCATAGGAACAGCCCCAAGAAGCTCTTTAGTGTACGGATGAGTTGGCTTGTTAAAAATCTGTTCAGAGCTACCATGCTCAACAACATATCCATCCTTCATCACCAATATCTCATCGGCCATATCGGCGACTACGCCCATATCGTGGGTTATCAGAAGAATTGCAGAATTAAGTTTGTTCTTCAGATTATGCATCAAATCAAGGATTTCGGCTTGGACAGTCACATCAAGCGCCGTTGTCGGCTCATCTGCAATCAATAACCCGGGGTCGCAAGCTAAGGATTGCGCAATCATCGCTCGTTGGCGCTGTCCGCCGGAGAGTTGATGTGGATACTTGTCGAACGAGCCTTCTGGATTTGGTATGTCAACCATAGTTAAAAGCTCGACAGCACGCGCTCTAGCCTCTTTTGGGCCCATATCGAAGTGCGTTCTCAAAGTTTCAACAATCTGGAATCCAATTGTGTAGACGGGGTTTAACGCTGTCATCGGCTCTTGGAAGATATATGCAACTTCCTTGCCGCGGAATTTTCTGAGAACCTGCGGGCGAGCGCCCACCATTTCCTGTCCTTTAACTTTCACACTACCGCTCATGCGAGCATTTGAGGAGAGCAGATTCACAATTCCGAGGGCAGTTGTTGACTTTCCTGAACCGGATTCGCCGACAATTGCTAGCACTCGACCCGGGTTCAATTCAAAATTCATATCTACCGCGGCTGGATACCAAACTCCATCTACCCAGAACTCAACGGTAAAATTCTTAACTTTCAAAACTGGTTCGCTCATGCGGCGCTCCGATTCCATGAGAAACTCTCGCCGTGAACAACGCCGAATCGTTTCGACCCAGGAGCAGTCTCTTCTACGGCTGGGGAGTTTTCATTCTCTGCGTTGGGATGACGGGATCTTACTTCTACCAAAGTAGTTTCGAAACGAGGGTTAATGCGATCATTATTAATTTGCTTGTTTGCGTCGTCGCGTACCTGCTCTTTATCAGGCCCAAAGTCACTTTCTATGATGAAGGAATTATCATCACAAACCCGGTCCATGAGTACACAATCAGTTGGGGAGATATCGATTCGATTGAAGCTCGTTACACCATGTATCTCTTGGTTGGGAAGAAGAAAATCCACGCCTGGGCAGCTCCGGCTCCCGGTAGGTATCACGCTCGCACCGTTCATCCCAATGAGCTTAAGGGAATGAGCATTCCTGATCTTCACAACATGAGACCCGGCGAATCCCCTAGAACTCACTCGGGCGTCGCTACTCACCTCGCTAGGAGTCGCCATGAAAGATTCTTTAGAAGCAACTTCGCCCAGATTGAATTCAACAGCAAGTTCGATTTCAACGGCGTAGCAATTATCGCTGGACTGTTCATCGCTTCCATTGCTTCGTTGGTCATTTAGCACAAATATCGACTTCACCGAATCTTTAATCATTTTGAGCCGCAATCTTTGCTTGCGCACGGGCGCGCTCTTTATCTTTCTTAGTAAGGCGTCGACGTTGGCGCGGATCAAAGGCGTCTCTTAGTCCGTCACCGATGAAGTTGATTGATAAAGCAATTGTGATGATGAAGATTCCTGGGTACCAGAAGAGCCAAGGTCTAGTTGTAAACGAATCCTGGTATTGGCTAATGAGTGACCCGAGTGAGACGTCTGGAGCCACAACACCAAAGCCAAGATACGAAAGCGCTGTCTCAAGGAGGATGGCACCGGACATCAATAAAGTAACTGAAACGATGATGACACCCACCGCATTTGGAAGTATATGCTTGAAAATAATTCTTCGATTGCTCGCTCCGGCAACGCGGGCCGCGTCTACAAACTCCAATTCGCGCAGCTTCAAGAATTCACCGCGAACCAATCGAGAAAGTCCAGTCCAGGCAAAGAGTCCTAAATAGAAGGCTAAGAATCCAACTCCAAGATTTCCGAAGTGATAGCCAACGACTGAGCCGATGATGATTGATGGAATGGTGATTATGAAGTCTGTGAAGCGCATAAGTACAGCGTCGACCCAACCGCGGAAATATCCTGAAATTGCGCCAACAACCGTTCCAATCGCGGCGGCCAAAAAGCCAATTACAACCATCACGTAGATGGAGCGTTGTGCTCCACGCATGACCATCGCAAAATAATCTCTTCCTATGTCATCTTGACCAAAGGGATGGCGACCTAATCCCATCGGAGTGCCATCAATAAAAGAAGGAACTGCATCTAAAGTGGGGCATCCAACAATTCCCTCAGGGCACCCTTCTGTCCTCAGTTCCAATAGCTCGTCATATTTGAATTGCCACCAGCCACGCCACCTGAACGGACCAAGTTTCATCTCTAAAGAGGTAAATACGGCAATAATTAGGAAAAGCAATACGAATACCGAGGTCATAGCAGCTTTATGACGGACAAACCTACGGCGGACGATTTGGCCTTGGCTAAGGCCCTCGATTTCTTTGTTTTGGATCGCGTTTTCGCCGCCCTGAGTAACGTTCTCATTCGGCTTCTCATTCTTTATTCTCGCCATTACTTAGACCTCGAAACTGCGCGGATACGCGGATCGAGAGCAGAATAAAGAAGATCTGCCACCAAGTTAGCTGTTACTGCGAGGAATGCCGTGATGAAGAAAACGCCCATTAGAAGGTTCAAATCAAGGCTATTTATCGCTTGGTTAAAAAGAGTACCCATTCCGAACCATCCAAAAATTCGCTCGGTAATAATGGCGCCTCCAATAATTCCAGCGAAGTCAACCACCATGATTGTCGTTAGGGGAATCATGGTATTTCTAAAGGCATGGCGCATTATCACCGTACGCTCCGTCAGCCCTTTTGCCCGAGCTGTCCGAATGTAATCTTGATTCAAAACTTCTAGCAAAGTGCCTCTCGAGAATCGAACATATCCAGCAAAAGAAATCAACAATAGAGCGGTGGTAGGAAGGAAGAGATGGACCAGCAAATCAAGGAAGGTCATCCAGAAATTACCAGGCTCTAGAAGCGCATTTGTCTGACCAAAAGTTGGGACCGGACGGTAATAAACGGCATCGGTCTCCATATAAGGGCGCCAAGTTTGCATCAATTTATCAACCACTGTGAGAAGTCCCATGATGAAAGCGGAGAGAATTGAGGTTCTGATTATTGGTCCCCGGTCAATTCTTGAGAAAAGTAATGGAACTGTCGCGGCAACCACAAATAGAGTCAAAACCATTAGTGGAAACACAACCTTCTTGGCATCTACTTCAAAAAGCCATTGATTTGGGTAATAAAGAACCAGTGTCAAAACAGCCATGGCAATTGAAGAACGTAGCGCAGCTTGATTGTTGATTCCCGTGGATAGGTGGGTAACTAGAAATGCCACGCCAATTGAGAGAAGGAAGAGGATGATTGGGCCAAAACCGGGATCTGCGAACCATTGCGTAACGCTTAACACTTGCAACAAAGCGGCATTGGCGATGGTAACCCCGCTGAAGACAACGAGTACTCGCTTTCGGTCACCGCTAAGAATTGCAGCCCAAAAAATCCCAGAAAAGAGCGATAGTCCAATCAACCATGGTGGGCTGATGGTTGGGTTACTGAGGAAGTTGTTGAATTGAATTGCCAAGAATTCCTTGAGTAGGACGGCAACCCAGAAGATTGGAAGTGAAAAGAGCAAGAAAGCTACGAAAGTCATGGCGTAGTCAAAGCGAGAGTATTGGCGTAACGCAGTAATGATCCCAATAGAGATGCCAAGAACGATAGCAATTACCGTCGCTCCAGCAACAAGGCGGAGCGTTGTAGGAATGGCCAGAGCGATCATCTCGGATACTTGTTGGCCAGTTCGTGCCTCACCAAAATCGGGACTTCCTACAAAAATGCCGAGAATCCCTCGTAGCCAAATGAAGTACCGAAGTGGCGGTGGAACATCAAGATTCAATTCCCGAGTGAGGGTAATTATTTGTTGAGCAGCATTTGGCTCGCGACTGGTTCGGAGAGCTTCAAGTGGATCTCCAGAGATTGCTGCGAGATTGTAGAGGATATAACTAGAACCAAAGAGGATTACAAAAAGCACACCTAGGCGGCGAGCAATATATGCAAACAAACCTTTTTCCCCCGTTCAAGCAATGCACCCAATCATAAGAGAAGTGGCGCTAAAGATACTTTAGCGCCACCCCTCGTGCACGTTTCCGCGCTTTACTTATTTATCGGTGAAGTACCAATCCCACACGTTCCACACCAAGTTTGGTGAGAACGGAGATGGGTTAACTCCCTGCAACTTGGCACTTACGCCATTTGCTGCTGGATGCTGGAAGATCGGCAATGTGACAGCATCCTTAATCAACTCTTGATCAACCTTTAAGAAGCGAGCGGTTACTTCAGCTGCTGATAGCGGCTTAGCACCTAGCTCCTTATAGATTGCATCAATCGTCTTATTTGAGTAGCCATAGTCATTTGCCTGTGTCTCATAAGTTCCAACGTTTCCTGACTGGAATGCAGCGCTCTTTACCCAGGCAAAGAATGCAGCATCGAACTTGCTGTCAGAAAGGAAGCTTGACCAGCCTGATGTCGGAGTTGTGTCGAGGTCGAAACCAGCCTTCGCTAGTTCAGCCTTTGCAAGTGCAGCCTGAGCAACGCGACGTGTGTTGCTTGGCTGACCGAAGAGCAACTTAACCTTTACTGAACCGGAACCGGCTGCAGCATTTGGATAGTACTTCTTCACCAATGCAAGAGCCTTAGCAGTACGTTCTGCTTGAGTTCCAGCAGTGAACTTGCTTACTCCTGACTTAGAGATGATCTCTTTGTAGCTGGGTTCGCTTGGGAAGACCATTAGGGAGTTCATCAACTGAGCCGATGAGTTAATTGGCTTAATGATCTTCTCCATGATTTCTTCGCGCGGATATGCGAGAAGGAATGCGGTACGAAGATCAACAGCTTGTTGACTCATGCCAGCGAATGGACCGTTGTAACTTCCTTGAGTTCCATAAGCAGGACCAACACGTAGATCGATGTGCTCATAGATGGCCTGATCTCCACCAATTACCTTAACGGCAGGTGCCATTGACTTTAGAAGTGCAACAGCATCAGCGGTTGGCTGACCAGCGTATACATCTACTTCACCGTTCTTTAGAGCTTGCGCAGCAGCTGTTCCATCGCCAATGACCTTGAATACGACGGTCTTAAGGCTCTTAACCTTTGGACCAGAGTTGTATCGAGGGTTGCGAACCATGGTGACTGCACCGTTTGGTACAGCAGTCTTGACCATGAATGGGCCGTTGCCCACAAGAAGAAGTGGGTTAGTGGAGGAATCAACCTTATTGATTGTGTAAGCGGTTGACCAAAGCTTACCGATTGCGCCCAGTGCCTTCTTGTTGTACGTATTGAAGTACTTCAAGAACTTATCGCGAGCGGCATTATTGGCTGCAACAGACTGAAGCTTGGTCTTGCCTTCTGCCATAAGCACCAAAGTATGTACTGGAGCAACACCTGGAGCGACTAAACGCCAATCAGGAATAGCAGCATCAAACTCATAAGTAACTGACATCTTGTCAGCGGATAGTTGTGGCAGACCAACGATGTGCTCGTCGTAAATTCCGCCATAACCAAGTGAATCGAATACTGGAGTTACATCAGAATCTCCTGGATCACCGAGTCCGGCAATAACCGAGTACTGTGCAGTAGAAGTGATGTGTGAGAGCAGTAGATCGACACCATTTATTGGAGTTCCATCGGACCATACACGGCCGGGGTTGACCTTGTACTGAACCTTGAATGGTTTCTGGCTGACTACCTTGTAAGTTCCAAGAACTGTGTTGTCAATCAGTGTTGCTTTGTTGTTGTAATAGTTGAACCCGATTCCTGACAAATACGCCACATCCACATTGAATGTGAGGTTCATATTCGTTACGGAAGGATTCAAACCGGTTAGCGCGTTACTCTGCACAATCGATACGGTGGTCTTTGGTGCTGCCTGGGCCGGACCAACCAACCCTGCAACAAGACCAGCCGCTGCGGTTGCAGCGATAGCAAAACGCACCTTGCGTGTTACCTTCATTTATTCTCCTAGTGATAGAAAAAGAACTTAGGTATGAGAAGTCGACTACTCCCACACCAAGCCCTTGGGGTGCCCCGAAGTCTGCCCTATTTGAGGCGTTTTACTCAATGTCGGTAGGAGCCTGGATTATCAAAATTCCGTTATGAAAGGGGCTCACCCTCGGCTCGGGCGCTTTCAATTTTTTCAGTCGTAAGCCTAGGAGCAGCAAAAACGAAGATGACCAACCCAAGAACAAGGCTTACAAAGTAAGGCATCCGAAGGGCTAGCTCTCGATCGCCAAGTGCCTCAGTGGCACTGACGATCGCTCCCCCGATCAAAGTTCCAATCGGCATGCTCCCCCAGGCGAAGAATCGGTAGACGCTATTCACCCTCCCCAACAAATGAGTCGGAATGATGCTCTGGCGAAGCGAAACTGTAATGACATTCCAAAGCACGGCAAAGATCGTGGTTCCAGCAATCATCACCCAAGCGATATACCAATTAGATGTAAGTCCGATAATCAAACTCATGATTGGCATGGAGAGAAGAGTTAGATAAAGCGAAGGTCCGCTCCCCAATTTCTTGGAGATTTTTGGACCGAGTATTCCTCCCAGGGTTCCACCAATTGCACCTGATGTTCCAAGAATTGCAAATTCAAAGACGGAGGTTTCCAGAATTTCTTGGGCAAAGAGAATGAAGGTCGCTGCAGTAATCGATCCAACTAAGTTTAGTGTTCCAAGAATTATCGCCATCGGCCTAAGTAATGAGTGGCTCCACAGCCAACTAAATCCCTCTTTAATCTCGGCCCGAAAATTAACCTTCGTCTTCACTTCAACTTCGCTTGGGGGTTTAGGAATAGTCACTATCAAAGCAATCAACCCAGCTGCGATAAAGAAAGTAGAGCTATGAATAAAGAATGGAAGATAGACCACAACTCCGAGCAAGAAGCTTGCTAGAGGTGGGCCAACAAAACTATTCATTACATATTCAGCGGACCAAAGTTTTCCATTGGCGCTCTCTAGGTTCTCCTTAGCGACCACCGAAGGCAGAAAGGTCTGGCCGGCGTTATCGCGAAGCACTTCCGCGAATCCAAACAAGAGAGAGATTCCAACCAAACTCCAATATAAGAGGTAATTGGTTTCAATAGTCGTTGATGCGGTGAGGTTATTGAGCGCTGGCAGTGAGTCCCGCTCCAGATAGATCGCACCGGCTAGCACCAGGGCTAGCGCCCCTTGGGCGATATCCATCGCCACAATAATTTTCTTCCGATCAAAGCGATCTGTAATTACCCCTGCTGGGAGAGTGAAAATCAACCAAGGTAAGCGGCTCATTACCGTGATTAGCGCTATGAGGAATGGATCTCGAGTTACAGCGGAGGCCAGCCACGGAAAAGCCACGGTTGCCAAACCATCGCCAAGATTGCTCGTGGCATGTGCTGTCCAAAGTCGCCAATAGTTCTTACCTAGTTTGGCGGATTTTTCGCTCATGTGAAGACCCTAAACCATAAGTGCGCCGCTTGAGATGGTTCAATTGAGCGCTATGTCATTTTCTTTCGAGGTAAAGAGCAGAATTTCGCAAGCGCTTGGTAGAAGTGGAGTAATCACTACCCCGCATGGTGAAATTAAAACTCCCGCATTCATACCTGTTGGAACTAAGGCGACGGTAAAAGCTGCCCTTCCGGATTCCATTCAAGATCTTGGCGCGCAAGCCGTTCTCGCTAATGCCTACCATCTATATCTACAACCGGGCCCAGAAACTCTTGATGCCGCAGGCGGTCTAGGGAAATTTATGAATTGGGCAAAGCCGACATTTACAGATAGCGGTGGATTCCAAGTTATGTCCCTCGGTGTTGGCTTTAAAAAAGTCATCGATATGAATGGCGACTCCCTAAACTCAGATGACTTAATCGCTGAAAAACGCGAGCGCCTTGCTCATGTCGATGATGATGGCGTTACTTTCAAATCCCACCTAGATGGCTCAATGCATCGCTTCTCCCCAGAAGTTTCTATGCAGGTACAACATCAAATCGGAGCGGACATCATCTTCGCCTTTGATGAATTGACTACGCTTCACAACACTAGGAAGTATCAAGAGGAATCACTCGAACGTACCCGACTCTGGGCTATCCGTTGCCTTGATGAACATAAACGACTTACCGAATCAAGAAACCATCGCCCCTACCAAGCACTCTTTGGAGTTCTTCAAGGCGCCCAATATGAAGATCTCCGTCGTAAGGCCGCGAAGGATCTGGGCGAGATGGAATCGAGTGGCATGACCTTTGATGGGTTTGGCATAGGTGGCGCGCTAGATAAATCGAAGTTAGGAACGATTGTTGGCTGGGCTGTGGAAGAACTCCCCGAAAATAAACCCCGTCATTTACTCGGAATTGGCGAGCCCGCTGACTTATTCGCTGGCGTTGAAAATGGTGCAGATACCTTTGATTGCGTAGCTCCCACCCGCGAGGCCAGAACTAGCGCTGTCTACTCCCCAACCGGAAGATTCAATGTTTCCGGCAGTTCCTATCGAAAAGACTTCTCACCCATCGACTCCGAGTGCACTTGCTATACATGCAAGAACTACACCCGTGCGTACCTGAATCATTTGTTCCGCGCCAAAGAAATACTAGGTCCAACATTGGCCACAATTCATAATGTTCACTTCATCGTAAATCTCGTAGACCGGATGCGCCTAGCGATTGAAGCGGGAGACTTCTTTGAGTTTAAACAGGAATTCTTGGGGCGCTACAAGAACAGCAACTAGCTCCTCAAATATGGTTCGGGGCGAACTGAACAGAACCTAATCAAGAGTGAGGCGACAACTGTAGTAAGAATGACGTAAGTGATAGTTAGCGACTCAAGTTCGGTTGCAAAAGTTGCGCTAGCAGCAAGTCCAGCAATAACAATTGAGAACTCTCCTCGCGGAATCAGTAACGCTGCGACCCGCCTTACTCCATGTTCCTCATTGACATCTTTCATCGCCCACCATGCCGTGAGCCACTTGCTCATAACTCCGATGAAAGTCAATAAGAGTGCAGGAATCAATACGGCAGGAATATCTGAAGGATTTGTTTGAAGGCCAAAGAAGAGAAAGAAGATGGCGGCAAAGAGATCACGAAGTGGAGCTAGTCGAACCCGCGCCACAATTGCGACATCTCCCGTAAGAATTAACCCAACCAAGAATGCTGCGACCGCACCAGAGAAGCCAATGTATGTGGCAAGTCCTGAAGCAAGTAAGGCGGCACCGAAGACAGTTAAAAGTAGCGTCGCTGAATCGCCCATGATTATTGGGGCATGTGGAATGTGAATTCCGCGAGCTGCCAATATCAGCGCTCCGCCGGCAATAATTAGAGCAATCGAGATAGAAATTAGTCCAGTAACTAGTGCAACTGAGGCAATTAAAGCGCTCAAAATGGGTAGGTAAACCGCAAGAAATAGGTCTTCTATAACTAGCACGCTGATTGCTCGCTTAGTTGAGGTTAGGCCATTAAGCCTTCCGTCCTTAACAAGTTGTGCAGCAATTCCCGATGAGGAGACATAGGTGATTCCGCCGAGAACGAGCGCCCCGACAAAGCCCCAGCCCATCAATAATCCGAAGAGCGCCCCGGGAACTCCATTTATTAGTACATCCATAATCCCAAGGGATCGTCGCTCCTTAACGGTTTCAACTAGCTCGCCCGCGGAATACTCAAGACCAAGTAGAAGTAGTAACAGAATCGCACCGATTTGAGCTCCCAAATTTAGGAAGTCATCGCTCAAATTTAATTCGATAAAGCCACCGTTTCCGAAGAAGAGCCCAGCTCCTAGAAAGATCGGAACAGAAGAAAACTTAAATCTTGAAGCTAGAAAAGATGCGACGCCAAGGAGAACTAGGACTGAGCCGATCTCGCCAAGAACTAAGCCATCTTCAGGAGTTAAGGCTGCAGCGAATTCCATCAACTATGCCTGGGCAGCTTTTACGGCTTGCTCTATATGAGTTCTAGTGTGCTTCGACATGTACCCGACATACTCAATGACTGTAATTTTCTCTCCATTTGGCCGAACGCCAGTTCGTGTTAATTTTGAACTGTCCAAAGAATCTAAAATTTCTAAATTGCCTTTTCGCAAGGCGTTAAAGGTATCTACCGATATTTTGGGTTCTCTATCTTCTTTGATTACCGCGAATGCATCCTCATCCCAAGAAATGAAGTTGTAGTCATCGCTCGTAAGCATCATCCTCAATCGAAGCGAGAGTGAAATCTCAGCATCAGCAATATGAGCTAAACATTGGGACGCGGTCCATCCACCATCGGAGGGCTTCTTATTCATACTCAAAGCGAAGGTTGTGGCAAAACGAGCCACTTCTTCAATATCTGCGCGGAATTGGTCGAGAATCTCTTTGCTCATGGCTTGAATCTACCGGTCGATGCTCAGAGCGAATACTCTTTTCCATCATGAAAATGCATCGCTCAAATGTCTATTGCCGAAATGGCGCAGTTGCCGCGAGTCAGCCACTTGCTGTAGCTGCCGGGCTAGAGACGCTCCGTCGTGGTGGGAGTGCAATCGATGCGGCAATCACAGTAAGTGCGGTGCTCTCGGTAATCGAGCCAGGCGCTTCGCATCTTGGCGGAGATGCCTTTGTTATTACCCATGATGCTGGCAACAAACGCCAGACCGCATTTAATGGCAGCGGTGAGGCCCCTAGGGGCGCAACCGCAGATCAATTCAAAGGCAAAATCGATCATCATGGTTATAGATCAGCCACGGTTCCCGGTTTGGTATCCACTTGGTTTGAAATTCATAGCGAAGGCGGAAACCTTCCAATGCAAGAGATTCTTCAACCCGCCATTGAATATGCCAACTCTGGTTTCCCAGTCACCTCGGGCTTTGTGAGGAGAATTGCGCATCACTTAAAACAATTCCCAGAGACAAACCTTTTCGCCTCGCTTAATTTTCCAACTAACTTGGGCGCCGGTGATCTACTTGTTCAGCCAGAACTCGGTCGTTCATTAGAGGCGATTGCCGCCGATGGACGAGATGCTTTTTATGAAGGTGAGATTGCTCGTTCTCTAATTGAAAGTAGCAACGGTTGGTTTAATGAAAATGATTTGGTCCAACATAGAACGAGAGTGATTTCACCTCTAAGAATTAGCTACCGAGGACTTGATATCCATGGTCAACCACCGCCAAGCCAGGGCATGATCTTGATGGAAGAACTCTTGCTTGCGGAAGGCTTTTCAGTAAGTGAGTTAAATGAAGCCGAACGAATACATATGATGGTTGAAGCAAAGAAGATTGCCTTCCAAGACCGTTATGAAATGTTGGGAGATCCCGAGTTTATCGACATAAATTTAGAGAAACTCTTTACTGCAAGCTCAATAGATTCACGGCGGGCAAAGATCGATTTGGCGAGGGCGAACACCAACCCGGTTAGCTATAACCAAGAAGGTAGCGATACCACCTACTTCTTGACTGCCGATCGCGATGGCAATGCCGTCTCGTGGATCCAGAGCGTCTTTCATGGCTTTGGTGCATCCTGGGTAATTCCTGGAACCGGAATCATTATGAATAATCGACTAACCGGATTCTCGCTCGATTCAAACTCCCCGAATTACATAGCGCCGGGCAAGCGTCCGGCACACACTTTGAATGCCTGGATTGCAACCCGTTCTGATGGTTCATTGGCCCACGTTGGCGGAACTCCCGGTGCAAATATTCAAGTCCAAACTAACTTCCAATTAATCACAAATGCGATTGATCTAGCGATGTCGCCACAGGAAAACGCTGAGGCGCCAAGATGGCAGCATCTAAATGGGCCTTCTTATTCTGATGGCGAAGAGAACTTCAACGGCGTACTTCAAATTGAGAATCGAGTTTCGAAGAATGTTCTCGATGAACTCAAGAGACTCGGCCATGAAGTGCAAGAGCTTGCTCCTTATGGCCATGGATCCTCAGTCCAACTCTTAGAAGCTACCGAGAGCGGATCTTTTATCCTCGGCTCAGACCCGCGAAGCGAGGGCCAGGCTGCTGGCTTCTAATAGAATTGCGTCATGAAACTATTTGATGAACTAGGCGGTCCTTTCGATCTCATCTTTGGACTACCCGTTCATCCGCTTGTTGTTCATAGCGCTGTAGTTCTAGTGCCATTGGTCGCAATCGCAGCCTTAGTGATGTCTTATCTTCCAAGTTTCTCTCGTCGCTACGGAAAACTTGTAATCATCTTCGCAGTCATCGCTCAAGTTTCATTATTTATTGCAAAACAAAGTGGGGAATCATTTGAAGATCGTCTTGGTAAAGAAGTAGAGCGCCACGCTGAATTTGGGGAAATCGCTCCCTTTACATTTATCCCACTACTGATCCTTCTCTTCATCCGTTGGCGGATGGATCGCGAAGGCGCGACGATTGGTTCACCAGTAGTGCGTCGATTAGTCTCAATCTTTTTGATAGCCGCCGCAATCCTGGCGCTTATCTACATCTTCTTAACGGGCCACTCTGGCGCCGAATCAGTATGGGGATGGGTAAAAGATCGCTGATTAGCGTTTAACAAAGCGGAATAGCCCTACCGCAATCAATCCGCTAACAAGCGAACCAAAGATCACAGCAGTAACCGCAAGGTCTTGATTAGGGCCATCTTCAAAAGCCAACTTTGCGATGAAAATTGCAACCGTAAAGCCAATCCCAGCGGTACTTCCCGTCGCCACGAGCTTTATGCCTCGACCGCCTTCAGGTAGCTCCGCTATTTTCACTTTCGCGGCCGCTTTGGCTGTTACAAAGACTCCAAGTGGTTTTCCAATCACAAGTCCGGCAACAATTCCCCAGGCAATTGGAGAGTTAAGCGCATCAGAAATCGCCCGCGAACTTAGTTCAACTCCGGAATTGGCAAATGCAAAGAGTGGAACAACTATCAAGGTGGAAAGGTTATGGAATTTCGCTTCTAACTTCTCAACAATAGTTACTTGCCCATCCTCAGAGTCGCTCCAATCCGCATCACTTATTGGAGTTGCTGGAGCAAGTACGCCCATGATTACACCCGCAAGAGTTGGATGTAGCCCTGCTTTGTAGAGGCTGTACCAAAGCAGCGCGCCCACAAAAATGTAAACGTATATTTTCATGACTTTTAATCTCTGAAGAAGAAACGTAGCAAGTACTGCTAACATGCCCGCAAGCAGCCAAGAGAAAATGACCCCACTTGAATATACAAGGGCAATAATCAAAATTGCTCCGATGTCGTCAATCACCGCAAGTGCCAACAGAAAAGCTTTAAGAC
>VERH01000002.1 GCA_018882735.1 Candidatus Nanopelagicaceae bacterium
CCTCAAAGACTGATGATGCAACAACTGCTACGGCCATAAACGTTGGCAAAGAACTAAAGAAGACCATGATCATCTGTAAAGATGCACCGGGTTTTGTAGTAAATCGATTGCTCACCCGCTTTATGGGAGAAGTTACTGATGCAATAGATGAAGGAACTCCTTACGACCTCGCAGATTCTGCGCTTCGCCCCCTCGGATTCCCAATGTCGCCACTTGAGCTATTTGGATTAGTAGGCCCGGGTGTTGCACTTCATGTTTCAAAGACTCTAAATGCAAATCTTGGTCCACGTTATAAGGTCTCACCGACTGTCTCTCGTTTGGTAGAAAAGGGAGTTAAGACTTTCTATGTTAAGGATGAATCTGGAAAGTTAGTAGCTAACCAAGAAGCGCTTGCGCTGGTCGAAAAGGGCACCGCCCCATCAACATCAGAAGAGGTTAGGTTGCGCGCTCTTAAGGCTCTCGCAGAAGAAGCACGGATGATGCTCGATGAGGGCGTTGTAGCAACCCCATCAGAAATCGATCTATGTATGTTGCTTGGAGCGGGATGGCCACTTCACTTGGGTGGAATTCTTCCTTACTTAGATCGTGAAGGAGTTAGTGAGTCGGTTTGCGGGAAGCGCTTTCATCCACATGGAGTTGCGTCCCTTCCTGCTTAGCGCCACTTGAAAACCAAGTAACTAATTGTCGTGCGACTGATTGAACGGTAATTCCTAGATCCTCAAGGATCTGGTTCCGCTTGGAGTGCTCGAAGAAATCAACGGGGATTCCGATCGAATGAATTGGAATTGCGATATCGAGCTCTCGGAAAGCATCGGAGAGCGCGCTAGAAATTCCTCCGCTCTTAATGCCATCTTCGATCACGACTATATGTGAATATCGATCAGACATCCGAGCTAGCGTGGATATCGGAAGAGGTCGCACCCATCTTGGATCAATAACTGTTACTCCAACGCCTTCACGATATGCCTGGGCTGCGGAATCAACAGCAAGTTGCGCCATCGCGCCGACTGCAATCATGAGAATGTCCGGACTCTCGCCCCGGTAGAGAACATCTACCCCATCACGGCGTTCAAATGCAGGCAGATCAGGATTTATTGCGCCCTTAGGGAATCTAATCAGGGTTGGAGAATCTTTAACTAAAGAAGCTTCGTTAAGTAATTCACGCAAACGCGCTCCATCTCTTGGGGCGGCTACTTTAAGAGTTGGGACTATTCCAGTCAGGGCTAGGTCCCAAATTCCATGATGCGATGGACCATCATCGCCCGTGACTCCGGCTCGATCCAATACAAATGTAACTCCAGCTTTGTGTAGCGCAACATCTAAGAGAAGTTGGTCAAATGCGCGGTTTAAGAAAGTTGAATAAACCGCAACAACGGGGTGCAGCCCCGCAAATGCCATACCGGCAGCCGAAGTTGTTGCGTGCTGTTCAGCGATACCAACATCAAAGGTCCGCTCCGGATATTTCTCTTGGAACTTATCTAGACCAGTTGGCCCCAACATCGCGGCTGTTATTGCAACGATATCGCTACGTTTCCCACCAAGTTCAACAAGGGCATCTGAGAACTCTTGAGTCCAAGTTTTCCCACTCTTAGCAAGTGGCTCACCGGTCTCTGGATCTACTACGCCAACCGCATGGAATTTTTCAGCTTCATCGTTAAGCGCCGGCGCATGTCCGCGCCCCTTCTCGGTGATTGCATGAACTAAGACCGGACCTTCAAATTTCTTCGCTTGAGTTAGCGCTTTCTCGAGCGCAGCAATGTCATGGCCATCGATTGGCCCTAAGTACTTAAGTCCAAGATCTTCAAACATTCCTTGAGGAGCCACAATATCTTTGAGGCCCTTCTTCATTCCATGGAGAGTTTCATAGATTGGTTGTCCAACGACGGGAGTTCGCTCAAGCACTCCCTTGCCCCAATCCAAGAACTTCTCGTAACCTTTAGTGGCTCTTAAAGTTGAAAGATACGTAGCAACGCCGCCGATAGTTGGTGAGTAAGAGCGTTCATTATCATTTATGACAATGACCAATCTAAGGTTTTCTGATGCAGCAATGTTATTAAGCGCCTCCCAGGACATTCCACCGGTGAGCGCTCCATCTCCAACAACAGCGACGACCGTCCTATCGGTTATTCCTCGGACGCTAAATCCCCTTGCAACTCCATCAGCCCAAGAAAGCGCAGTTGATGCATGCGAATTCTCAACAACATCGTGTTCACTCTCGCGCCGATTTGGATAGCCCGAAACTCCGCCGCGTTGCCGTAATTTTTCAAAACCGTCTGCTCTTCCGGTAAGAAGTTTATGAACATAGGACTGGTGTCCTGTATCGAAAATAACTACATCGTGGGGTGATTGAAATACACGATGAATCGCAACCGTAAGTTCAACAATTCCGAGATTTGGTCCAAGATGACCGCCTGACTTTGAAACTTTATCGATAAGAAATGTGCGGATTTCTTGGGAGAGTTCATTGAGTTCCTCGTCATTCAAGCGCGCCAGATCAGAGGGCGACTTAATTCTCGGCAAGAACTTCATAGCGCCTATGGTAACTATTAGCGAAGGAACTCTCTAAGCGAGTAGTGAGCGCAGCACGTACTGCATGATGCCACCGTGGCGATAGTAATCGGCCTCACCGGGGGTATCGATACGTACCTTGGCCTTGAAGGTCTTCTCGCCAGCCTTGACGCTGACTGTGGCAGGGATCTTTCCATTATTTAGCTCGGTAATCCCAGAAATTTCAAATACCTCATCGCCACGGAGTCCAAGGCTTTCTGCGCTCTCACCATCTAGATATTGAAGTGGCAGTACGCCCATACCAATCAGATTTGAGCGATGGATTCTTTCAAATGATTCTGCGATCACCGCCCTTACGCCAAGAAGTGCAGTTCCCTTAGCGGCCCAGTCTCGAGATGATCCGGAACCATATTCTTTACCTGCGAGAATAACTAATGGAATATTCGCAGCTTGATAGGCAACAGATGCATCATAAATAGTGGCCTGTTCACCATTACTCAAGAAATTCCTTGTAAATCCACCTTCAACACCATCAAGCAAGAGATTCTTCAACCGTATATTTGCAAAGGTTCCACGAATCATAACTTCGTGATTTCCGCGCCGAGATCCATAAGAGTTGAAATCTGCCTTTTGTACTCCATGCTGTTGTAGATACTTTCCTGCGGGAGAGTCTGGCTTAATCGAACCTGCCGGTGAGATGTGATCGGTTGTTACGGAATCCCCAAGTTTTGCGAGAACCCGTGCACCCGAAATATCGGTTACCGGCTTAGGAGTGCGAGGCATTCCATCAAAGTAGGGAGGTTTGCGAACGTAAGTGGAGTTCGAATCCCACTCAAATGTTTTCCCGGTAGGTGTATCAAGTGAGGTCCAACGATGATCACCGGCAAAGACGCTGGCGTAATCACGCTTGAACATCTCAGAGGAAATCACGCTATCTATAACGCCTTGGATTTCTTGAGGCGAAGGCCAGATATCACGAAGGAAGACATCATTGCCTTGAGAATCCTTACCAAGTGGGTCGCGCTCAAAATCATGATCCATGGTTCCAGCTAAGGCATAGGCGACTACAAGTGGTGGTGATGCCAAGTAATTCATCTTTACATCAGGGCTAATTCGTCCTTCAAAATTGCGGTTTCCAGAGAGCACGGCTGCGACCGCCAAATCATTCTCATTAACAGCCTTACTAACTTCGATTGGAAGTGGTCCGGAATTTCCGATACAAGTAACGCAGCCATAACCAACCAAATTAAATCCAAGCTTTTCCAAGAACGGTGTTAGCCCAGACTTCTCATAGTAATTAGTGACAACTTTTGAACCCGGCGCAAGGGTTGTCTTTACCCACGGCTTGCTAGCGAGCCCCTTCTCTACCGCCTTCTTAGCAAGTAAGCCGGCACCAATCATGACGCTTGGATTAGATGTATTTGTGCAAGAAGTTATGGAGGCAATTACAACCGCACCGTTACTTACAGATCCGGACTTACTACTTACAGTTACCGGAATCTCGTTTCTAGAAGATTTATCGCTTAGGTACCCTGGCAAAGAATTTGTAAAAGAACTCTTAGCATCACTTAGCGCTACGCGATCTTGGGGGCGCTTTGGTCCAGCGATAGATGGAACAACGCTTGCTAGGTCTAATTCAAGATGTTCTGAGTAGCGCGGTGTGGCGCTTGGGTCATGCCAGATGCCCTGGGCCTTTGCGTAACTTTCAACAAGACTGCGTTGTTCCTGACTTCTGCCAGTTAGCTCCAGATATTTCAAAGTCTCTTCATCAATCGGAAAAATCGCTACCGTCGATCCGTACTCGGGTGACATATTTCCAATGGTGGCTCTATTCGCCATGGGAAGGGCGCTAACTCCTGGACCGTAAAACTCAACAAATTTTCCAACGACGCCATGTTTACGGAGCATTTCCGTGATCGTTAGAACCAAATCGGTCGCTGTAGTTCCCATCGGAAGAGCGCCCTTCAATTTGAATCCAACCACTCTTGGGATCAACATTGAAACCGGCTGTCCGAGAAGAGCCGCTTCGGCCTCGATTCCACCGACTCCCCAACCAAGAACTCCAAGACCATTGACCATGGTGGTGTGCGAATCAGTTCCAACAACTGTATCGGGATAAGCGCGGAGCGTCCCAGAAACTTCACGTGTCATAACCACACGCGCTAAGTATTCAATATTTACTTGGTGAACAATTCCTGTTCCTGGTGGAACAACTTTGAATTCATCAAATGCGGTTTGGCCCCATCGAAGGAATCGATAACGCTCAGTATTTCGCTGGTATTCGATATCAACGTTCTCTTCGAATGAAGTAGCGGTACCAAATTTATCTGCGATCACCGAGTGATCGATTACTAATTCGGCTGGGGCGAGTGGATTAACCTTTGTTGGGTCTCCCCCTAACTCAGCGATTGCCTCCCGCATTGTCGCAAGATCAACTACACAAGGCACTCCTGTGAAATCCTGCATGATCACTCGTGCTGGAGTGAATTGAATTTCAGTATCAGGTTGGGAGTCAGGGTTCCAATTAGCTAGTGCTTTGATCTGGGAGGCGGTGATATTTGCGCCATCTTCTGTTCTCAATAAGTTTTCGAGAAGAATTTTTAGGGAGAAGGGAAGGGAGGCAGACCCCTCTAAGCCGGTGATATCGAAGATTTCATATTTCTTGCCAGAAACTTCCAGAACGCGCTTGGCCCCAAATGAATTCTTACTCATATCCGAATCCTAACCGTGAGAGTTTGGGATCCAAATAATGAAACTAGCCCCTCCTAATGAAGCGCGCCACACTCTCGATGTGCTGGGTCATCGGAAAGAGGTCAAAGGCCCTAATCCCATCCAAGGCGTAGTCGAATCGCTCCAAGATCTCAGTGTCTCGCGCTAGCGAAGCAGGATCGCAAGCGACGTAGATCAAAGTGCGCGGTGAAAGCGCCAGAATTTGGCGAATCACTCGCTCCCCTGCTCCAGATCTAGGTGGATCGATAATCACAACATCGCCCTTAACAAAACGCTTCAGCTCCCGCTCAACCTTGCCTTCAACAATCTCCACGTTGGAATGGCTAGCAAAATTTCGCTTGGCATCGGTAACTGCGCTGGGCGACTCTTCAATCATCGTGATTCGCCCGGTTTCGCCCACTATTCCCAACGCAGCACTAGCAAAGAGCCCCACACCAGAATAAAGATCGTATACATGATCACCACTTCTCAACTCTGCAAACTTAAGGACTGCGTCGGATAGCGTTTTGGGCGAAGCTATATGGCTCTGCCAAAAACTCTCCGGAGTTAGCGAAAACTCGAAACCATTAACGCTCTGGTTCACAAGGGTGAAGTTTTCTCGACCTTCTATGGAAACCACTGATTTGCCATCGCTGCCGACAGCGACATCTACCTTCTTTCCCACCGGAAGTTTCTGGTTATTTAGTTCTGAGATTTTTATTGACGGATGCGCAATCTTGCACTCATCTATTTCAATCAAATTATTACTCCGAGCCTGAAACATGGCAATCTTCCGATTATCGGAAACAGTGAATTCCATTCGAGATCGCCAGCCCAGACTCGGCGCAACTTCTTCAACTTCTACATCGATATCCATCTTTGCTAACCGGTTAAATTGCTCTTTGATTATCTCTGCTTTGTAGTTTCGCTGAGCTAGCGGATCTATATGTTGAAAGTCGCAACCGCCACAACCATCAGGCCTAGCGAACTTACACGTTGGCAGAGTTCTATTCGGAGATGGATTGATTACCTCAATCGCATCGCCTCGAGCAAAGTTCTTTGAAATCTCAGTTATCCGCACCCTTACTTTCTCTCCAGTAATTGCATGGCGGACAAAAATCACCCGACCTTCGTGGCGCGCGACAAAATGTCCACCATGGGCGATTGAAGAAATATCGAGAACGAACTCATCGCCGACATTCATTTCAACCTCGTTTTCGCGCGGGGATTACTCTCGCCTAAGCCTAAAGGTGTAAATTCTCCCTTTGTGCACATCGTGATTATGGGTTGTGGCCGAGTCGGATCCACCCTCGCGAAGGATTTTCAAGCCCTAG
Source organism: Candidatus Nanopelagicaceae bacterium (assembly GCA_018882735.1). Lineage (GTDB taxonomy): Bacteria > Actinomycetota > Actinomycetes > Nanopelagicales > Nanopelagicaceae > MAG-120802. The sequence goes on from VERH01000002.1 coordinate 6,552, forward strand.
GGCATTCAGTTGCGGTTATAGATCAAGATCGAGAAGCCTTTCGTCGCTTGGGCGCCGACTTCAATGGATTAACTGTTGCTGGAATCGGTTTCGATCGCGACACATTAATTGAAGCGGGAATCGAAAGAGCAGATGCATTCGCCGCAGTTTCTGATGGTGATAACTCGAATATTCTCGCTGCTCGAGTAGCTCGCGAGACTTACGGAGTCGATAACGTTGTTGCAAGAATCTATGACCCAGGTCGCGCCGAAATTTATCAACGGTTGGGAATCCCAACTGTTGCAACCGTACTTTGGACTACTGATCAGATCATGCGTCGAATCCTTCCTTCTGGAGCAAAATCCGAGTGGCAAGATGCATCTGGCAAGGTGCATCTAGCTGAAGTTCAAATTCATCGAGATTGGTTCGGTTATCCGGCCATGTCCATCGAGGAAATGACAAGCGCGCGGGTGGCTTTCATAACGAGATTAGGCGATGGCATGATTCCTGACGAACATACCGTGCTCCAAGAAGGCGATGTAGTACATGTATTGGTCAACGATAAGGATATGTCTGATGTAGTCACATCTTTATCCCAACCACCTAGTGATAAATCATGAAGATTGCAATTGCTGGAGCGGGTAACGCAGGACGGGCTATCGCTCGCGAGTTGATCTCCAACGGCCACCAAGTCCTTCTAATAGATAAGAATCCCAAATCTTTGAAGATGGATAGCGTTCCAAATGCTGAATGGCTACTTGCGGATGCATGTGAAATTTCCACTCTGGATAAAGCGGGTTTAGGCCAATGCCAAGTCCTAGTTGCTGCAACTGGTGATGACAAAGCAAATCTAGTTGCATCACTCCTTGCAAAGACAGAATATGGAGTTCCTCGAGTTGTTGCCCGAGTGAATCATCCAAAGAATGAATGGCTTTTCGACTCTTCCTGGGGAGTTGATGTTGCGGTATCTACGCCACGAATAATTGCAGCACTAGTTGAGGAAGCTGTAAGCGTCGGCGATGTAGTCCGACTCTTCTCTATAAAGTCCGGGGAAGCCAACTTAGTTGAGATAACTCTTCCCGATAACTCGATTTGTATCGGTAAATCAGTCTCCGAGATTGCCCTTCCAAAAGATGCCTCGCTTGCCGCGATCATCCGAGATGGCCATGTAATCGCCCCTTCGCCTCACGACTTATTTAGCGCTGGCGACGAGTTAATTTTTGTTGCTTCTGCGGAGGCTGAAAGCCAAATCAAAGGCTGCTTCATCGCAAGTTAAGCTGGGCGTAGATCCTCTCTTAGCTTTGGACCATTCTTTACAACTTGCCAAGTTAGCCAAGCCGCTACTGCAAACAAGGGAAAGCCCATTATCAATCTTGCTGTTCCTAATAGATTTACATTTCCGGCTAAATAGAGTGGGTACTGAACTATTAAGCGTGCCGCAAATAGTCCCACCCAGATCCATGTTGCTTGTGCATAAATTCGACGACGTATCGGATCCTTTCGCCACTTGAAATTTTCGCCAAGTAGCGGTCCGAGAACTAACCCAACGACCGGCCAACGGATTAGGACAGAGAAGGCATAAGCGGCGCCATAAATCGCATTGGTCCAAAGTCCGGGAAGATAAAAATCTTCTGCCTTCCCGCTGCGATTTGAAAGCCAAGCGCAAAATGCAACTCCGATAACTCCTGAAACTGCATGCTGGATGGTGTCTCGCTTAACTAAACGGATGACCGTGACGATCATTGAGAAGCCGAGAGCTAGATAAGCAGAATCTCTTACATCTTTATTGAAGTTGAAGGCAATCAGGAAGATGAGCGCTGGAGCGCCAGAGTCAAGTAGTCCTTTCTTGCCACCGAAGGCTGCTAGGACTCTCGCTTTATCGTCATCTTTATCCGGATCTTTATCCGGATTGTGGCTCTCGGAATTACTCATGATTTACCAGTCGATCCAAAACCAGCTTCACCCCTACTCGTTCCCGGAAGTTGTTCTACTTCTACGAACTCTGCCTGTGATACCTCTTGAATAACTAATTGGGCGATCCGCTCACCACGTTTAATTGAGATGCTCTTTTCTTTATCTAGATTTATCAAGATGACTTGAATCTCGCCCCGATAACCGGCATCGATTGTGCCTGGGGCATTGACCATCGAAAGGCCTTCCTTTGCAGCCCTTCCGGAGCGAGGGTGGATGAATCCGGCAAAACCAGGCGGCAGAGCGATTGCGACTCCAGTCGGAACGAGCGCGCGCTCCATCGGCTTTAACTCTAGATCTACTCGCGAAAAGAGATCGGCTCCAGCATCACCCGCCTTTGCATATGAAGGAAGTGGGAGTTCTTGATCTAATCGAGTTATGAGAACCTTCATGGGTTTATTTCTAGCTCTGGCGCTGCCGAACCAAATAGCGTTGCTCGAAAACTTTCTGGGGCATTCTCGATGAAATGCTCTACAGGTACAGTTATAAATATTGCCGCCGCCTCAACTGCGACTGGGCCTTCTTCCCCGCCAATTCTTCCTTCTGCGTGACAGTAAATTTTTCGCCCTTCTTGTCCAACTATCTCAGCGGTGATGTAAAGGGTCTTTCCAACTTGAACCGGCGCCAAAAATGAAGTCTCAAGGCGTCCGGTGACTGCGGGAGCTCTAACTAACCACATTAATTTGCCTAAAGCTTCATCAAATGCGCAGGAAAGTAATCCGCCATGTGCAAGTCCTGGGGCGCCTTGGTGATGCTCGCCGACGGTGAACTTTGCGGTGATGGTCATTCCCTCTCCAGCGAATGCTGTCAGATGTAAACCAGTTGGATGTGATGCGCCGCAACCGAAACAATCTTGATTGTGAGAACCAAGAAGTGAACCAGGAGCTGGAGCTTGTGGGTGGCGTGGTGGAACCGAAACACCCTCAGGTGGAGTGATGCCTAAGCCGCGTGACATAGTGAGAAGATTACCCTGCTATGCGCGAAGTCATTAATTGGTCAATTCGAGTCTGGCTACTCTTTATATTTCTAAATGCTGCAATCATCATCTCGGTGGGCGTAGCTCTCTCAGATTCGGCCTTGACGCTCCTCGCACTCGCTCTCTTCGCTCTTACTTTTTTCTTTTCTTTTAGTTCGCGTCTTCGCTTAATCGCCACTACTCAATCTCTTTCGGTAGGAAAGGCGGAAATAGAGGCCCGTTTCATTAAAGAGGTTATCCCTTTAAACGAATCTGAAATGAAATATGAGCGTAGTTCTGGTCTAAATCCCCGCGCGTTCCTCGCTCTCAGGTTCTGGGTGAAGGGCGGGATGAAAGTTCTATTAGATGATCCTCGCGATCCCACGCCGTATTGGCTCGTGAGTACAAGGCGCGCTAACGAATTCAAAAATTATCTAGGCAAATAGTGAAAATTAAGCGCAATCTTTACAGACTGCCTTAGCGCCCTCACCGCGAGCAAGTTGGGTATGGTGATGAACCAAGAAGCATCGCGAACAAGTGAATTCATTTTCTTGACGTGGAACAACCCGAACTGCGAGTTCTTCGCCAGATAAGTCAGCGCCAGGAAGCTCGACGTTCTCAGGATCTTCTTCATCAACATCAATCTGGGCGGAAGCAATTTCAGCTCGCTTTGCCTTTAACTCTTCGAGTGATTCCTCATGGAGTTCTTCATCCGTTTTTCGCGGGGTGTCGTAATCTGTTGCCATCGATCTTCACCACCTCTCAAAGAAATCTCAACGATTCTGCTGAACCGTCCCTACCTCGGGGCGGATAATGCCCAAACCCAAGGCGCATGTCCTGACCAACGGTCGGCGTGTCGGGATTATTCCCCGCTTATTCGCTCTTCCTTAACGATTCAGACCTTCGAAGACCCTCTTGGCGACGCCATCTCGCAATCTCGCCGTGATTTCCAGATGTGAGCACCTCAGGAACTTCTAAACCGCGCCAGTTTGATGGCTTTGTGAAGACCGGATACTCAACTTCGCCAATTTCGTTATGTGACTCCTCTAATAAAGAGTTTGGGTTTCCAAGCACTCCAGGAATCAATCGCGTTATTGCTTCAATCATCACGAGGGCCGCAACTTCGCCACCATTTAAGACATAATCTCCAATTGAGATTTCATGAACTCGAACGCCATTAACTTTTTTGTAATGCTCTGCGACTCGTGCATCTATGCCCTCATATCGACCACAGGCAAAGACCAACTTCTCGCAACCAACTAATTTGTTGGCTAAGGCTTGATTGAATCGAGTCCCGCTAGGAGTAAGAACAATCAGATCTAGAGCTCCTTCACCGCTCTCTAATTCGGCATCAATCGCCTCGCCCCAAGGCTCAGGTTTCATAACCATTCCAGCGCCGCCACCATATGGAGTGTCATCAACTGTTCGATGATTATCGTGGGTGAACTCACGGAGATCTATAGTTTTGAAGTCAATCAATTTCGATTCAATCGCCTTGCCAATCAAAGAGAGTTTGATTGGCGCAAAGTACTCAGGGAATATTGTTATTGCGGTGATCTTCATATCAATCCCTCCACATTTCTAACAATAATTTTCCGTGACTTGAGATCAAGTTCTGGGACATGCTTCTTAACAAATGGAATTAGAACTTCATCTTTTTTACTTGTGCTCTTTACGACCAAAGTGTCTTGCGAGGGAAGTTGCAGTATGTCGACGACTTCCCCTAAATGCTCGCCACTCTCTAGAAATACCGAACAGCCCAGAATCTCAGTTACATGAAATTCATCTTCGTCGAGCTCTTCGCGGGACAACTCAACATTGGAAACAAGCAGAACGTTGCGAAGTTCTTCAGCCTTACTTCTATCTCCTTTACCTTCAAAGGAGAGGAGAATTGTTCCGTTGTGATTTCGGATTGAGGCAATTCGCAGCGGGCCAAGATTTGAGGGCTCGGTTTCTAGAACTCCGCCAACAAAAAAACGCTCTTCTGGTTTATCGGTCCGAACTTCGATCGTAACTTCACCGCGAACGCCATGGGCGCGCCCGATTCGTGCTACGACAAGTTGCACAGATAAGCGCTAGCGCGCTTCGTCCGCCTCGATTAAATCGACGCGAACGCTTCGGCCAGCAAGTGCCGAGACCACGGTACGCAACGCTTTTGCAGTGCGACCATTTCTTCCGATGACCTTGCCGATGTCATCTGGGTGGACGCGCACTTCAAGGGTGGTTCCCCGTCGGCCTTCGCGTTCGGTAATGACAACCTCTTCTGGGTTATCAACTATGCCTTTTACTAAATGCTCAAGTGCCTCATCAATCATTTTCACTCCGTAACGATTCTGAGCTTTAGGAAATTACTCAGCTGAAGTTTCAGCAGGTGTCTCAGCGGCTACTTCCGCAGGGGCTTCTGTAACAACAGCTTCGGTAACAACAGCTTCGGTAACAGGCGCTTCTACAACCTCAGCAGCTACTTCAGCAGCTGGAGTCGACTCGACTGGAGTTGTTTTGGCTGCAAGTTTCTCAGCAGCGCGCTTCTTCATCGTGGTCGCGCCATCTTTAGGCTCGTTCATCGCTGACTTAACAGCGGCTTCGTACGCAACTCGCTTGTCTGGACGAGCTGGAAGAGTCTTAAGAGTTCCCTCGCTTCCAGCAATTCCCTTGAATTTCTGCCAGTCACCAGTCACTTTTAAAAGTGCCTCTACTGCTTCCGTGGGCTTCGCACCATTCTTCAACCAATGTTGAGCGCGCTCAGAGTTGACTTCAATTAAAGAAGGGTCTGAGGCTGGCGAATAACGTCCGATCTCCTCAATCTTCAAACCATTTCTAGCTTTACGGGAATCGGCAACAACAATGCGGTAGTGCGGAGTACGAATTTTTCCAAGACGTACCAATCTAATTTTTACTGCCACTAGGGCTTGCTCCTTATATCTTCGATCGGTTCTCATCCCACGAGTGGGACGCCATGTCGATGACAACCGAACTTTTCTTACGGGTACCGGTCAAGAGGTAGAGGGCCCTTGAACAGGGTCCTAATCCTGCCATGAGGCGGGAAAATCCCCAATTCGAGGGGCCTGTTTGAGGCTCAGCGCCCTTCTTCAATAGCTCGTTTGGCAGGATTTCCAGAACGAGATTTCTTCTTTGGTGGGATCTTGTTTGCAGCCGATCCGAGCGATGGCATACCAGCGGCCATCGCTGGTGGAAGACCCATTCCGCCCGTAGTTTTTAGACCTGGAACATTCCCGTTTCTCATCTGTTTCATCATCTTCTGGGCGGCGCTAAATCTATCTACGAGGTTATTAACTTCGGTAACTGTTCTTCCGCTCCCCTTTGCAATTCGACTTCGACGAGAGCCATTGAGAATCTTTGGATCCTTACGTTCAGTTGGAGTCATCGATTGCACGATTGCTTGAGTGCGAATCAACTCATCATCATCTAGAGCATCGATCTGCTTGCGCATTGCCGCGCTATTCGCTCCCGGCAACATGCCCAAGATTTTCGACATTGAACCCATCTTCTTCATTGCCTGAATCTGCTCGAGAAAATCCTCCAAAGTGAATTCCTCACCAGCAACAAATTTCTCCTCTAGCCGCTTGGCAGTATCGCCATCAATTGCTTTCTTAGCTTGTTCCGCAAGGGTCGCGATATCTCCGAGCCCGAGGATTCTGGAAGCCATCCGATCGGGATAGAAGTAATCAAAGTCAGTGAGTTTCTCACCCGCTGATGCAAAGAGAATTGGTTTCTTCGTGGTCTCCGCTATTGAGAGAGCAGCCCCACCCTTTGCATCGCCATCTAATTTTGTTAAGACGACTGCGTCAAAGCCAACGCCCTCTTCAAATGCTTTCGCGGTTCTAACTGCATCTTGGCCGATCATGGCATCAACAACAAATAGAACTTCATCCGGTGAGACTGCGCCTTTGATCTCACTTGCCTGCTGCATCAACTCTTCGTCGATACCGAGGCGTCCGGCGGTATCAACAATTACGACGTTGAATAGCTTTGACTTGGCAAGTTCAATACCGCTTTTGGCAACTGAGACTGGATTGCCAGAACCATTTCCTGGCTCAGGAGCATGAATCGGCACTCCAATTGATTGAGCGAGCAGAGTTAGTTGGGTAACCGCATTTGGTCTCTGTAGATCAGCCGCAACAAGTAATGGGGTATTGCCTTGTTCTTTTAGAAAGAGCGCAAGCTTTCCAGCCAAAGTCGTCTTACCTGAACCTTGAAGTCCAGCCAACATGATTACCGTGGGTGGATTCTTTGCAAAGCGAATCCGACGAGCTGGCCCACCAAGAATTTCAACAAGTTCAGCGTTAACAATTGAATAAATTTCCTGAGATTGGTTTGTGCTCTTTCGGATCTCAGGCAGCGCCTGCATTGAACGCTCTTTAATTCGAGCAACGAACTGATCAACTACCGAGAGCGCGACATCGCCATCTAGAAGCGCTAAGCGAATCTCCTCGGCCACCGAATCGATATCGCTCTCTGAGATCCTTCCTTTACCCCTTAGCGTTGCAAAGGCTGAGGAGAATTTCTCAGAGAGCGACTCGAACACGGCGCGAGCCTACTAAATAGCAGCCTCTCCTGATTCGCCAGTCCTGACTCGAACAACATCATGAACCGGCGTAGTCCAAACCTTTCCATCGCCAATTGAGTTTGTGGAAGCTGTCTTCACAATCACATTGATGATGCCCTTCGCCTCTTTATCTTCAGCGAGGATTTCCAATCGCACTTTCGAAATCAAATCGATTGGGTACTCGGCGCCACGATAGACCTCAACATGGCCGCCTTGTCTTCCCATTCCAGAAACTTCTGAAACGGTCATGCCTTTAACTCCAGCAGCTCGAAGCGCATCCTTTACTTCTTCGAATGCGCCCGGCTTGATTATTGCTGTAATCAATAACATCAACGTCCTCCCTTAAATACTCCGCCTAATTCATAGGCAGATTCAGCGTGATAGACGAGATCCACTCCGGCAATTTCCTCTTCACGTTTAACGCGAATCCCGATTGTCTTATCGAGAATCTTTCCGAGCAGGAATGTCACTATGAAGCAGTAGCCAATCACTGCAGCACATGCAATCGCCTGTTTGATCAATTGATCAGTTCCTCCGCCATAGAGAAGTCCGTCAACTCCAGCTGGCGCCGCGCTCGATGCAAAGACACCGACAAGAAGTGAGCCGGCTAGCCCTGAGACTAAGTGGACACCAACAACATCGAGCGAATCGTCATAACCGAACTTGTACTTCAAACCAATCGCGTAAGCGGAGAGGATTGAGGAAATTGCTCCGACCAACATCGCTCCAACTGGAGTAACCGAGGAGCAAGCAGGTGTAATCGCTACAAGACCAGCAACGATTCCAGAGGCAGCGCCAAGAGTTGTGGAGTGGCCATCTCGAATTTTCTCAACCAATAGCCATGCAAGCATTCCTGCGCCAGTTGCAACAATGGTATTAAAGAAAGTAACGCTCGCTAGATAGTTTGAACCAACTGCTGAACCAGCATTAAATCCAAACCAGCCAAACCATAGAAGCGCAGCTCCTAACATGACCATCGTTAGGTTGTGAGGCTTAAATGGTTTTGAACCAAAGCCAACGCGCTTGCCGAGAACTAGTACAAGTGCCAGAGCAGCAACGCCTGCATTTATGTGTACAGCGGTACCGCCAGCAAAATCAATCGCTGCTAAGTCGTTGGCAATCCAGCCACCTGGATCAGATTCGCCACCATCAAAGTCAAATACCCAGTGAGCAATCGGGAAGTAAACCAACGTGACCCATATTCCTGCGAATAGAACCCACGCACCAAATTTCATACGATCCGCAACAGCTCCAGAAATCAACGCAACCGTAATCACGGCGAACATTGCTTGAAAGGCTGCAAAGAGGATCGTTGGAATTCCGCCAAATAGCGCATCCTCACTCAGGAGCGCGGATAGCCCAATGAATTCCGTGGGATCGCCAAGTAAACCTGAACCTAAATCTTTTCCAAATGTCATTGAGTATCCGTAGATCACCCAAATCACCCCAACAACTCCCATTGATACAAAAGACATCATGATCATATTGAGAGCGCTTCGTGCGCGAACTTGTCCGCCGTAGAAGAGCGCCAAACCTGGTGTCATGAGAAGAACCAAGGCAGTGCTCACCAACATCCAAGCGGTATCACCTGTATTGATAGCCATCTATTCACTTCTCTATCTTGATTTGCCAATTCGACCCTGAACTAGCTGAGGGGTAAAGAATCTTCGCAATGTGTTACGGGGTCTCGTCCGACCAGGTTTCGCTCCGGTGACTAAATTAAGCCTGGCGTTACGGTTGTGTTAACAAGTTTGCTACGTAGGCCGAGGGCTCAAAAATCTCCAGGTCTGACTCCCCCTCCCCCGTTCCAATCAATTTAACAGGGACTTGCAGGGTCCGCTCCGTTGCCAGCGCTATCCCACCTTTAGTGGATCCATCAAGTTTGGTAACAATCAATCCAGTAAGGGCAACTGCTTCCATAAATGATTTTGCTTGAGTAATTCCATTTTGTCCGGTAGTTCCATCTAAAACAAATAGAACTTCATCTATTGGGGTTACCTTTTCGACTACTCGACGGACTTTTGCAAGTTCCTCCATCAAGTTACTTTTTGTATGCAATCTTCCCGCTGTATCAATAATCAAAATATCAAAGTGCTCTGAAGTAGCTTTGGTGGCAGCATCAAATGCAACAGATGCAGGATCACCATTGGGCTTGCCGACCACTACCGGCGTTCCGATTCGTTCACCCCATGTACTTAGTTGTTCAACAGCAGCAGCTCTAAAGGTATCTGCGGCTGCCAATAAAACTTTCTTTCCCTCGTCCTTAAAGCGTCTGGCCATTTTGGCAACTGAGGTGGTCTTTCCAGTTCCATTGACTCCAACCACAAGGATTGTCGTGACTCTTTCAGGCCTTAATTCAACTAACCTTGCATGTTGTGAAAGCGAACTAAGAATTTTCTCAGTAACCTTCTCTTCTAAGACTTCAGCGCGCTCCTTCTCGACCAGTTTGATTATCTCTTCCGTGAACTCAGCACCGATATCCGATTCGATTAAGACTCGACGAAATTCATCGATATCTTCCGGGGTTGCCTTATTCCTTGAAAATTTGGCAAAGAAGGAGCCGAATAAACCCATCTAATTAACCGATCTAAACAGATTCGGTTTCAACTTCACGGAGTCTTTGTGAGATTACTTCTGAGACTCCATCGCCTCGCATTGTTACTCCATAGAGTGAGTCAGCAATCTCCATGGTTCGTTTCTGGTGCGTGATGATTATTAATTGCGACGCAGCGCGAAGTTCCTCAAGGACTGTAAGAAGGCGCCCAAGGTTTACATCATCTAGGGCGGCTTCAACCTCATCTAGAACATAGAAGGGACTTGGGCGCGCTTTAAAGATTGCAACTAAGAGTGCGACCGCCGTGAGGGAGCGTTCACCGCCTGAGAGAAGCGATAGCCGCTTTACTCGCTTGCCAGGCGGACGAGCTTCCACATCAACGCCAGAATTCAAGAGATCGCTTGGATCGGTAAGAATTAATCGGCCATCGCCACCAGGGAAAAGTCGCGCAAAAATCTTCTCAAATTCTCTTGCGGTATCACGATAAGCCTCTTCAAAGATTATTTGGACTCTCTCATCGACCTCTTTAATAATATCTAGTAGATCTTTCTTTGACTTCTTCAAATCTTCTAGCTGTTCGGCAAGATACTTTAAGCGCTCTTCTAACGAGGAGTACTCCTCAAGCGCAAGTGGATTGATTTTGCCAAGTAGCGCAAGTGATTTTTCTGCGCCCGCTAACCGCTTCTCTTGTTGTTCGCGAACGAATGGGATGTACTCCCCTTGAGTAAGTTCGCCACTCTCAGTTTCAGTAAATGTCGGGACTTCTCGATCCGGTCCAAATTCGGCTATCAAGGTCTCCGAATCAACTCCAAACTCTTCCATCGCTTTTAGTTCGAGTTGTTCAATTCTCAACTTCTGTTCAGCGCGTGCGATTTCATCTCGGTGCACACTTGAGGTGAGTTGATCTAATTCGCTTGCGAGATCCCGTACCTGGGCTCGGATATCAAGAATTTCACCATCCCGCGAAGTTCGTGATTGCTCAAGGCGAGATCTCTCATGTCCCGCTCTAGTTATCGAGTTCTCTATCTGAATCAGAGCTTCATAAGCAGCATCGGCAACGGCTTGTGCAGTAATCGCACCCCGTGCACGCGCCTCCCGTCTGGAGATTTGTCGTGCGGCAGACTCGCGCTCAGTCATAGCGGCTTGCTCTAGTTCTGATGCTCGTTGCGAGATTGCAGCAACGCGCTCTTCTATCGTTCGCAATCCCAATCTCGCCTCAACTTCTACTGCACGAGCCGTTGAAATCGAAGCGCGGAGATTTTCAAGCTGTGTGGTGTCTGGTTCGACTGGTTCTGCACTCGAGTTAAGCGCGCCCAAAGCGGTAGCGAGCTCGGCCTCATCACTCTTGAGAGAGCTAAGAACTTCTCCTATGGAGCTCTCTAGCCTCTCTATCTCGGAAACACCACTCTTAACGCCTTGTCCAGCAGCTGCCATCTGTTCGGCAAGTCCAGCCATGCGAGCATCAGATTCATTTAGTTTTGATAGCGCAGCATCGTAGTCAAGTTGAACTTGGCGAAGTGAATTCTCTTGCGCGGAAATCTCAAAACTCAATCGATCGCATTCATGACTTACCTTTGTTAAGTCAATCTCACTCTTTTCAATTAGTGCGCTTATCTCAATCAGCGAAGTTGCTTGGGAAGATCCACCACGAGCACGCCCTCGGCCAATCATGTCTCCATCTCTAGTTACCGCAACCAGCCCTGGATTAGCAGTAATGATTCGCTCTGCGTGATTTAAGGAATCTGCTGCGATGTACCCATCGAGAAGATTGGGGAGAACTGGCCCAAGAGTTGCTGAGGAAACTTTAGAAACTAGGGAGACCAGGTCACCGGGGTAAGTGGTGCTCTCTTGTGTTGAGTTAGAAACCATTAGAAGTTCAGCGCTACCGGCGCTCTCAGTCTTTAGGAATGTAATCGCAGAAATCGCGCTCGATGCGTCATTTACTACTAGCGCATCTGCGAGCGACCCTAGAGCAGCAGATACGGCGCTTTCCCAGCCTGCTTCAACAGAAATAAGGGATGCGACGCTTCCTCGAATCTGGATTCCGCGATTATTAGTAAGAAGAGCGCCGCTTCCATCTTTATGAAGCGTTGCTTGGCGAAGCGCATCGACCTTACTTTGGAGTGCGCTGCGATTTCGCTCCGCTTTATTTAACTCGGAATTTAGGGTTTCGAGTTTCTTTCGGTTATCTTCTAAAACTCGCTTTGCTCTCTCATAATCTGCATCTAGACCCAATTCGCTCGCATCAAGCCCGGCAATCTCACTCTCAAGTGATGCAAACTCTCTTTTGGCGCCATCAACTCGCTCTTTAGCCTCATTGAGGAATCGCTCTAAGCGAGAAATCTCAGCTTTCGATCCGTCAATGGCTGATTGGAGACTCTTTATATGTCCCTCTTGGCGGGCCGTTCCCTCGCGGTGATCTGCGATGGATCGGAGCGCAGCAGCAACTCTGTCTTCTTCATTCTTTAGACGCTCTTCTAACTCTCCAACGCTTTTGCTTGCAAGACTTAATTCATTTTGAGATCTTGTTAACTCACCGCGGAGAACGCTCTCTTCTTGCCTTAGCGAACGTGCTTCGGCATCCATGACTTCAGGATCTCTTCCGCTCGAGCGCGCCTCTTCAATCTCTTCAGTAAGAAAGCGTGCGCGTTCAGATGCGAGGTTCTGGGTTCCACGCAACTTCTCGCGTTCACCAACAAGCTTGTAGTAATTGTCTTGTGCTGCGCTAAGTAATGGACCTTCAATCGATGCGATTCGATCTAGCTCGACCTCACGATTTCGCAACTTATCTAAATCTTGTTCAACTTCGGATCTTCGCGCTCTCAAGGCGCTCTCGTCAGCAACTTCGGAATTTAATGTCGCTTTAAATGAAATTACATCATCGGCAAGTATTCGTAGCCTCGCATCCCGAACTTCAGCTTGGATGACTGCGGCCTTCTTTGCGACTTCTGCTTGTTTACCGAGCGGACGAAGTTGTCTTCGAAGTTCGTTTGTGAGGTCTTGAACGCGCGACATGTTGGTCTGCATAGAATCCAATTTCCGCAACGCCTTCTCTTTACGTTTACGATGCTTAAGAATTCCAGCCGCTTCCTCAATGAAGCCACGACGTTCTTCTGGGTTCGCCATCAAGATTGCATCAAGTTGACCTTGGCCCACGATTACATGCATCTCTCTACCGATACCGCTATCGCTCAGCAATTCTTGAATATCAAGGAGGCGGCAACTTTCACCATTTATCTGGTAGTCGCTCTGACCATTTCGGAAGAGAATTCGCGAGATTGTTACTTCAGTAAAATCAATCGGGAGTGCGCCATCGGTGTTATCGATTGTGACTGCGACTTCAGCGCGTCCTAGTGGAGCGCGACCAGAAGTGCCGGCAAAGATGACATCTTCCATCTTTCCGCCTCGAAGGCTCTTTGCGCCTTGCTCTCCCATAACCCAGGTCAGAGCATCAAGAACATTGCTCTTGCCCGAACCATTTGGTCCGACGATGCAGGTGATTCCTGGTTCAAATCGGAGGGTGGTCGGGGCCGCAAAGGACTTGAAGCCCTTTAGGGTCATACTCTTTAAATACACGGGTAGAACTTAGCGAAAAGCCTCCGCCGAACCGGTAATTACCCCCGTTTTTTAGCCGGCTTTCTAGATTTTCTCGCGCGTTGGCAGACTGGACAGAAATGAGAGGAGCGATTTGCAAAATTTATCCTTCGAATCAACGCACCACATCGACGACAGGGTTCATCCTCTCGACCATAGGCACGTAGTGAAACCTCAAAATAGCCACTCTCGCCATTCACATTTATATACAGGTCATCAAAACTTGTTCCACCTTGCTTCAGCGCACTTTTCATGACCTTCTTCACTGCGCGCAATATCTCAGCTAACTCGCTCTCTGAGAGACTTGAGCTCAATCTTTCTGGATGAACTTTTGCGTACCAGAGCGCTTCGTCCGCATAAATATTGCCTACTCCACTCATGATCTCTTGATTTAGAAGCGCCTTCTTAATCTCAATCTTTCTTCGCTTTATCTCGCCTATCACTCTCGCCTTATCAAATTCCTCAGAAAAAATATCCGGAGCAATATGCGCACAGCATTCCGGAAGATACTTTTCGTCCTGCTTTCTTAACGGTTCTGCGGACATCCAACCAAAGGTACGTTGATCTATGAAACGCAGTTCTAGCTTTTTATCTCCAAAATCAATCCTGATTCGTGTATGTCTCTCAAGTTCGGAATTTTTCGGAACTATCAGCATTTGACCGCTCATTCCTAAGTGTCCTACGAGCGCTAATTCTCTATCTAGGACAAACCAGAGAAACTTTCCCCGCCTTGCAACATCTGTTATTCGAGCGCCTTCCACGCTCTTGAGAGAAATTGTGGATCCACTTCTGGTCGCACGTGGGTGAAGAATCTCAAGACGTTTTATACGTTTACCCGTTACGTAAAGGGCAAGTCCCCGTCGAACCGTTTCGACTTCGGGTAATTCCGGCATGGCTAAAGTTTCTTAGTTATTTCCTCATAAGCAAGTCGAGCTGCTACCTGTTCGGCCTCGCGCTTACTCTTTCCATGTCCTTCTGGATAAGAGATTCCATTAACGAGCGCACTTGCAACGAAATCTTTGTCGTGGTCAGGGCCGGACTCGGTCACTCGGTACTCAGGGGCAGGCCAGCCAGATGCGGCGACGATCTCTTGAAGTGCTGTTTTCCCATCAAGGCCCGCGCCACGCGATGATGCCTCTTCAATCAAGTTAGACATTAGACGGAGGAGTACTTCCTTAGTCTTAGCAAAACCATGATCCAAATAGATTGCTCCCACTAACGCCTCAAAGGCGTCAGCGAGAATTGAGTTCTTATCTCTGCCACCAGTTACCTCTTCGCCTTTGCCGATGCGCAGAGCTGTTCCAAGACCTAAGTCGCGACCAATCGTTGCCAGCGCCCGCATATTCACAACTCCGGAGCGAAGCGGTGACAATCTTGATTCATCTAGATCAGGAAAGCGCTCATAGAGCGCTTCGGTGACGACTAAGCCAAGAACGCTGTCGCCTAAGAATTCAAGACGTTCATTTGTGGGCAAGCCACCAGATTCATATGCGAAAGAGCGATGAGTAAGAGCGAGCTCAAGAAGTTGTGGACTTACCGAAATTCCGAGCTTTTCGGTTAGCGCCCGAGACAGAACTAAACCTCTAGAACTTGGCGCTTCTTATAAGTGCCGCAAGTTGGGCAAGCCGTGTGTTGAAGCTTCGGCTGTTGGCACTGATCGCAAGTAGAAGTTGCTGCGGGAGTTGCCTTCCAAGAACTACGGCGATGGCGAGTGCGTGAGCGAGACATCTTTCGCTTGGGTAGTGGCACGGCCCTCTCCTTACTTCTCTTACTAGATTATTTCTAGTTACTTATACATCTCGTTGCGAGCGCGTAAGTATCCCCTAGCCCCGGGATTTATGACAAATCGAGCCCTATTTGGGCTGCCAACCCGCTAGGCCTGACCACCGTGGATCAACCTTCTCGTGAGAGTGACCTGGGGCGAGTTTCTCCATCCGCTCACCGCACTCACTACAAAGTCCCTGGCAATCTGGCTTACAGAGCGGGTTAAGTGGCATAGCCAAGACGACCGCATCGCGAATCGGAGTTTCTATATCCGCAAGATCGCCATCCATGGCAAATATCTCGTCATCGTCTTCTTCGGCTTCAGATTTTCTACTTTCATACATAAATAGTTCACGAAACTCTTGATCAACATCTTCTCTCAACTCATCTAAACAGCGGCCGCACTCACCTTGGGCCTCGCTTACTACTCGTCCAGATATCAGCACTCCATCAGAAACGGCTTCCGCTTTAAAATCAATCTTGAGATCTGTCCCCGCTTTTATTGCAAGCATCGGCGTTCCAATGGGCTCAGGGGCTGCAAATTCAAGGTGATAACTCTTCATCTCCCCCGCCCGACGCGGTAACTCGTGGAGATTTACTTTAAATGGGGATTGGGAATTACTTTTCATTCGTCCGCTAGTTGAGAGAGAACATCCTTATCACTAGCTCCAGCCAATCGTTCACGTCCACGGTTTACCGCTTCGAGGGTCTTATTCAAGATAACTTCAAGAGTCGCAAGTCGCGAGTCAATGTATGCATCTACTTCTGCTCGTTCTTTCTCAACTTGGGCATGCGCCTCATCTACTAAGCGACCGGCTTCCTCTCTAGCGGCAGCCACTATCGCGGTCTGTTCAACCATACGAGCAACTTCCTCGCGAGCATGCGCAATCAACTTTTCTGCGGATTGACGCCCTTCTTCAATTATCTCCTCGCGGTGCGCCAGCAACTTCTTAGCGCTGGTGAAGTCAGTAGGAAGGGATTCGTTTATCTCATCAAGGATTCCCAGTAGTTCGCCGCGATGTACGACGCAAGAGGCCGAAAGGGGTACAGCGCGAGACTCCTTGACCATTGTTATGGCGGCTTGGATTTTCTCTAACGATTCCATTACTTACCCCCTGCTTTAGATTTCAAGGCTTTTAATACTCCGGCGGGGACTAATGCGGAAACATCCCCTCCGTACTTTGCAATCTCTCTTACGAGTGATGATGAGAGAAATGAATAGGTTGGCTTAGTAGCCATCAGTAAAGTATCAACGCCTTTTAATTCAAGATTCATCTGAGCCATTTGCAATTCATAATCGAAATCACTTACAGCGCGAAGGCCTTTTACAATCGCTTTGATCTCATGAGTTTTGCAGTAATCAACAAGCAAGCCTGACCAGGTATCCACTTTTACATTTCTAAGATGTGCCGAAGCTTCCTTTGCCATCGCAATCCGCTCTTCAATCGTGAAGAGGCCGGTCTTTGAGGAGTTAGCTAGAACTGCAATCGTAACTTCATCAAATAAACCGCTGGCGCGCTCGATTACATCGAGATGTCCGTTTGTGATCGGATCAAAAGATCCAGGGCAGACCGCTCTTCTCATAGTGGGGCAACGCTAACACGCCTCGGCATAGTAGATAGTGGCGGAACCATATTTACGCTCCTTCAGCGGAGTGAATCCCTCAGGCCAATTGATAGCTTTGCTCTTTGAATCTCTCTCGATTGCGACTACCGAACCCTTTTTTAAGAAACCATTTGCGAAAAGTAATTTAAGGGAATTAACAACTTCCTCTATACCCAATTCATAGGGCGGATCCATAAAAACTACATCAAACTTAATCTCGCTCGTCTTATCTAGGAATCTGGATACCGCCATCGTAATCACGCTACTACTTCCAACTCCTTGGATATTCGCCAACATCTCGTGGTTACTTCTCGCAACACTTGTTGCCTTCTCCTCTTTATCAACTGCTTGCACAAAAGCTGCGCCTCGAGATAGCGCTTCTGCGCTAACTGCGCCGGAACCACAATAGAGATCTAGAAAGTGAAGATCGGTCATAGAGCCGAATTCAGATTCCAACGTCGAGAAGAGCGCTTCACGCGCGCGATCAGAAGTAGGTCGAACCGCGCCGGTTGGTGATATTAAATTTCTACCTTTGCCAAGGCCAGCAATGATTCTCAAATTAGCCCCGCTCTCACTTTTTCTCCAAGTAAGTCGCCCGCTCTTCTTGGCGCAATTTATCAACTTCATCACGTAAGGCGGTATTTGAATTTAGTTCTGGATCACTCTCTAGTATTTGTTCCGCCACTGTTCGGGCACGCAAAATCACTTCTTCGTCACGGATTACTCGAAGAAGTCGCAGGTGTGATGTGGCCCCGGATTGAGCGCTACCCAAGACATCACCCTCTCTGCGCTGCTCGAGATCTAATCGACTTAGTTCAAATCCATCAGTAGTGCTTGCTACCGCTTCTAGCCGAGCCATTGCGGGCGTGCCACTCGCTGCGTTTGAAACTAACAAGCAGAGACCAGGAACGCTTCCTCTTCCCACTCGGCCACGTAATTGGTGTAGCTGTGAGACGCCAAAGCGATCCGCATCCATGATCACCATAATCGAAGCGTTAGGAACATCGACTCCGACTTCAATTACGGTCGTAGAAACTAAAACATCAATTTCGCCCGCCGTGAATCGGCTCATTGTTGATTCCTTCTCCGCGTTACTCATCCGCCCATGCAGAGCGTTAACGCGCGCACCCTTTAGAGCCTCATCTCGTAGTTGGGGAAATAGCTCTTCAACCGAGTATTTACCTTTTACTTCTTCACTCTCGGCTTCGCCAGATAATCTCCGGGCGATCGCCAATTCTTCGCTAGTTAGCCCAAATCTAGAGAAATCTGAGTTGTCGGTTGCTGAAATTCGGGGAGCTACAACATAAGCCTGTTGTCCGCGTGCTACCTCTTCAAGAATTCTCTTCCAGGCCCGATCCAAGAACTGTGGCTTCTCACTTGCCGCAATGACATGAGTTTGTATCGGTGTTCTCCCTAGCGGAAGTTCATCCAAAGTCGAAACATCTAAATCTCCAAAGACAGTCATCGCAACTGTCCGTGGAATAGGCGTTGCGGTCATAACTAGAACATGTGGTGGGAATTCAGATCTGTTTCTTAAGACATCGCGTTGTTCAACCCCAAAACGGTGCTGCTCATCGATAACTAATAGTGCAAGATCACCGAACTCAACGCCTTCACTCAAGAGCGCATGGGTGCCTATCAGAATTCCAATCTCGCCACTCTTCGTTGCTCTTAGCGTCTCACCGCGATCGTTATTCGGCGTTGATCCAGTAAGAAGGGCAATTCGAGTTGAGAACTCTGCTGTTCCTAGCATTCCCTGGAGCGCCAGGTCTCCTAAGAGTTTCTGAAAGTTCTTGTAATGCTGTTGTGCAAGGACTTCAGTTGGTGCAAGAAGTGCTGCTTGGCCGCCAGCATCAATAATTGCAAGCATCGCACGGAGCGCCACAATCGTCTTTCCAGAACCAACATCGCCTTGCAAAAGTCGAAACATCGGCGAACTTCCATACAGATCGCCCTCAATCTGGGCAGATACTCGTTTCTGTCCAGCAGTTAGCTCAAATGGCAACCGGGAATCGAATTTAGAAAGAATCCCCTCTTTGTTGACTCTCTTTCGTAACTTAGTCCGCTGCTTCTTGATTTCATTCTTCCGGGCAAGGAGAAAGAGTTGCATTGTTAGCGCCTCATCGAAGGTAAGTCGCTCGCGCGCTAAATCAGCTTCCGCTAGCGAATTGGGAAGATGCACTTGTTTTATCGCTTCAACCATCGTCGGAAATCCAAGCGCGCTGCGATATTGATCCGGTAGCGGTTCAGCTATGTCGCCTAAGGAATCGATTCCTAATCGGACGCATTGCGCAACTTTCCAAGAGGGAAGCTTTTTTGTTGCTGGATAGACCGGTAAGTACTTTCCGGCAAAATCACTTACGGCTTCTTCTTTATTATCGCCATCAGGAATCAATAAGTAATCCGGATGAGAGAGTTGGCGCTTGCCTTTAAATACTCCGACTTTCCCGGCGAATAAGCCCTCGCGACCTTCTCTTAAGTCTTTGGTTCGCCAAGCTTGATTAAAGAATGTCAGGATTAATTTCGCCCTTCCATCCGAGACAATCACTTCAAGGATTCCACCCTTTCGACCGGGGATCCGCTTGACTGTCACCTTCTCAATCCGCGCCATGATTGTTACTTCTTCTCCCTCAATTAGCGCTTCGATATCTGTTAATTCACCGCGCACAACGTATCGACGTGGATAGTGGCGGAGCAGATCTTCTAAGGTCTCAAGGCCCAACTCTTCGGCAATAACTTTCGCGGTTCGGTCGCCAACTACCTTCGCCAGCTTCACCGCCATATTTGCCATGCTTCATTCTCCCGAATCACCGCATGAATAGGGCGTATATCTGGGTCAATTGGCGCTTCGGGCGCCTCTACGGCTAATCTTGCGCCCGCATTATTGAAGAAATAGAAATTGAACGAACCCAAGGAGTACGACCGTGGCATCTGTATGCGATATCTGTGGCAAGGGCCCGAGCTTTGGCAACAATGTCTCGCACTCAAATCGCCGTACCCGTCGCCGCTGGAATCCAAATATCCAACGCATCCGTACTCTCGTAAACGGTTACACCAAGCGCCAAAACGTTTGCACCTCCTGCCTCAAGGCTGGAAAGGTCGCTCGCTAACTCTTATCTCCAGCTGTGGGCGAATCCCCCGGCCTTAATCTCTTTTCCATCAAGGGTAACTCCGCGGCCCGAAAGCACTTTCCCTATCTTTGTAAATCCAGCAATTTCCTCACTTGAGGTCCCCAATAGGACATGATCCTCGCCGCCATTTAAGACCCAATCCAAGAAAAGCTCTCCATCTAATCCCCGTAGCTCGCTCATCCCCAATGCCTCTGAATCTAAGTCAATCTGAACTTTGCTCGCATTCGCTAGATGGCAAGCATCGGTAATGAGTCCATCACTCACATCAATTGCGCTACTGAGCTTCGAGTAACTATCGCGATATTTCTGGTACTCGATTGTTGGAACCTTATGTTCCAAAACTGCTTTTCTTTCCAGTTCAGTGCCAACTTCCTTGCCGCTATTTAGAATATAAAGACCAGCTGCGGATAATCCAGGAAGAGCAGATACATAGAGAGCCTCTCCGACCTTTGCGCCAGATCTAAGTAATGGCTGTGTGGTCTCACCGAGTGCAGTTATTGAAATCGAAAGCTCAGCACCGGTTGAGAGATCACCTCCGATAACCTGGGCACCAACGAGATCTGCTTCGTGGGCAATCCCCTTGGCTAACTCCAAAACCCCAGAGAGATACTTCTCAGGAAGAACTACCGTCACCAATAAGAAGTTAGGCCAGCCGCCCATCGCGCAAATATCGGCAAGGTTCGAAGCTGTGATTTTTCGACCAATTTCAAAGAGCGAGCTCCAACCGACTTTGAAGTGAACACCCTCAACTGCAACATCAGCGCAGGCGATGACCTGCTTCTCAGAGGTAAAAACTGCCCCATCATCTCCATTAGGCACGACTAAATTGGCTTTACCGGTGCGCGCAAAAACCGCTTGGATCTGTTCAAGCAGTTCCGCTTCTTTCATCTAAACCCCTTCCGCCCGCAAGCCTAGGTGCGCTAGCCTAAAGAAATGTCGATACAGGCTTACATTCTCATCCAAACAGAAGTCGGAAAAGCTGGCAGCGTCACAAAAGCCATCGCCGGTATCGCTGGAGTCACTATCGCTGAATCTGTAACTGGCCCCTACGACGTCATCATGCGCGCTGAAGCCGCGAGTATGGAAGAACTCGGAAAGACCGTTCTCAACAAAGTTCAAGCAATTCCGGGAATCACCAGAACCCTTACCTGCCCAGTCGCAATCCTTTAATCGCCTTACCTTCACTCTCAGACACGCCCAAAGTCTTCTGTTGCATTAATACTACATAGTATTTATGCTACCGCCCAATGTTTAAGGTCTTCAACTCTCAGTTGGAAAGGTAGCAAATGTCAGAATTTTCAATCATCTTGATAAACCTTGTGGCCATGTTGATTGCCTACTTTTTTGTCTACCCGAGATACGCGGGCGATGATTTGAAGAAAATTGCCTGGCTAGATGTGGCAATAGGTCTTACGGTTCTGGGAATTCTGGCTCCCTTTAATTGGAGATCTGAGAACAACTTCACCCTTTTACCAAATTGGGAAGTCCCGTGGTGGATTTTTGCAATCGTTACGTATGCAGTGATTGAGTTACCGTTCTTCGCTAGTTACTGCTCCCGAAGAAACCTTTGGGGCGCTTACAAAGTGAGCATCCAGGAAAATTTCTCATCTAGCTCGTTCACCGCCACTGCCTCAACCAAATCAGTACATAAGCAACTGGCAGATACAAAGTGGGATTGGATGCGTAAGCCAAAGTTCATGCGCAACCTTGTGATTGCTGCAAATACTTGGATCCTTGGTGGAACAATTTTCTTAATACAAGTTGGAGATAATGTTTGGGCCTCACTTGCAATTATTCACATTGCTATCATCTTTATTTTCTGGTTCATGCTTCGAACCTCGGTTCGACTAATTGCCGAGGCTCGCGATGAGGCGTTGGATGAACGAATGATTGCTGAGCGCAATCGCACTTATTTCACGGCGTACCAATTATTTTCTTCGATTGTTGTGGGCCTTCTAGTTGGACTGATGATCTATGTCGTTACGCAAGACGCAAGCCCTGAAAGCGATGGCTTTAACTATGTGCTGAGTTTTACCTGGCCACAAGTTCAAGCGCTCTTCTGGTTTATCTGGGGATACGCGTTTATGGCGCCCTCGATGGTGATGGCATGGCGAGAGTCGAAGAAAGCCTTAATCGCATATGAACATTGAAAATTGGGGGCTATTGGGAGTCTTCATCGCAGGTGCAATCCCGTGGATGGAAGCAATTGCAGTTGTTCCCAGCGGAATAGTCCTAGGCCTAAACCCCTTTGCGACTGTAGTGGCAGCGATCGTTGGAAATGCAATTACGATCTTCCTCTTCGCCTACTTAGGCAGTGCGATTCGTCAAAAAATCATCGATAGGCGTGTGGCGAAAGGCAAGAGTGGTGACTCTGCTAAATTTGAGAAGGCATTGAAAGCTTTCGATAAATATGGAATATACGGGATGGCTTTCTTGGGACCAATCTTGATTGGAACTCAATTTGCCGCTGCAGCGTCAGTAGCTGCAGGAGTTAAGCCATTGCGGGTTTCCTTCCTTATTACAACAAGCATGGCACTTTGGGCTTCCTTAATTGGAATTATTGTGGTGGCACTCGATATCAATCTTGAAATTCTATAGGAGACTAAATGCAGCGTGACATTACCCCAGATGTATTAAGAGGCTTTGCTCTCCTTGGAATTCTTATGGTCAATATTCCTTTCATGGCCTTAAGCAGTGATGAGGGCGCTCGGGGTGAATGGGCGCAAGGACTCGCAAATGGAAGTGCTACTTGGATGATGGCAGCGATTTTTGCGGGAAAGTTTTATCTCCTATTTTCATTTTTGTTCGGCTACAGCTCTAGCTACATAATCAAGAACAATCGCGCCAATCGAGGGCGCTGGATTAAGCGCTGTTTTGCACTTATGGCTTTTGGTGCAATTCATTTCACCTTCTTGTGGCATGGCGACATCATCTTTCTCTACGGATTATTAGGTCTTTTATTGCTTGCCTTTATGTTTAGAACTGATCGGGTTATTAAAATTTGGACGAGGGTGATTTATTCCGTTTCTGCAGTCTTGATTACCTTCATTGGATTGTCAGTCTTAATCGGCGAGCGTCTCTTTCCAGAAGAATTTGAAGATGCCTATGTAGAGCCAATGCTAGATGAGGTGCTCCGCTCGGGGACATTTATTGATTCAATCTCCCCCCGTTTGGAGCTCTGGGCATTTGGCCTCATTTCAGGAGTCTTCCTGCAAGGAGGCATGGCATTTGCTGCATTCCTTTTGGGAATGCGTCTCGCTCGTAGCAATTTTCTCTCCGGCCCGTTCGATGAACTTCAGAACTCACGAATGATTAAGCGAGGTCTAATCTTTGGCCTTCCCATCCAGATGATTGCGGCAACAATCTTGGTGCGAAATGAGCAATCGGGAGATCCTTATGAAGGGGTATACCTCTCATCTATATTTCTTGCATTTCTTTCCGCGCCACTATTATCAATGGCGTATGTAGGAATTATTAGAAAATTGGCGCATACGAAACCTAGCGCTGTCTCTTGGATGATGCCGGCGGGTCGTATGTCGTTGACTGTCTATATTTCCCAATCAGTAATAACTTCCTTGATATTTGGCCCTTGGGGACTTGGGCTTTTTCAAGAACTTGAGACCTGGATGGTTTTAATTCTCGCGGTAGTTATCTGGCTCTTCCTTGTTTACTTCTCAAGAATTTGGCTAAAGCGATTCGCCCAAGGACCTCTTGAAAAACTCATGCACGCCCTGACCTCCAGCAAAGGCACTAAAGCGGTAGAAATCTGACCATCTTCTGATAGAGCTGGCCCGGCTTACTCCGACTTGGTTGCGGGTCACCGATTTTTGTAAAGCCGTACCTTGTATAGGCTCGAATTGCAGTTTCATTTTCTGGCCAGACTCCAAGTCCTTGCGAATTCCACCCCTCTTCAACGCAGATCTGATCGAGTTCAGCGATCATTTTTCCCGTAATGCCGCTGCCCCTAAATCTAGGATCAACCCAGCAGCCCCCGAGCCAACAATCAGTGCCTCGAATTGGCTCTGACTTTTCAACGGTCATTACGCCGAGGTCTTCGCCTTTGTGACTGTAGATGACCCAGTGGACTTTAGAAATTAATTCCTGCCAATCTTCTTTTGTTTTTAACTTCTCTTTACTGTAATCACCTGCAAACCATTGCGGACTCTCTTCTAAGGATCTCAATCGCAAATCGGCAATACGCCGCCATTCTTCGGGGCGCCCACGTTCGGCTTGAAATTCAATTTTCATCAAACTCTAACGGACGACGTTTTGGGAGCGGCCTAAAGCGCTTCTGCAGAGCTCGCTAATAATCTCTTGGTAGTCCTTACCCGTTGCAGCCCAGAGCATCGGAAAAACTGAGCGAGGTGTAAAACCGGGCATCGTATTTAGTTCATTGATGATGACTTCGTTCTTATCGGTAAGAAAGAAATCGACTCGCGCGAGGCCCTCGCACCCAAGAGCGGTAAAGGCGGTGATTGCCGCTTCTCGTATCTCTTTACTTAGCGATTCTGGGAGATTTGCTGGGACATCAAAACTTGTAGCTCCATCTAGATATTTTGCTTCAAAGTCATAGAACTCATGTGTTTCGTGCACTCGCACTTCACCAAGAACTGAAGCGTGCGCAGTTCCATCGACTTCAAGAACAGCGCATTCAATCTCCCTTCCCTTTATTGCAACCTCAACCATCGCTCTTGGGTCATGGCGATGAGCAGCATCAATTGCGGCTGGAATTCCGGAAGCATCCTTTACTTTTGTAGTACCGCGACTTGATCCGCTTCTAGCTGGCTTCACAAAGAGAGGAAATCCCAAAGAACTTATCTTGGCGATCTCCATTGCCTGGTTAGCGCGCCAATCGCGCTCATGGACAGTAAGGCCATCAGCAACTTTCATGCCAAAGTCGGCATAGATTGGTTTTGCAAAAGTTTTATCCATAGCTACCGATGATGCAAGAACTCCGGAGCCGACGTAAGCAATTCCAGCCATCTCAAAGAGACCTTGGATAGTTCCATCTTCGCCATAAGCCCCGTGAAGTACTGGAAAAGCTAAATCAACTAAGAGAAGTTCGCCATTATCCTTCTTAATTCCCGCACTTGAGAGTGAGAGTTCATTTTTCTTCTCCGGAACAGAAGGAAGTCCATCTTCGCCTGGGGTAAATGAATCTTTCCCATTAAGCAGAATCCAATTTCCTGTTTTCGTGATCCCGATGAGAATTGGTTCGTATTTGCTTCGATCAATCGCTTCAAAAACTCCGGTGGCAGAGATACAAGAGATCTCATGCTCACTACTCCGTCCGCCACAGATTATGGCTACCCGGGTCTTGCTCATTGGTGATCGATCTCCGCTCCAGTATCTACGCGCATCAATCTAATGATGGCTTCTGTAGGGGTAATCGTATTGGTAACCACATCAGCAACCGCCTCCATGATTGGAACTTCCAAGCCAACGGAGTGGGCTAATTCGACGATAGAACTAGCAGTTGCTACTCCTTCAACAGTCGAGGTCGCACCTTCCACCGCCTTCTCCATCGAGCCGCTTCTACCGAGAGTTTCTCCGAATGAGCGGTTTCGAGAGAGTGAAGATCCGCAAGTGGCAAGGAGATCTCCAACTCCCGCGAGTCCTACAAAAGTAAGCGGCTTTGCACCCCGCGCCATTCCAAGTCTGGTTAATTCATTTAATCCGCGGGTAATAACTAGTGCCTGGGTGTTCTCCCCAAAACCCATACCAATTGCCATGCCAACAGCGAGCGCAATCACATTCTTTGCAGCGGCAGCAAGTTCGCAACCAACTACATCAGTTGAGGTATAGGCCCGGAAATACGGAGCATGAAACAACTCAGCAGTTAGATCAGCTAATTCTTGGGAGGTAGATGCCGCAACAGCTCCTACAGGTTGGCGCATAACGACTTCGCGAGCCAAATTTGGTCCGGTAATGATTGAAATCTGATCTTCATGTAATCCAAGTACATCTTGGATAACTTCAGTCATCCTTAAATGTGTTCCAAGCTCAATGCCTTTTAGGGAGGAAATGACTGGAAGGTGATTAGGAAAAACTGGCTTGAAATCAGTTAAATTCTCGCGTAGCGATTGAGAGGGAATAGCAAGAAGCACAGCGCCTGCATCTTCAAAGACCTTCTCTTTACTCGTAGTTGCTGTTATCGAGTCAGATAGTTCCACGCCGGGAAGTGATTTGCTGTTGCGATGTTTTTCATTGATTTCAGTTGCGACTGCAACATTACGACCCCACATCACCACTTCATTACCGGCATCACTTAGAACTTGGGCTAAAGCGGTCCCCCATTGCCCGGTACCGAGAATTGAAATCTTCATCGCTTCTTCTTGAAGTTTCCTGTTCGAGGAAGGTTAGATTTCTTTGGATCAAACCGGGTAGATGGAGCTTTCTCACCACGAATTACCTCGAGAAGTTTGGTGATTTCATCCATGATCGCCTCAGTTGCTTCTTCGACCGCAACAAGATCGTCGGCTTTGCCTTTCCACTTCGATAAATCAACTGGGTCACCCATAATCACCGAGACTTTGGTCCGTGGAAAGAGTTTTATCTTCCTTCCATAGGGCGGGATAACTCTCTCCGGGCCCCATGAGGCGCATGGATAAACCGGAACCTCGGTTTGAAGCGCCAAGCGGGCAACTCCCGTCTTTCCCTTCATAGGCCAGAGATTTTCATCCCGGGTAAGAGTTCCTTCGGGATAGACACCAAGTAAGTGTCCGGCCTTTAAAACTGCGATTGCATGCTCGTAACCCTTAATCGCATCTTTGGATTCACGGCTCACTGGAATCTGACCAGCGCCCTTGATGACCCAGCCAATTACTGGGATTCGAAAGACTGATTCTTTTCCTAGATATCTAGGGGCGCGACCATTGTTGTAAAGGAAGTGCGAGAAAGTAAGTGGATCGAGATAGGAAAGATGATTACAAACGACGATTGCCGGACCGCTTTTAGGGAGCTTTTCGGCGCCGCGCCAATCTCGTTTAACGACAGCATTAAGGATTGGGCGCATGATCCCCGCCCCCAATTTGAAAGCAAAATTAGAGCCGAGCGGTTTTCCTTTTGGAGGATCGTAGATAATTTCTCTTCCGCTCATAGTGGAAGCCTAAAGGGCATGAATAAGGGCCATGCGTAAACGCATGGCCCTTACTGAGAAGTAATTTACTTCCTCTTGCCCTTCTTGCCCTTCTTCGCAGCCTTCTTAGGAGCCTTCTTGGCTACCTTCTTTGCTGCCTTCTTAGCTACTGGCTTTACGACAGGAGCTGGCTTTGGAGCAGGTCCGAGCTTGCGCGCACCGGAGATTGTCTCCTTGAGCGCCTTAGCTGGGAGGAAGCGAACTTTCTTGCTCGCCTTGATCTGGATTGTCTCGCCGGTGAAAGGGTTACGACCCTTACGTGCCTTGCGATCAACCTTCTTAAACTTTCCAAAGTCGTTGATTGTTACATCTTCGCCCTTGTGGATGTTGCGCACGATGGAGTCGAAGACGATCTCGACAGCGTGAGCAGCCTCTTTCTTGCTTCCGTTGAAGTGAGGTGCCAACGAAGCAATGAACTGGGTCTTGTTCATTTAATCCCCTTATTTACGCGTAAAGTTAAGCGTTCGCTTAACGTGTTCCTCAATTTACGCAGTGAAAAGCGCTATTTGGCGCATATTTCTCGGTGTGTCGCAATATTTCACAGATTGATTGATTGCAATTTTTTCACTTTTTATGCGTAAAAAACCCTCAATTACAGGTTTAGAGTCGGTGAAAAACTCTCTTTATGACAAAACTGGAAGCGTTTTTGGCTTGAATTTCGCCCTCTTTGACTCAAAACTGTCAACAAGATCTGTGTGACGAAGCGTTAAACCGATGTCATCAAGGCCTTCCATCAATCTCCAGCGGGTGTAATCATCTAAATCAAATCCAATGCTCTTGCCGTTGTAGCTCACAGAGCGAGTTTCCAGATTGACGCTGATGGGAGTTTTGGGATCGAGCTCAATAGCACTCCAAAGCGCCTCTACTTCCTCTTGGGGCAAGATCACCGTTAATAAGCCGCCCTTTAGCGAGTTTCCACGGAAGATATCGGCGAACCTGGAGGAGATGACAACTTTAAATCCATAGTTTTGTAGCGCCCAGACAGCGTGTTCTCTAGATGAGCCAGTTCCAAAATCAACCCCAGCTACCAAGATAGTTCCGCCTTGGTACTCGCTCTTATTGAGAACAAAATCTGGGTCACTTCGCCAAGCCGCAAAGAGACCATCTTCAAATCCAGATCGGGTGACTCGCTTTAAATAGACAGCGGGGATGATCTGATCGGTATCAACATTGCTCCTTCGAAGCGGAACGCCGGTGCCGGTGTGTGAGATGAATTTCTCCATTGTCTAAACTCCTGTCCAATTCCTTACAAATCCGCCGGAGAGGCAAGTGTTCCCTTTATTGCAGTCGCTGCCGCAACAAGTGGGCTAACTAGATGAGTTCTTCCGCCTTTACCTTGACGTCCTTCAAAATTTCGATTTGATGTCGATGCCGAACGTTCCCCAGGCTTTAGTTGATCGGGATTCATTCCCAAGCACATTGAACAACCAGCGCTACGCCACTCCGCGCCGAATTCGAGGAAGACCTTATCTAGCCCTTCAGATTCAGCTTGTAGACGGACACGAGCTGAACCGGGGACCACGAGCATTCGAGTATTTGACGCTACTTTCTTGCCCTTGATAATCGCAGCAGCTGAGCGGAGATCCTCGATTCGGCCATTTGTGCACGAACCGAGAAAGACTGTATCAATCTTTATCTCTTTCATCGGCGTACCGCCTTTGAGATCCATGTACACGAGTGCGCTCTCGGCTGCTCGTCGCTCTTGTTCATCGCTAAAGGACTCCGGGGTTGGGACCGCTTCATTTAGCGGAACACCCTGGCCCGGGTTAGTTCCCCAAGTTACAAATGGCGAGAGCTCATCGGCATTTAAGAAAATCTCTTTATCAAACTTTGCATCAGCATCGCTTTGAAGCGTCTTCCAATAAGCGAGCGCCGCATCCCAATCAGCGCCCTTTGGCGCATGTGCTCTTCCCCTTATGTATTCAAAAGTGATTTCATCTGGTGCGATAAGTCCAGCGCGAGCTCCGGCCTCGATTGACATGTTGCAAATTGTCATCCGTGCTTCCATCGAAAGTTCCCGGATAGCGCTGCCTCGATATTCCAGGATGTATCCCTGACCACCGCCAGTTGAAATCTGGGCTATCACAGCCAGGATGATGTCTTTGGATGTGACGCCTGGCTTTAATTTTCCTTCGATATTCACCGCCATCATCTTTGGCTTAGTGAGCGGCAGGGTCTGGGTTGCAAGAACGTGTTCAACCTCGCTCGTTCCAATTCCAAAGGCGAGCGCGCCAAATGCGCCATGAGTCGATGTATGAGAGTCACCGCAAACAATTGTCATTCCTGGTTGCGTAATTCCAAGTTGTGGACCAACGACATGGACAATGCCTTGCTCGATATCGCCGAGTGAATGGATGCGAACGCCAAATTCGGCACAATTTTTTCTCAAAGTATCGACCTGTAGTCGTGAGACCGGATCAGCGATTGGCTTATCAATATCTAGGGTTGGAACATTGTGATCTTCGGTTGCCAGCGTTAGTTCGGGGCGGCGCACTTTTCGCCCTGTTAGACGTAGGCCATCGAATGCTTGCGGGCTAGTGACTTCATGGATTAGATGAAGGTCGATGTAGAGCAGATCCGGCTCCCCGGAGGCGCTTCTAACTACATGGTCTTCCCAAACCTTCTCTGCGAGCGTCTTGCCCATACGACCTCCTAACCACTTCATTTTGCTTCTCAATTAATGAGATGGCATTATCAGATTATGGACAAGAAGAATAGCGGAGTCGGCGTCTTAGATAAAGCCGTGCGCATTCTTACCGTCTTAGAATCTGGACCACACTCACTCTCTGAGTTGGTTAAGGCCACAAAGATTGCTCGTCCAACTGCCCACCGACTTGCTGTCGCACTTGAGTTTCATCGCCTTGTCGCACGAGATTTAAATGGCCGATTTATTCTCGGTCCTCGTAATGGCGAATTCGCTGCTGCTGCTGGCGAAGATCGATTACTTGTTGCAGCTGCGCCGGCGCTCTCCGCGCTGCGTGATGCCACCGGCGAGAGCGCACAGCTCTATCGCCGTCAAGGAGATCAAAGAATCTGTGTTGCCGCCGCAGAGCGCATGTCAGGCTTGCGCGACTCGGTGCCAGTTGGAGCGGCCTTAACTATGGGAGCAGGTTCAGCTGCTCAAGTACTACTTGCTTGGGAAGATGCGGATAAATTGCATCGCGCACTAACTAGCGCGAGATTTAACGCCGCTGCTTTATCAGCGGTGAGACGTAGAGGTTGGGCCCAGAGCGTTGGCGAGAGAGAGCCTGGCGTTGCTTCAGTTTCGGCTCCTGTCCGCGGTCCAAACAATCGAGTTATTGCAGCTGTGAGTATTTCGGGGCCAATTGAAAGACTAGGAAGACAACCAGGAAGACTTCACGCAGCAGCAGTTGTCGCAACAGCGGTAAAACTAAGTGAGTTTCTTGCAAAGAAGAGCTAATCCCTAAAAATCTCAAAACTTTTAAACATGGCAGCCCCGAAGGGATTCGAACCCTCGTAGCTGGCTTGAGAAGCCAGAGTCCTAGGCCACTAGACGACGGGGCCATGTTTTTCTTCATATTAAGTTTTTCAACTTTTAATCTAGATCAATCTAGCTGGGGTACCAGGACTCGAACCTAGACAAGCTGAACCAGAATCAGCTGGGCTGCCAATTACCCCATACCCCAAATTGACCCGCTCTCGCGAGCAGCAAAGGATACCCCGAGAAAAGCGCCGGTTCTAACTACTTACCTGATGGCGCTCTTCAGCCTTGATAAACAGCGCTCTCTTCCGAGCAACTCCATCGATTCAAAAAGTGGTGGCGAGATATGACTTCCCGTAATAGCAATTCTTACCGGCCCAAAGGCATTTCTCGGCTTTAACCCTAGACCGTCAATTAATGAGTTACGAAGCGCAGATTCGATTTCCGAGTGGTTCCAATCCGTCACCGGCTCCAAGGATCCAAGTGCTGCTGCAATAACTTTCTGGGAATCCGCTTCACCAATCTTCACTCCGCTTTCTGCATCAAACTCAACTTGCTCCACGAATAGAAATGAAAGCATGGGAATTACTTCTTTCAAGCGAACAATTCGCTCTTGGATTATTGGCAGCGCCTTCTTTACCAAAGATACTTGCGGCTCGGAACCGGTTATTACCTTTGAGGCAATTAGGAATGGCAGCGCGCGCTGTAGAAAATCTTCAATGCTTAAAGCTCGAATCTTGTCACCGTTTATCGCCTCTAATTTCTTCATATCAAAGCGAGCTGGCGAACTATTTACTCGTTCGATGGTGAAGAGTTGAACTAACTCCTCCATCGTTATGTTTTCGCGATCATCTCCGGGCGACCAACCCAGCAGGGCCAAATAATTACAAATCGCTTCCGGTAGGAAACCTTCCTCGCGATACCAAGCAATTGAGACTTCACCATTTCGTTTTGATAGTTTGGCATTATCGGTTCCCATGACGAAGGGAAGATGAGCAAACTCGGGATAATCCGATGGAGCCACTCCCATCGCTTGATAGACGCGAATCTGGCGAGGTGTTGAAGAGAGCAGATCCTCGCCACGAAGAACATGAGTCACTTTCATCAGTACATCATCAACGGCCACAGCCAAGGTGTAGAGCGGAGAGCCATCTGCGCGCATCAAGACGAAATCAGGTACATATTTATGCTCGAAAACCACTTCGCCACGGATTAGATCTGTAAATCGGGTTTCGCCATCGGGCATACGCATACGGATCACCGGTTTGCGACCTTCTAATTGGTGCTTTGAAATTTCATCGCTGGTAAGCGAACGGCACTTACCGTCATAACCGGGCGCTTGATTGGCATTACGTTGTGCTTCGCGCCGCGCTTCTAGCTCCTCAGTCGAGCAGTAACAGTTATAGGCATCGCCATTCTTAAGAAAAGTATCTGCCCACTCCGTATAGATATCAAGGCGCTGGGATTGCAGATATGGACCAAATGGGCCACCAACTTCGGGACCCTCATCCCAGTTAAGTCCCAACCATTTCAAGGTATCGATAGCGCGGGCGATGTATTCATCAGTAACGCGTTCTCTATCGGTATCTTCAATACGAAAAATCAGCTTTCCGCCAGTATGACGGGCGTAAGCCCAATCAAATAAAGCGGTACGAATATTTCCTACATGCAAATCACCCGTTGGAGAAGGTGCAAATCTTGTCCGGATTTCTCTCTTTGGTAGATCAGCCACGTGCAGATACTCGATTCGTAAGTTCGCCTAATCCTTCGATGGCAATCTTAACTTCTTCACCAGGAATTACCGGTCCGATGCCGGCTGGTGTTCCAGTAAGGATTACATCACCAGGCAAAAGAGTCATGGCGCTCGATATGAAGTTAATGATTGTAGGAATATCAAAGACCATCTCATCTAGATGCGCGTTCTGCTTGATTTCGCCAGCAACTGCGGCAGTGATGTTCTGTTTTGCGGGAACAAAGTCGGTATCAATCCAAGGACCGAGCGGGCAGAAAGTGTCGAAGCTCTTTCCGCGGGTCCATTGGCCATCTCCCTTTTGAATGTCGCGAGCTGTGACGTCATTGGCAATGGTGTATCCGAAAATTACATCTTTATATCGCTCCTTGGGAACGTCTTTACAGATTCGAGAAATTACAATCGCCAATTCGGCCTCATGGTCAACTCGCTGACTCTGGTTTGGCCAATTAATAATGTCATTGGGGCCAATCACAGATGTATTTGGCTTGAGAAAGATAATCGGCTCCTTGGGGACTTCGCCCCCCATCTCGGCAGCATGATCAGCGTAATTCTTGCCAACGCAGACAACTTTGCTCCTTGGGATCACGGGTGCCAAGATGCGAACGCTCTCTAGCGGAATCCGCTCATCTCTAAATTGAATCCCGGAATAAAGTGGATCACCATTTACAACCCGAATAGTTGAAGCATCTTCAAGCACTCCAAATAGCGGATCGCTTCCCAAGTTTGAACCTGTTGGCGGAGTGAAACGGAGAATACGCACTAGGAGACCTTAAGGCTTTACTTCCGTGCTACCGCGCTCCACCAGAACTGTTCCAATTCGGTGGCGTCTACCAACTGGACGTTCTGCGGTGATTTTCCAACCGCTAAGTTCAATTTCGCTACCGGGGATAGGTACTCGACCTAACAATTTGGCCATGTAACCACCAACCGTATCCACTTCTTCAAGTTCATCTTTTTCAAACTCAATATCTAGGTGATCGGCTAAGTCTTCAATATGAAGTCGCGCCGAGACTCGAGCTTTCTTGCCCTCCTCGAGCCATTCAATCTCCTCCAGATCATCGTCATATTCATCAGCGATCTCACCGACGATTTCTTCGAGCAGATCTTCGATAGTGATTAGGCCTGCGGTGCCGCCATACTCATCAACAACGATTGCCAGGTGAATCTGGTCGCGCTGCATCTCCTTTAATAGCTCCGCTGCTGTCTTGGTTTCAGGAATAAAGGTGGCGGGCCGGACATGATCTAAGACCAATTCAGTCTGTTCTGATTCACGATATTCATGGGTCCGCTTTGCTAAATCTTTTACATAGGCGATTCCTATGATGGTATCGAGATTCTCGCCAATTACCGGAATTCTCGTGAACCCAGACCTAAGGGCAAGGGAAAGTCCTTGGCGGAGATTCTTACTTCCTTCAATCCAAACCATCTCAGTTCGAGGAACCATCAACTCACGCACCAAGGTATCGCCCAACTCAAAGACTGAGTGGATCATCTCGTGCTCTGACTCTTCAACTAGTCCACGTTCGTGGGCTTGATCTACCAAATCTCGAAGTTCGGCTTCGTTAGCAAACGGACCAGTCTTAAAACCTTTTCCGGGAGTTATGGCATTTCCAATTGCAATAAGAAGAGTTGTTATTGGTCCGAGAATCTTGGAGAGAATTACCGCAGTTATGCTCGCAGGCACTATCCAAGCTCCGGCATGTTGCTTACCTAGAGTTCTCGGGCCAACTCCAACTACAACAAATGAGAGCACTAACATCGCACCGACTGAGACGCTCATCGCAACCGCTAAGGAATCGAAGAGATCAATCAACGCCTCCGCCACAATTACAGTCGCAGTCAATTCAGCAGCTTTTCTAACAAACAAGACGACATTTAAATATCGTGCAGGCTCAGAGAGAACTCGTTGGACCCAGGCGGCTCGCTTTGAGGACTTACTTTCAAGTTCTTCAACAAAGACCCGGGAAATCGAATTTATCGCGCTCTCGCTTCCAGCCAGAAAACCAGCAAAGAGGAGTAACGCAACAACGACTGTAATGACTAGAGCGCTCACGCTTGAATCCGCCAACCTTTCAGGTAATCATCTTGTAGGGAGAACATGATTTCTTTCTCTTCACTCTCGCGATGGTCGTAGCCGAGTAGGTGAAGCACGCCATGAATAGTTAATAGCTCTAGCTCTTCTTGCAATGAGTGGCCCGCTTCTTTTGCTTGGTTCTGGGCATAACTTGGACAGAGAACGATATCGCCGAGGACGCCCGGTCCATCAGTTGCTGAATTTGGCTTCATTTCATCCATCGGAAATGAGAGGACATCGGTCGCGCCTGGTTCATCCATCCACTGAAGGTGCAGAGTACTCATCTCGGATTCATCAACAATAGAGATGCTCAGCTCTGAATCTGGATGAATTCCCAGGCGTTCCAATGAATATTTAGCAACGCCCTTGATTCGTCCCTCGTCACACTTCACGGTAGCAAGGTTTGTAATTTCTATATTCATAACGCCAACAGTCAAAGACTGCGGTTAGCGATCACTCCTTAGCGAGCGTGGCTTATTGGCGCGGCGCGCAGCGCGATTTCCATCTACTTGCGAATCAAATCTTCCATAGGCATCGACAATCTCACTTACCAATCTATGGCGTACAACATCTTCAGAGGTTAGATCCATGAAAGAGATATCGGCTATTCCCTCCAAGATAGAACGGACGATTTGGAGTCCTGATTCCTGATGATTGGGAAGATCGATCTGGGTGATATCCCCGGTCACGACCATCTTCGATCCAAAACCCAAACGAGTTAGGAACATCTTCATCTGTTCGGGAGAAGTGTTCTGGGCCTCATCGAGAATTATGTATGAATCATTTAGCGTTCGACCGCGCATGTAAGCAAGCGGAGCAACTTCAATAGTCCCAGAAGACATCAATCGAGGAATCGCATCTGGATCGAGCATGTCATGAAGCGCATCAAAAAGCGGACGAAGATATGGATCGATCTTTTCGTGAAGAGTTCCTGGTAGAAAGCCCAGCCGCTCGCCAGCTTCTACGGCAGGGCGAGTGAGAATGATTCGATTGACTTGCTTTGATTGAAGCGCCTGAACTGCCTTCGCCATCGCAAGATAGGTCTTTCCAGTTCCTGCTGGGCCAATTCCAAAGGTAATTGTGTTCTTATCTATGGCATCGACATAGCGCTTCTGATTCACCGTCTTTGGCCGGATCGTCTTGCCGCGATTGCTAAGAATATTTAGCGTCAAAACTTCAGCAGGGGTTTCATTTCCATCACCGAGAATCATCGCAATAGAGCGGCGAACTGCATCATCACTTAAAGGTTGTCCGGCGCGAACGACCGATAGAAAATTCGCCACAAGTTTCTGGACGTTCTGGACCGAACCAGTTGGGCCGCGAAGAATTACCTCGTTGCCTCGGACGGTGACGGCTACCTCCGGAAATGACTTTTCAATAGCTCGGATGTAGGAATCATTTGGTCCAGTTAAGGCAACGCTTGGAATATCTTCGGGAAGCGTCAGAACCGTTCTCTCCATTAAACCCATTCTAGCCCGGGTGCTTCTAGATGCGCCTGCCTTAGCCGGGTGGCCAACCGAGCGCTCTTCCGCCAAGGAGATGTAAATGAGCGTGAAATACGGATTGTCCTGCAGCCTCACCGGTATTGAAGACGGTTCGATAGCCCGGCAAATTCAATTCGATAGCCAATTTCTTAGCTGCCTTAAATAGTTCGGCGAGCGCGTTTGGTTGCATTTCTGCAAGTTCGGCGGCGTTCTCCACATGTATTTTCGGAACAATCAAAATGTGAGTTGGGGCTTGTGGATTTAGATCTGGAAATGCAACTACATCTTCAGTATTGAGTAGTAAGTTTGCTGGAATCTCGCCGGCAATAATTTTACAAAATATGCAGTTCATGAATGAGTTCTACCAGATTCCGAATCCACTTTGAACAGCGGCAAGTGCTGCGACTCCAGCATGCGCGGAGCGAAATACCGGTTTGCCTAGAACTACAGATTGTGCTCCCGCTTTCTCAAAGAGCGCCGCTTCATCATCAGATATTCCACCCTCAGGCCCAATAATTAGATTTATTTCACGGGGCGGTTTTCCTTTTACGACTTGAGAGAATTTGTTCGCGCCGGCTTCATGAAGCATTAACGAAAATTCACTATCTTCGATCCGCTCTTTGACTTGTGAGGTTGAGTGAATATCTAAGACCTGTGGAATCCAGGTCCGACGCGACTGCTTGGTTGCCTCCCGGGCCCATGAGCGCCATTTTGAGAGCGCATCTTTATCTTCTTTCCATTGTCCAATGGAGCGCGAAGCAGACCACGGAATGATGATGTCAGCGCCACCTTCAGTTAGAAGTTCAAGAGTCTCTCGCGCTCGATCCCCCTTAGTGAGAGCTTGAATAACGATAAGAATTATCTTCGACCTTGGCTCATCAACTACCTCCAAGATGCGACAACCAATATTCCGCTTGTTTATATCTAGTACTTCGACCTCGGCGCGACGACCCGCACCATTTGTTACTAATACCCGCTCGCCCACTTTGACTCGGGATGCCGTAGCTGCGTGATGCGCCTCATCTCCCTCTATGACTAGATCGCCACGATCAGGAATATTCTCGACGATAAATAAGGGAAGCATCTATCCTCTAAACGCCTCTTTGAATTTAGCAAACAGACTTGAGTCACTATTTCTTCGAACTTGACCACCAATTGTCTTCTCGCCTCGTAACTGCGCGAATGACTTGAGTAGTTCGGACTCAGCTTTAGAAAGCTTGGTAGGAATCTCTACATTTATATGTACAAACAAGTCGCCGCGCGTACCACTTCGAAGTCGCGTCATACCCTTACCTTTAACCGGGATCATCTCACCGCTCTGGGTTCCAGGCTTAACTTCAACTTCAATCTCCCCGTCGAGAGTTTCAACTTTCATCTTTGTTCCCAAGGCTGCCCCAGTCATCGGAACATTTAGTTGGAGATGCAGGTTCTCACCATCGCGCACTAAGAAATCATGGTCCGCCACGATAATTTCTACATATAGATCTCCGGCTGGGCCACCACCAGCACCAACTTCTGCCTGGCCACTTAACTGAATGCGATTTCCAGTTTCTACACCAGCAGGAATCTTGATATCGATATTGCGTTTTGCTCGAACTCGTCCATCGCCGGCGCACTCCCGACATGGATTTGGAATTACTGTTCCAAAGCCCTGACAGGTACCGCAGGGTCTTGAGGTCATGACTTGTCCGATAAATGAACGAGTTACTTGTTGGACTTCGCCTCTGCCTTTACAGATATCGCAAGTGCGCGGTGAGCTGCCGGATTCACAACCATCGCCACCACACTTGTCACAAATAACGGCGGTCTCTACTCCGATTGACTTTGAAACTCCAAAGCAAGCTTGATTTAAATCAATTTCAACCCTAATCAGCGCATCTTGGCCTTGGCGCATTCTTGGGCGTGGACCTCTTGGCGCACCACCGCCACCAAAAAACGCATCCATGATGTCGCTAAAACCACCAAAGCCACCACCTAATCCGGAGAATCCATCGCCACCGCGATCATAAGAACTTCGCTTATCTGGATCACTTAGTACTTCATAAGCAGCCGTAACTTCTTTGAAACGATCTTGAACTTTT
The DNA here is from genome assembly GCA_018882735.1 of Candidatus Nanopelagicaceae bacterium. Lineage (GTDB taxonomy): Bacteria > Actinomycetota > Actinomycetes > Nanopelagicales > Nanopelagicaceae > MAG-120802. The sequence goes on from VERH01000002.1 coordinate 44,644, forward strand.
GGGTCCGGGTTAACATCTGGATGCATTTCCCGCGCCAATTTGCGGTAGGCCCGTTTAATCTCATCATAGGACGCGCCTCTATCGACGCCGAGCGTCATGTAATGATCAGCCATTATCTACCCTCGGTTATAAATCGACCTACGTAGCGAGCAACAGCTTGGACCGCTGACATAGATGCGGAGTAGTCCATCCGCGTAGGGCCAATAACGCCAAGCGCGCCCAAGGAATTCCCATCATCGCCATATCCAATACTTACCAAGCTCGTGCTCTTTAAGCTCTTATCTGGTTGCTCAGTTCCGATTCGAATCCGCATCGAATCACTTGAATCGCTTAGTAGACGAAGAAGAACGACTTGTTCCTCTAGCGCCTCAAGAACAGCATGGATATCAGAGGATGAGGCATCGCCAGATCTCGCCAAATTTGCAGTTCCAGCAATTGCAACTCTCTCTTCGGCTCGCTCGAGCGACATCTCAATCAAGTTAGAAATTATCAAAGCAACTGAAGTTCGTTCATTCCGTGGGAAGGCCTCAAGAAGACTTTCAAGTGAGCCCGAAACATCAGCCATATTCCGACCTGCTACGACGGAATTGAGTCGATTCTTCAACTCTCCGAGCATTTGATCTGTGATTGGATGTGGGAGTTCGAGCACTCGTTGCTCCACGCGTCCAGTATTAGTAATCAATACCAACATGATTCGACTCTGATTTAACGCAACCAATTCGATATGACGGACTTTTGATTTAGTAATTGATGGATATTGAACGACCGCGACCTGTTTCGTGACTTGAGCAAGTAGGCGAACCGTGCGCATGACCACATCATCTAAGTCATGTGCACCTTCTAAGAAAGTCTCAATAGCGCGACGTTCCGCAGTTGAAAGCGGCTTTACCTTCGCCAACTTATCTACAAATATCCGATAACCCTTATCGGTGGGGATGCGCCCTGCGCTGGTGTGTGGCTGAGTGATTAACCCCGCACTTTCCAAAACTGACATTTCATTTCGAATAGTTGCTGATGAAATTCCAAGTCCATGACGTTCTGCGATTGCGCGGGAGCCAACCGGCTCTTCTGTAGCGACATACTCATCGACAATCGCACGCAAAATTTCTAGCTGGCGCGCTTCGATATTGGATTCTTTATTCAAGTCTTTATTTAGGGCCATAAATCCGCTACCCCTAGATAGTGGCGATCCCAAAGGTGGTCAGAATCAATAACAGCATTGCAGGAAAGGCGGTCTTTGCCTTGTTCGCACGGAAGTGGAAGAAGATTGCTCCAGCCATAATCACCCAGAGGAAAATAAAGCCGTAGATTTTCAAATCCTTGTTCACAAGCGCGAAGCCAATCACCAGGCTTAGAGCAGCCAGCGTCTCAAGCATGCCTACTAAACGCGCAAAGCCATCTGGAAAGTTAATATCCCTAGTTCCAGAGAGGCCGGCAGAGGAGCCACTCGCTTTTGATAGCCCAGCGATGAGAAAGATGACGGCGAGCAACAGGGTGATTACGGTATGGGCGGTTTGCATAGGAAGTGAAGTTACTACACCAGCATTTCGCGCACGATTCGATCTGCTATCAGTCGCCCAGTTCTAGTCAGGACAAGATGACCCGCATCCCAGTTAGCGCCCTCAATGTGCCCGGAATCTCGATACTTGGAGACCCTTGCCAACTCTTCTTGGGTTAGGTCGTTGAGTGATATTCCCTCGCTCATACGAATCTGGAGCATTACAAATTCATCCCGTTTATTGACTTCGGAGAGTAACTCGTTACTAGCCTCTGGTGATTTACCGCTAGTCAACGCGTTCTGATATGTGTTGGGATGCTTCACATTCCACCAACGTTTCCCCGCGAAATATGAGTGCGCGCCGGGGCCTACTCCCCACCATTGCGATCCGTTCCAATACGTGATGTTGTGACGACACGCTCCGCCAGGCTTTGCCCAATTACTCAACTCATACCAAGCAAACCCTCTCTGTTCAGCTGCTTCATCAAATATTAAATATTTCTCAGCCGTCTCGTCATCGGGTGGAATCTTCAACTCCCCTCGCTTCACGCGCGCTGCCAGCTTTGTGCCGGTCTCGACGATGAGCGCATATGCGCTGATGTGATCAATTGGAAGTGCGAGCGCTTGCTCATAAGAAATCTTCCAATCTTCAATAGATTCTCCAGGAACACCATAAATCAAATCAACACTTAGGTGAGCTATTCCGGAATCGTTGACAAGTTGGCATGCTCTTTCAACATTTTCAGGATTATGCGTGCGATCTAAAGCAGCTAAGACATGTGGAACTGCTGATTGCATACCAAGAGAGATTCGATTCACTCCAGCGGCGACGAGCTCATCGAGATAACTAGCTGACAAAGTGTCGGGATTGGCCTCGAGGGTTATCTCGGCTCCTTCTTCAAGGTGGAACTCTTGCCGGATTTTGCTAATTACTCGGGTAATTTCTGCACTAGGCATCAGCGAAGGAGTGCCACCACCGAAGAAGATGGTAGGAACATCAACAGCGCCAACGCGCTTCTTGGCTATTTCAATCTCACGCAAAACCGCGTCTATGTAAGGAGTGGTGATTAGGGATAGGTTTGCAGAGTTGAGTTCCTGGGGCGTGTAAGTATTGAAATCACAGTACCCACAGCGCTTTACGCAATACGGGATATGGATGTAGAACGAGAGCGCGTTTGCAGCGCTACTTCTTGGTCTTTCCACTTTCGCCATCCGAGTTTGTGGAGAGCGCTGCGATAAAGGCTTCCTGTGGGACCTCAACTTTGCCCACCATCTTCATTCGCTTCTTGCCCTCTTTCTGTTTCTCTAGGAGTTTACGCTTTCGAGTGATATCGCCACCGTAACACTTTGCTAGAACATCTTTTCTGATTGCACGAATATTTTCGCGGGCAATTATCTTCGCGCCAATAGCGGCCTGGATTGGTACTTCGAATTGCTGCCTTGGGATCAACTCGCGCAATTTGGTAGTCATCATTACGCCATATGGATAAGACTTATCACGGTGCACGATTGAGCTAAATGCATCAACGGTATCGCCTTGTAGAAGGATGTCGACTTTTACAAGATCGCCTTCTGCTTCCCCAATAGGTTCATAATCCAACGATGCATAACCCTTTGTGCGAGATTTAAGTTGGTCAAAAAAGTCAAAGACAATCTCTGCGAGAGGAAGGGTGTAGCGAATCTCAACGCGATCCTCAGAAAGATAATCCATACCACCTAGAGTCCCGCGACGAGACTGGCAGAGCTCCATAATGGTTCCGATGTAATCGGAGGGCGAGAGAATTGTTGCCTTAACGATTGGCTCTAAAACTCTAGCGACTTTTCCATTTGGATACTCGCTCGGGTTAGTTACGATCTTTTCGCTGCCATCTTCGAGAAATACTCGGTAAACCACGTTGGGAGCAGTCGAGATTAGTGAGAGATTAAACTCGCGCTCGAGTCGTTCGCGCACTATCTCCATATGAAGTAGACCTAAGAAGCCGCACCTAAAGCCGAACCCAAGTGCTACTGAGGTTTCTGGTTCATAGACAAGCGCAGCATCATTTAGCTGTAACTTATCTAGCGCATCTCGGAGAATTGGATAGTCATCGCCATCGATTGGATAGAGGCCGGAGAAAACCATCGGCCTTGGATCTTTATATCCAGCAAGCGCTTCTTTAGCGGGGTTGTGATACGAAGTAACGGTATCGCCGACTCTTGAGAGGCGAACATCCTTAACGCCAGTAATCAAGTAGCCCACTTCGCCGACGCCAATTCCAGCGCTAGATACTGGTTCTGGAGAGATAACTCCGATATCCAGTAGTTCATGGCGAACACCAGTAGAAACCATCTGAATCTGCTCACGCGGTGAAAGTTTTCCATCGAATACGCGCACATAAGTGACTACGCCTCTATATGTGTCGTATACCGAGTCAAAGATAAGTGCGCGCGCTGGAGCATCTGCAGAACCTTTAGGAGCTGGAATCTGGGCAACGATTTGATCAAGCAGTTCTTCCACTCCTGCACCAGTTTTTCCTGATACACGTAGACAGTCGGATGGTTTACATCCAACAAGTTTGGCGAGTTCTTCTGCAAACTTATCTGGTTGCGCAGCCGGTAAATCAATCTTATTTAAAACCGGAATTATGGTGAGGTCGTTCTCCATCGCTAGATAGAGATTTGCCAGAGTCTGGGCTTCAATTCCTTGGGCGCAATCCACCAAGAGAATCGCACCTTCGCACGCGGCAAGAGATCTTGAAACTTCATAAGTGAAATCAACATGGCCCGGGGTATCGATCATATTGAGAATGTATTCCTTGCCATCTAATCCAGATTTCCATGGAAGGCGAACGGCCTGGCTCTTGATTGTGATGCCACGCTCTCGTTCAATATCCATGCGATCGAGATATTGCTCGCGCATATTCCGCGCATCAACTACGCCGGTTATTCCAAGCATTCGATCGGCTAAGGTGGACTTGCCATGATCAATATGTGCGATGATGCAGAAATTACGAATCTGAGCAGGGTCAGTCTTCGAAGGCTGTGGCGCCTTATTTAATGGAATAGCGGGCATCGCTCGTCCGCCTAGTTCTTATTGATAAAGGGTTTAGCGAACGCCGGCTTTATGGGCAGCTTTTGCCATAGCCGACTTCTTGTTCGCAGCTTGGTTGGCATGAATTACGCCCTTTGAAACCGCAACATCCAACTCACGCGAAGCGCTCTTAAGTTCGGTTGCGATGGTCTTGCTATCGCCTGTGGTTACGGCATCGCGGAAGCGACGAATAGCAGTCTTAAATGACGAACGGACCGACTTGTTACGAAGTCTTGCCTTCTCGTTGGTCTTGATTCGCTTAATCTGAGACTTGATATTTGCCACGAAACTGCCTTCCTTTGCCTATCTTCTACAAGCTTGATTACCCGTTTTTACGAGCGCCGAAGGGTATCAGCAGCACCGCAGATGGCTCAAACCGAGCCTCCTGAGGCCACATTCTTAGCAATCGAAACCATGGCCCGCTCTAAGGCATAGATTGGAGCGGCCTCGCCACCCTTTACGCCGACATCGGCTCTTAGCAACTCTTCAATCGCAAAAGCGATCATTCCCGGGCGCCATTTTGTTAATTGTCGCCGCGCTTTATCGATCTGCCATGGAGCCAGCCCTAATTTGCCAGCAACCTCGAAGGATTTTGCGCCCCGAGGAAGATCGGAAACTTTTGCAAGTGCGCGGACCGAGTTAGCTACTGCGGAGACAATCATGACCGGGTCGGTACCAGTATCTAAGGCATTTCTAAGCGAAATCAAAGTCCCACGAACATCACCGGCAATCACAGCATCGGCAACATCAAATCCGGTGGCTTCAACTCGGCCTTGGTAGTAATTGGCAATATCACCTTCATCAATTACCGGTTTGCCGGCATTGGTATCAAAGGAGATTTGGCTACAGGCCGCGGCTAACTCTCTTGTATCACTACCGGTTGCACTCACTAACGCCGCTACAGCAGCGCTAGAAATCTTCCTTCCATGCCGTGTGAACTCTTGACGAACAAACTCCTCTTTTTCGCTCTGCTTTTTCAAAGGTTCACAGGCGATGTATTCCGCCTTTAATTTCTTGATCTTCTCAACTAAACCTTTGCCCTTGATGCCACCCTTATGGAGAAAAATTAGATGGGTATTGGGGTCGATCGAATCAAAACTCTCCAGGATCTCTTCTCCGACTTCGGCTGGAACATCTTGCAAATCCCGCAGAATCACAACGCGCTTTTCTGAGAAGAGCGATGGCGCGATTACTTCTCCGTAGCGACCCACCTCTAACTCACCGCCATCTAGAGAGGTCCGTTCAAAATCTCTGCGCTCTTCCAATGCTTCACTTAGCGCCCGATCTGAGAGAGCGGCTTCACCTCCATGAATTAGAAGTAGTGGGTTTAATGCCATGAAATCCGCCACCACTCCTTTCCCAAACGCCGGGTAGAGAATATCGGTCGACCAGAGCCATCTATCTGCCAACTTAAGGCAATCGCGCCATCTAGATCGCTTCTAAAGACGCTGCCCTTACTCTCTAGGCTTGATATTAGCCCGTTATCTGGATGGCCGTAAGAGTTGCGCCCCACACTCACAAAGAAGATTGATGCCCCTTCAAAGATCCTCGACTCTTGATGTTTTGAACCATGATGCGGAACTTTGATGACATCAATTCCATTTAGTTCGCCAAGTAACTGTTGTTGCGCCCCAGGTTCGATATCTCCTGTAATCAAGATTCGAACTTGCTCAATTTCTACTATTGCTACAACGCTCCGGTTGTTCTCGGTAGAACCATCTCCAGTAATTGAGGCAAAACTCTCTAACCCGGTTCCTGGCCAGATAATCTCGATTGTCGCAGCTCCTATTTTGAAGGTCTGGCCGCTACGCACGATCTGTACTGGGGTTACATCTGGAATCAGCTCGAATAAATCAACTTCGCGATTCATCCAGACCTGACCTACTTCTCGTCTGCCAATTCCAGTGAATCCTTGATAGTGATCGGCATGAATATGGCTGATTACAACCAGTGGGAGTCGTTTAACTTGGAATTGATCTAGACAGCGATCAAGCAGGCGCGGATCGGGACCTGCGTCAAAGAGGATGGAAGATCCCCCACCAAGATTTATCAGGAGCGCATCTCCTTGGCCGACATCGCATTGACCCACTTTCCAATCACTTCCCGGAAAAATAAACCTTTGGCTTGAGCTGACCGTTAAAACCAAAAGCAGCGAAAGGATTGCCACCTTCCTCCCTAAGAATTTATGGAGCGTAAGTAGAGTTCCAAGAAAAAGTAATACCGGAGCGCTTGTGACCAAAGCGGGCATCGACTCGCTCCATGAGGAGATATAAATAATCCAACTTGTTCCTAAATTTGCAATTTCAAGGAGTAGGCGAGCTAGTGGAGCAACTGGAAGGACGAGAAGGGTGGCAACAAAACCGAAGATTGTTACAAATGGAACTACTGGAGCTACGAGAATATTGAGCAAGACCGTCCCTAGATTTAGTCCGCCAGAAATGACCATCAAATATGGGGCGCAAAACAAGGTCGCGGCCGTTGGTATTGAAATCAACTCACCTACTGCCTTGGGGCCTGGAACCCGAGCGGCAATTTTCGGAGCGAAGAAAATAAGCCCACTTGTGGCAAGGACGCTCAAGATGAAGCCCGCTTCGAATGCCTGAAATGGGTTGATCAATAGTAGGAGTGCGATTGCGACCGCTAGCGAATTAGCCCCAGCGTTACGCCGGCCACTCAACTTTGCGATCAGAAATACAGCGGCCATTACTCCGGCTCTTAATACCGATGGAGTAGGTCGGACAAGAAGTACGAAGATGACTAGGGCAAGAATTGTAATTGCACTTTGAATTTTTCTATTAGGTATGAAGAAGCCAGTCAGGGCAAAGAGAAATGCGCTAACGATTGCAAAATTGGCACCGCTTACCGCAGTTAGATGAGAGAGACCTGCTTCAAGCATTCGCTTTGAGAGTGCACTGCTCTGTAATGAGGTATCTCCAATCACCATCCCCGGAACTAGTGCGGCAGAATCCCCACCAACTTTTAGAGTTGCTTCACGCAGCGCAATCCGAACTTGCTCTAAAGCTTTTAAAGACTTAGGCGTGCCTATGGAGCGTAAGGAGCCTTCTTGAGCGATCAAAAGCGCGGCTACTTTTCGCTCTTTTGAATCGATTAACATTCCAGATAATTGGATTCGTTGACCCGGGATTAATAGCTCTTCAGTCTCGGCGATTACGCGAATGGGAAGACGAACCAGGTACTGCGAATCATCGGTTGTTATTATTTCTGCACGCATCAAGAAAGTAGTTCTAGGTACGGTCAATCTTGAACCAATTACTCTTGGCCTAGTCTTATTAGAATCACTACTTACTACGCCTTCAATGCGTACCGTAGATCCAACAAAATTGGAGAGTTGACCTTCATCAAGCGCAGCTAGATGAATCAAAAGCGCACTTGCCCCAGTCATGGCCGCGATGAGTACCGGAGCTACGGCCCGCTTTCGAAAAATAGCCAAGATCGGCGCTAAAAGCAGCGCCTTCAGTGCGACTAAATCGGCGAGTGCGATTCCCGCCCAGATACCAATCGCTAGCGCAAGGGATTGGTAACTCTTGGCATGCAACCTCAAAGAGAGAGTCGGGACTTGATCCTTTCAAAAGTCTTCACTCCTATGCCCGGAACCTTTTGAAGATCTGCGATATCTACAAATGGCCCATTAGCACTTCTGTAATCAACGATTCGCCTTGCGAGAACAGGTCCAATCCCAGAAAGTGAGTCGAATTGAAAGGCGCTGGCGCGATTTACATAAACCGTCCCACTAAACGGTTTCGAACCAACCTTCTTCTTCTCCTCCGGTTTTACACCTAGATAGATCTGTTCGCCATCTACTACCTTGCGCGCGAGATTGATTACCGAGAGATCTACTCCCTTTTTCGCTCCACCCGCCGCAGAAATTGCATCCACAACACGAGAGCCATCAATCACCGGATACACACCAGGTCGCTTAACTTCGCCGGCCACATGTACAAGCAACATCTTGGATTGTGTGCTCTCAATAACCTTCATTGCGGGAGTTTCCACGGCCTCACCGCGCGAAGAGAGAAAGAGGACGCCGGCAATCAGAATCGCTACTAGCGAGAGAGCAATGACGGCGCGTTTCTGTTCAGTGGTGTATTCGAGAGTCTGTGACTTCAATTCTTCGAGTTTCTCTTTTAGTGAGTTCATGGGCGAATCAGAACAGAGAACTCCCCGGAAGAATTCTTTAAATTAGTAGGCTGTGGATATTAAAGAACGATATTCACAAATTTTGGCGCTTTGGTAATTATCTTCTTCGGGGAAGCGCCATTTAACTCAACTTTAATGGTGGAATCGCTAAGGGCCATATCCTCAAGTTCTTTATCGCTGATGCCGGAAGATACCTCAACACGATTTTTGATTTTTCCATTTACCTGGAAGATTGCCGTTACCGAGTCTTCGGTAAGCAGTGATGAATCAACTTGTGGCCAGCCAGCAAGGGCTACGGAGGGCTTATGTCCTAGCCGCTCCCACATCTCTTCAGCTGTATACGGAGCGATTAATGAGAGTGAGATAGCAACGGTTTCGGTGGCCTCACGAACCGCAGGATCAGCTGGGCCACAACCGCTATCAATCGCCTTTCTAGTTGCATTTACCAATTCCATGATGCGCGCAACGGCAACATTGAAGCGGAAAGACTCGACTGCAAAAGAGATGTCATGGAGCGCCTTATGGGTAATTTTACGTAGCGCAGCGTCGCCAGATTTGAAATCTACGCCAGCCTTACTAGTCACATCACCGGAAAGTCGCCAAGCGCGATTTAGGAATTTAACTGATCCTGATGGCGAGACATCGGCCCAATCCACATCATCTTCCGGCGGGCCGGCGAAGACCATAGATAAGCGGATGGCATCGACTCCATGTCGCTCAAGTTCATCAGATAGTCGAACGAGATTTCCGCGGCTCTTGCTCATAGCAGAGCCATCCATTATCACCATGCCTTGATTCAATAATCGAGTAAAAGGCTCTGTGAAATCAACTAGCCCCATATCAAATAGCGCCTTGGTAAAGAAACGTGAGTAGAGCAGGTGAAGAATCGCATGCGTTACTCCCCCGACATATTGATCTACTGGTAGCCAGGTTTTAACCTCATCTAAATCAAAAGCTCGATCATCTTTATCAACGCTTGTGTAACGCAGGAAGTACCAAGATGAATCAACAAAGGTATCCATGGTGTCGGTATCGCGAAGTGCGGGTTGGTTGCACTTGGGGCATTTAACATTCACCCAATCTTTTGCCGTTGCTAATGGTGAACTTCCCTTTGGTTTTAGATCTACCGTCTTTGAATCTGGCAAGCGCACCGGTAACTCTTCTAGGGGAACTGGTACTTCGCCGCACTTTTCGCAGTGAATAATCGGAATCGGAGTACCCCAATAGCGTTGGCGCGAAATTAACCAATCACGGAGGCGGTAATTTTGGGAGGCCTTGGCAAGGCCCTTCGACTCCAGCTCTTTAATTACCTTTGTTATAGCTGAAGCCGTATCAAGTCCATTTAATGAACCGGAATTAATCAGTTTTCCATCACCATCAGTTGCAACGCCGGTTACGGCAGGATCTTCACCATCGGTCTCTACTACAACGCGGACCGGAAGCTTCATAGCGCGGGCAAAATCTAAATCTCGCTGGTCGTGGGCTGGGACCGCCATGATCGCGCCAGTTCCATAATCGGCGAGCACATAATCACTCGCCCAAATTGGAATCCGCTCACCATTAACCGGATTAATCGCATAACGCTCTAAGAAAACCCCGCTCTTTGCTCGTTCCGTAGATAGTCGATCGATATCGCTTGCCGACTTAACGGACTCAAAATACTCGTTGAACTTTGATTCAACGGAAGTTCCCGAGACAAGTTCGCGTGCGAGCTCACTATCTACAGCAACCACCATAAAGGTTGCGCCATAAAGCGTGTCTGGCCGGGTTGTATAGATGACAACCGGTTCGTTGCGACCTTCAATTTCAAACTTGACTTCTGCGCCAGTGGATTTTCCAATCCAGTTTCGCTGCATGGTGAGGACTTTTTCTGGCCACTTACCCTCAAGTTGCTCCATATCGGCGAGTAATCTCTCGGTGTAATCAGTGATCTTGAAGTACCACTGATTTAGCTTCTTCTTTGTTACTTGGTTATCGCACCGTTCGCATAGCCCCGCAACGACCTGTTCATTTGCAAGGACGGTTTGGCAATCAGGGCACCAATTAACAGCTGAGTCTTTGCGGTAGGCAAGACCGCGTTCAAATAATTTCAAGAATATCCATTGGTTCCATCGGTAATACTCAGGATCACAGGTATAAAGAACACGATCCCAATCAAAGGAACATGCATAGCGACGCATGGATGCTCGCTGGGTGTTTATATTTTCATAAGTCCAAATACTTGGATCTTCATTCCGTTTAATCGCGGCATTTTCGGCGGGAAGTCCAAATGCATCCCAACCGATTGGGTGCATAACATTAAATCCTTTTTGTACCCAGTAACGGGCGATTACATCACCGAGCGCATATGCCTCAGCGTGCCCCATATGAAGATCCCCGGAGGGATAAGGAAACATATCCAGGACATATTTCTTTGGCCGCGGATCATCTTTCTTGCCAGAACGGAAGGGCGCGAGTTCATCCCAGATAGGTAACCACTTCTCTTGGACGTGGTTGATGTCGTACGCCTCATGCATGTGCGTAGGTTACCGCCAAACGACGCCAGTTAATTCTTCACTTACCTGCCAGAGATTTTTTGCTAGCTCTTGATCATATGCAATTGAGCGCGCACGTACTGCCTTTGGAAAGCCGCGCATCTCAAATAATCCATCGGGTCCAATAAAGGATGCTCCATAAAGGTTTGGGAATGTCGCGGCGCATAACGTTGGGAGTGCGCCACGCGATGCAGATTGAGCAATTACGCCATTCATTAACGCAGTACTCCGCTCCTCCCAGATGTTTCCTTTCATCTTCGGGGCAACACTTTGGAGGTTAGTGTTTGAATAACCTGGGTGAGCTGCGATAGCGGTAATACCCCACTCTCTTGCGTTAGCAAGTCTTGCTAATTCAAAAGTAAAGAGAAGGTTTGCTAATTTGCTTGTGCCGTATGCGCCCCATGGTGAGTATTTATTTCTACCTAAACAAATTTCTCTAATGGCCAAAACCGTGCCATCTCCGAAGTTGCCCATTCGATGGGCTTGGCTCGAGATAGAGACGATTCTGGATTTAACGCGCTCTCGAATCAATCCAGCAAAGGCAAAATGGCCAAGATGATTAGTGGCAATCTGCATCTCAAAGTCATCGTTAGTTTTTCGTAATGGAATTGCCATAATCCCAGCGTTGAGAATCAAGACATCAATTTCATAATCAACTTTGCGGGCTGCGCGTCGAACGCTCTCAAGATCGGCGAGGTCTAATTCGAGTAAATCAATCCGGTCGCTTGATAACTCCTTCTTTACTGATTCTGCTTTTTCAATTGACCGGGCTGCAATTGTGACCCTAGCCCCCACTCGAGCTAATTCGCGGGCGGCCTCTTTTCCGATTCCACTGGTTGCGCCAGTAATGAGAAATCTCTTACCTTCAAGGTTTGGTAAATCTTTTGCATTCCAACCTGATGGAATTTTCTGGAGAGCGAGCCCTCTACCGCTGTTGCTATCGCTCATCTCTAAATTCCTTTGACTTACTCGGTAATCGTTTATCTAAATTGTGGAGCTAAGGGGACTTGAACCCCTGACCCCCTGCATGCCATGCAGGTGCGCTACCAGCTGCGCCATAGCCCCGTAAACACGGGAACCTTACAACAATTACGCGCCGCTTTCTTCTCCATAAATCGGTTCAGGGAGCGAACCGGCATTGTGCTCCACCAAGATCCAGCCTTTTCGGTGATGGCCAGTTTCCAGAATTGACCAAGAAGCATTTGAAAGTCCGCCGATTGTTGCCCATTGATTCATTGGAAGCGCGAGCATCTTTCCGATAACAATTCTTGCCGTTCCGCCATGAGTGACCACGACAAGAGTTGATAAGGAAGGCTCAAGCGCTCGATTTATAGCGGCGACTGCCCGTTCGGCAATCTCACTTCGCCGTTCTCCAGTATCACCAGCCGGCTCATCGTTACCATCAAGCCAATTTACAAATCGTTGGTAATCATCAGCGCGATTCTCTTCACCGGTTCGACCTTCCCACTTACCGCCATTTGTTTCACGTAATCCGGCATCAATATGAACAGGAAGTTTTGAGATTTCCGCGAGCGCAGCTGCGGTTTGCTGGGTTCGAATCAAATCACTACAGACAATCTTTTCAGGCCGCAGCCCCATCAAAAGCGGCGCGGCTCTACGCGCTTGGGAGTGGCCAGTTTCATTTAATGGAATATCGGAATGTCCTTGGAAGCGATTCTCAAGATTCCAATCAGTTTGGCCATGGCGCCATAGAACAATTCGCTGCCTCATTTTTAGTTGCTCGCCCTCTTCTTCTCATCTTCTTTAACTGCCTTTAATTCAATTCTGGGACAGTCATTCCACAATTTCTCTAGCATGTAGTACTGGCGGATTTCTTCGGTCTGGATGTGCACTACAAGGTCTTCGTAATCAAGGAGAATCCAATGTGCTGATTTCTCGCGCCGGAGTGGCTTCTCGCCCAGCCTTGCCAATTTCAATTCCACTTCATCGCCGATGGCTTCGATCTGGCGCTCATTCGCACCACTCACGAGCAAGAAGACCTCACTTAAAACCATCTGTTCAGTTAAGTCGATTGCCACTAAATCCTTTCCAAGCTTGTCTAACGCCGCTTCGGCAGCGCTCTCAAGGTGTGAAAGTGTGGAGTTACGCGGCGCCATATAGGTGCTTCTCCTTTATGTAAGAAAGGACGCCAGCCGGAAGAAATGCACCTACATCTTCCCCGCGGTGAAGACGATTCCTTAGTTCCGTCGCCGAAATTTCAGGCGCGCCAATCTCAAGTAATTGGAATATCACTCCTGGTATTGATAGAACTTCGCTCGAACCTGGGCGAAGGATTACCAGAAAATCGACTATTGAAGTTAACTCCTCGAATCGCTCCCAAGATGGAAGTCCTGCAAAAGCATCACTTCCAATCACCCAGGTATATCGATCTGCTGGAATCAAATCTTTAATCTCCTTAACGGTATCTATTGCGTATGAAGGACCTAATCTTTGAACCTCGCAATCGCTTATTCTCACCGCTTCACCTTGTAGCGCTAACTTAGCCATCGCCAATCGGTCAGACGCTGGAGCTGAGCCACTCTTTTGATAAGGATCGCCTGCTGGTATGACTACCAGGTTGTCGAATCGTCTTGTTGCTAATAAGGATTTAATTAGATGTAAATGCCCATTGTGGAATGGATCAAAAGTGCCACCAAAGAGTGCGCAGTTCTTAATCTTTATCAAGTCTCAATACTAAATAGAGAAGTAACATCAAGATTCCAAAAGCGAGCCCACCAAAGAAGACAGGATGCGCGGGAAGTTCGCGCCCGGTCTCGCTAAACAATTCGACCGCTCGTTCGGAAGTGATTCTGTGTAACATGGAACGCATAATAACTCCTAGAGCTCACCCTTCTCCAATAGAGTCATAAATTCGCGCTCCCCTATCACCCGAACTCCTAATTCCTCGGCTTTCTTCGCCTTAGAGCCCGGGGAATCGCCCACCACAACGTAATCAGTATTTTTTGAAACCGAGGAAGCAGCTTTCCCACCCCTTTCAGTTATTGCCTCCGTCACACCATCTCTAGAGAAATTCTCAAGTGAGCCAGTTACCACAATTGTCTTGCCGGCAAGTGTTTGTGGTTTTGAGCTAGTAGCAACTTGCTCGAGAGCCACTCCGGCAGAGCGCCATTTCTCAATGATTTCCCGATGCCAGTCCTCAGCAAACCAATCTTGGATGCTTTCAGCAATAACTTCTCCTACGCCATCAATCGCAGATAAGTCTGTGATTGCGGCGCGAGCGATTGCATCGATGGAACCAAACTCGCGAGCGAGGGCCTGGGCCGCAGTTGGGCCGACATGCCTTATGGAGAGTGCGACGAGTACTCGCCACAGAGGTCGAGACTTAGCTCCATCAAGCGCAACGAGAAGTTTCTCGGCATTGGCCGCAATCGTTCCATCTTTTTTCTTAAAAAATTCACTCTCCATGAGCGACTTCTCATTTAGCGAGAATAAATCGCCTTCATCGCGGATCAATTTTGAGTCTAAGAGCGCTTGAGCAGCTTCGTATCCGAGAACATCGATATCCAGCGCCGCTCTTGAGCCGATGTAATAGATGCGCTCTCTTAGTTGAGCCGGACAAGATTGCGAATTAGGACAACGGATATCGACATCCCCTTCGCTCATAGCGCGTAATGAGGATCCGCACTCCGGACACTTCTTCGGCATTACAAATTCGCGCTCGTTTCCCGTCCGTCGCTCAACAACCGGACTGAGAATTTCCGGAATCACATCGCCAGCTTTTCTAATAACTACTACATCACCAATTAAGACGCCTTTTCGCCGCACTTCTTCGATGTTATGTAGCGTTGCATTTGTGACGGTAGAGCCTGCGACCCGGACTGGTTCCATAAATCCAAAGGGAGTAACTCTCCCGGTTCGACCAACACTGACCCGGATATCAATTAACTTTGTGGTTACTTCTTCTGGTGGATATTTGTAAGCGATAGCCCACTTTGGCGCTCTAGAGGTTGAACCTATGGCTTGCTGTGCGGCGCGCTCATTTACCTTTATTACTACGCCATCGATTTCATGCTCAACATCATGACGGTGCTCCAAGTAATGGTCGATAAATTTTCGTACTTCAGCCCGGGAAGTGACTACTCGATAGCGCTCTGAGGTTGGAAGCCCCCAACTCTTCAATAGTTCATAAGCCTCACTCTGGGTTGCAAATTCCCTACCTTGGACCGCTCCGACTCCATGAACTATCAAAGATAACGGTCGGCTTGCGGTGACTCTTGGATCTTTCTGTCGTAATGATCCTGCGGCCGCATTTCGCGGATTGGCAAAGGTAGTTTTTCCTGACTCCTCTAAGCCCTCATTAAGTTCGTTAAATGCGGCGAGTGGAAAGAAGATTTCTCCCCTTATCTCAACAAGTGCTGGGGGCTTGGAATCCTTAAGAGAAATTGGTACGCCTTTGATGGTGCGTACGTTTACAGTTACATCCTCTCCAGTCGTGCCGTTTCCGCGGGTAAGTGCTCGCACTAGTTTTCCAGCTTCGTAAATGAGATTTATCGCGAGCCCGTCAACTTTAAGTTCGCAGAGCCAACTCTTTGCTGAGCCATCATCTTCCCTTTTAACTCGCTCAAACCAGGCTTCTAATTCATCGGAGCTGAAGACATTGTCAAGGCTCATCATCCGCTCGTGATGATCAAATTGGGTGAAGTGGGTTGCAAACCCGCCACCAACTTCTAAAGTTGGTGAATTTAGATCGCGAAGTTCGGGATTCTCACCTTCTAATTTTTCTAGCTCTCTCCATAGCGCATCAAATTCAGCATCTGAGATTGTGGGTTTATCTTGAACGTAGTATCTGTATTGGTGTTCCCGAATCTCTTCTGCAAGCTCGCTCATTCGCCTTCGAATCTGGCTATCGTCTTTTCTGCTCATGCTGTGCCGGCAATCGTCGCGGAACCAACAACTCGCTCGCCGTCATAAATAACCATTGCTTGTCCGGTTGCTAAGCCAAAGATTGGTTCATCCAACTCCGCTTGCAAGTAGTCTTCGCCATTTTCACTCCAATAAGTACATGGATGGGCTTCACCATGGGCTCGAACTTGTACGAAACCACGCTCCTTTTTTGAGGTTACGGCCGGGCCGCACCAGATAGCCCGCTCACCACTAATTGCTTTGATTGCAAGGGATTCTTTCTCTCCGACAACAACTGTGTTGCTCTTAGGTTCAATACGAAGTACGTAGCGCGGTTCGCCTGTGGGAGTGGGAATTGTGATTCCTAAGCCACGGCGCTGGCCGATTGTGTAGGTGTAGGCGCCCTTATGTTCGCCCAATTTAGTTCCAGACTCATCAACGATTGGACCAATCTCGCTACCAAGACGATCACGTAACCAACCTGCGTTATCTCCAGAAGGAACAAAACAGATGTCATGGCTATCTGGCTTGTTTGCAACAGTTAGTCCGCGCGCGGAAGCTTCTTTCCGCACATCTTCTTTGGTTGTGTCACCGAGTGGAAAGAATGCGCCTTGTAGTTGTTCGCGATTTAGAACAGCTAAAACATATGACTGGTCCTTCAATGGATCGATTGCACGATAGAGCAATCTTCCCGAATCGCTCTCCTTTGTAATCGCGTAATGTCCGGTGACGACTCCATCAAAACCCATCGCTTTTGCCCGATCTAAAACAGCAGCAAATTTGATTTTTTCATTGCAGCGCAGACATGGATTCGGAGTGCGACCATTTGCATATTCAGCAAGAAAGTTCTCAACAACGTTCTCATGAAACTCATCTGACATATCCCAGATATAGAACGGGATACCGATTCGATCTGCGGCTCTGCGGGCGTCATGTGAATCTTCAATCGTGCAACAACCACGAGCGCCGGAGCGATATTTCTTGGGGTTTTTCGAGAGCGCGAGATGAACGCCAATTACGTCATGGCCGGCTTCCTTAGCGCGCGCCGCAGCCACGGCAGAGTCGACTCCTCCGCTCATTGCTGCAATTAACTTCATGCAGTGCTCCGGTATGCAGCCCTCGCGCGTTCGATGACCTTTTTGATGCAGGTATGGAAATAATCAATATCAGCGCGGGAATTTTCAGCCCCGAGTGAGAATCTAAGCGAAGAACGGGCCTCTTTCTCGCTCAATCCCATCGCTAAGAGCACATGGCTTGGTTGTTGTACTCCAGCTGAGCAAGCTGAGCCGGTTGAACATGCAATCCCCTCACCATCAAATAGCAGCAAGAGTGAATCGCTTTCGGTATTAGGAAAACGGACATTTAAAATCCCAGGGAGGTGCGCGCCTTCGGATGCATTGAAGATTGCATCTGGAACATCGGCCTTGATGGTCTCTTTAAGTGAATCTCGAAGCGATGCAACATAGAGGGCGTTCTTTTCGCGATTTCTTATTGCAACTTGTGCTGCGGAGGCAAACGCGACTATGGCTGCGGCATTTACAGTTCCAGAACGGATATCGCGCTCTTGTCCGCCGCCATGAAGAAGCGGAGTTACATCTACGCCGCGCTTGAGAATTAGCGCACCTACGCCGACTGGGCCACCAATTTTGTGAGCACTTATCGTCATCGCAAATAGCCCAAGTTCTGCAAAATCTAACGGAATCTTCCCAAAACTTTGGATTGCATCAGTATGAACTGGGATTGAATACTTCTCAGCTAATTTCACAACTTCATTTATAGGCTGGATAGTTCCGACTTCATTATTCGCATGAATAATGCTAACTAAGGCAATCTCTTCGCTTCGATTTTCTAAAGCGCTCTTAAAAAACTCAAAATTTATAAAGCCTTCGCGGGTTACTGGAACTTCAATGACCTCGGCTCCCTCTTCTTCGGCCAACCAATGGACTGGGTCGAGGATGGCGTGGTGTTCGAAGGTTGAGATGATGATTACTCTCCGCTTTGGGTTCTCACTTCGCCGTTTCCAATAGATTCCCTTTATTGCAAGATTATTTGCCTCAGTCCCACTCCCGGTAAAAATTACTTCGCTTGCTTCACATCCAACCAAGGCTGCGATCCGCTCGCGGGCTTCTTCGACGTTCTTGCGGACTTCTCTTCCATAGCCATGAAGGCTTGAGGGATTTCCGAGCTCGCGGGCTTGATCGACAAACGCTTGTAACGCCACATCATTTATTGGCGTAGTGGCAGCATTATCAAAATAGACGCGCGGCATGGGTTAATTCTAAAGCGCGGCAGTGACGGTCAGGTTATGCGCGTTTTGCCTTGAGCGCCTCGCGCGCCTGTGGGAGAACCGCAAATAAGTCTCCAACAACGCCGAAATCTGCAAGATCGAAGATGGGCGCTTCCGGATCCTTATTTATCGCAACGATGGTCTTCGAGGTCTGCATACCAGCGCGATGTTGAATCGCTCCCGAAATTCCACAAGCTATATAAAGCTGTGGGCTAACTGTCTTTCCAGTCTGACCAACTTGATGAGTGTGTGGATACCAACCTGCATCAGTTGCAGCGCGCGAAGCTCCGACTGCGGCGCCGATGAGGTCTGCCATCGCTTCAACTTCAGCAAAGTTTCCATTTGTGCCACGTCCACCTGAGATAACGATCTTTGCTTCTGTTAGGTCAGGGCGACCACCTTTAACGGGTGGTTGGGAATTTGAAATCGTAACTGTTTTATCTTTTGCCTCGATAGTGACTTGGAGTTTCTCCACGCTCGGAGCCGCGCTAGCCCCACCCGCTTCAATCGAGCTAGGTCGAATAGTTATGACTGGTGTGCCAACTTTGACTTTGGCGTTTACAGTGAATGATCCACCAAAAACGGATTGGGTGGTTGATAAATCACTTCTAAAGTCGATCGCATCAGTGATCACGCCTCCGGCGATGCGCAGCGCCAACCTTCCGGCAATCTCTTTTCCGCGCGCTGATGAAGCAACCAAAATCGCTTCTGGTTTCTCTTTATCCACGACTTGAGCTAGCGCAGATACAGCGGCGGCGATTCCGTGCTTGGAAATCTCGTCATTTTCTACAACTATCAATCGATCAATCTCAGTTCCGGAAAGTTGTGCGGCAAGTGCATCGCCAGCTCCGCTATTTGCCAGAATTACTCCGGTTGCACTTCCAGCGCGCTTTGCAAAAGTGGCTAATTCGCCTGGAGTTTTGGCAACTTTCGAGCCATCGTGATCTACGAGAAAGAGAATGTTGGCCATAGTTACACCAACCGCTTCTCAAGCAAGTAATCCGCCAACTTCGTACCACCATCGCCAGAATCCTCAAGCTTTACGCCTTTATCGCGCGGAGGTCTAGGTTGCGCGTCGAGAACTTCACTCCAAGCGCCATTTGTACCTACTTCTCCAGCGTTAACTCCGATATCGGCGAGCGCTTTAGTATCAATAGGTTTCTTTTTAGCCGCCATGATTCCCTTAAAGGATGGATAGCGCGGCTCATTGATTTTCTCTATCACGCTAACAACGCATGGAAAAGCAGCAGACATCGTCTCAACGCCACTCTCAGTCATCCGAGCAATCTCAACGCTCTTCGCACCAGCATCAACTTTGACTGAACCGGCAAAGGTGAGTTGCGCCCAACCAAGTGATTCGGCGAGCATCGCTGGAATTACGCTCATGCGAGCATCGGTAGATTCTGTGCCACAGAAAACTAAATCAAAACCGCCATCTTGAATTACCTTTGAAAGCACCTTCGCAGTCGCAACTGCATCCGAACCAGCTAATGCTGGATCGCTGACCAAAACTCCGCCATCGGCTCCCATTGATAGGCCTTTTCGAATCGCCTCAGTAGTTCGTTCTGGGCCCATTGAAATGAGTGTGATCGTATGTTCGGGTGTTTCTTTACCTTCATTCAATGGCTCTACGATTCGAAGTGCTTCTTCGATTGCATATTCATCTAAATCATTTAGAACTGCATCAACGCTCTCGCGATCCAGTCGGCCATTGACCATTTTCTTCTCGGCCCATGAATCTGGAACTTGTTTAACGCAGATAGCAATCTTCATACTCGGATGCTACTCGCGGGTAACAAAAGCATCCACTCTTAACCCGCTGTTACTCAACACGTAACCTAAATCTCAGGTTGAGGGTTTTCCTGGGCGAGAACCTTTTACTCATGAAAGTCGCCATAGTGACCGAGTCATTCCTGCCAACCGTAAATGGTGTCACAAATTCAGTCCTTCGAATTTTGGAGTTTTTTGACTCATATGGCCATGAAGCAATAGTTGTTGCTCCAGAAGCAAGATCGGCGCCGGGAGATTTTCTTGGATTCAAAATCAAGCGCGTTCCTAGTATCTCATTGAGGCGCCTCCTTCCTATAGCAATTCCAAAGCGGACTCTCAGGCACTTCATTGAAGGCTTTAATCCGGATGTAATCCACCTCGCCTCCCCTGCAATTTTGGGAAGTTATGTGAACCATGTTTCCAAAGAATTAGAGATACCAACACTGTCGGTTTATCAAACTGATGTGGCTGGCTTCGCGAAACACTATGGAGTAAATTTCGGAAATCAATCAATTCAAAAGGCATTTGCTCGAATTCACAACAAAACTTCACGAACTCTAGCTCCATCCAGTGCGGCTGCGTCGGACTTGATTCGATTTGGAACTAAGAACGTTCATATTTGGCCTCGTGGCGTTGATCTTCATAGATTTTCTCCGATCCACAGAAGTGAATCGCTCCGCTTGAGTTGGGGCGCAAGACAAAGAAAAATTGTTGGTTATATGGGTCGAATTTCTCGTGAAAAGAACCTAGAGAAATTAGTACCTGTAGATCAAAATCCAGATTTGCAGCTCATCTTGATTGGAGATGGCCCTGATAGAAAGAGAATTGAAAAACATCTTCCTAACGCCATCTTTACTGGCATGTTGGGAGGAAGTGAATTATCAATGGGCCTAGCATCATTTGACATTTTCATTCATACCGGCATGTATGAAACGTTTTGTCAGAGCGCACAAGAGGCACTTGCGAGTGGCGTTCCGGTGATTGCGCCCGCGTCTGGCGGTCCGCTAGACCTTGTGGTTGACGGCGAAAATGGTTTCTTTTTTGACGGTATGTCAAACCGCTCCATTACTGAAGCTGTAGATAAAGCCTTGTCATGTGATCTAGAGGCACTTGAGTTCGCGGCACGCGAGAGCGTTCTAAACCGTGATTGGGAGAGTATTAACAAAGAGCTCCATATGCATTATCGCGCCATCGTCTCGACACCACTGGAGGTATACGCAGCGTGAAGATTGTTCACATTACTAATTTCTATAGCCCGAGATCGGGAGGCATTAAGACCACGATGCAAGAACTTGGCTCTAGATATCAAAGTCTTGGCCATGAGTTTATATATGTGATTCCCGGCATTCGATATTCTGTTGATGCAACCGCTTGCGGACTGCAAATTTCACTTCCTAGTCTTCCTATTCCCTTCTCGGGCGGTTACCGAGTAATAAGAAGTAATCGGTCAGTTAAGAGACTTCTTATTACGCTACGACCACATCGAATAGAAGTCTCTGATCGTTTAACCC
>VERH01000055.1 GCA_018882735.1 Candidatus Nanopelagicaceae bacterium
CGCCAACACAGCAATTCCTGCCGAATTCCTTTTTGTGGGTTCTGGTTATGGACATGGCGTAGGCATGAGCCAGATTGGCGCGCGTGGACAAGCGCTAGAGGGAAAGACTGCAAGAGAGATCTTGAGCTATTACTACCCGGGCACAGAAGTGACTCCATTTCCGGATAACCACCTCATCCGAGTGAATATCGCAAACCAAGCAACTTCAGCAGTGATTAGCATCGAAAAAGCCATCGGTGGTTTTAGCCTCTACCAAGGGGATCTTCCAGCAACTGAAAACCCTGAACCATATGGAAAATACGATGGAACTGTTACCGCAACCTTCACAAATTTTTCTGGCCAGATCGTGCCATTCCTAACTTCACCAACCGCAAAGTTTGCCCCGCTACCTCCTAATCAAAGTTGGACAATCCGCTGGGAACCTAATTCAGTAATTGCTTTCAAGAGCGGTGATAAAAGCGGTAGGTATAAATATGGCCAAATGACTTTTAAAAGCGTCACAACCAAGCTGACTTCTTATTTAGCTGTCACAACCACATTACGGTTACATGATGAATATCTATATGGAATTGGCGAGGTTCCTTCTTCATGGCCACCGGCCTCGCTTGAGGCACAAGTCATAGCGGCTCGCACCTACGCTCTAGGAAAAATCGGCCGAATTCGAAGTGAATGCGACTGCAACATATATAGCACTACTGTCGACCAGAACTTTGTTGGCTATGCAAAGGAAGATGAAAAGGTAAATCGGATTGATTACGGAATTCTCTGGCGAGAGGCGGTCAATCGAACTTTTGTGGACTCCGAGAGCGCTCTTGTGATAACTCAAGGCGGCCTTCCAATAAATGCTTTCTACTTTTCCTCTAGCGGCGGTAAGACCCAGAACATAAAGGATGTCTGGGGATCGGAATTTGCTTATCTTCTCGGCGTACCAGATCCGTGGAGCTTAGATCCCAAGATAAATCCACGTTATTACATGTGGACCCGCAGCGTCCCGCAAGCCATGATGGCCCAAGCTTTTAGCCTCCCTGATGTCATTGCTTTTACGATTGATTCACTTAGCCAGACAAATAGCGTTATGGCAATCTCGGGTTATTCATCTGAGGGTAAGCGGAGCACTCTAACCGGCGAGGTTTTCCGCTCTAGAACAAAACTTCCCTCAACTTGGTTAAAGAGCAATCTCCAAGAAATTATTTATCCAGTCTTTGTACCAGAATGTAAACCTAATCCAGTTTATGAAGGGGTTTTCTGTAACGCTTAGGTTTAGTTTGAATGCAGAACGCTATTTAATCCGCCCCAATTTCCGCTGCGGGCGATGGCTTCAATAGAACCAGTCCTGGAATTTCTACGGAATAACAATCCATTTGCTCCCGACAATTCTCGGGCCTTAACTTCTTTACCATCAGGTAGTAGCACAACCGAGCCTGCGGTTAGATAAAGTCCAGCCTCAACAACACACTCATCGCCGAGTGATATTCCTACTCCTGAATTTGCGCCAAGAAGCGTTTTCTTGCCAATCGAGATTACCTCTTTGCCACCGCCACTTAGCGTTCCCATAATTGAAGCGCCACCACCAATATCACTTCCATCACCTACAACAACGCCAGCTGAGATTCGCCCTTCGACCATAGATGCGCCAAGTGTGCCCGCATTAAAATTCACGAATCCTTCATGCATAACAGTTGTGCCTGCTGCGAGATGCGCTCCAAGTCGGACGCGATCTGCATCTGCTATTCGCACTCCTTCCGGGATTACGTAATCAACCATCCGCGGGAATTTATCGACTGAATAAATCGTCACTGAGCCATATTTATTCTTAAGAAGTTCTCTTACATTCTCAAAGCCCGCTAATTCACAGGGCCCGACTGAGGTCCAAACGACGTTGTTAAGTATTCCGAAGATTCCATCTAGAACTGCCCCGTGCGGTTTGATGATTCGGTGCGAGAGAAGCTGAAGCCTTAGATAAGCATCAGGAACATCTTTTGGGGCAACACCTAAGTCAATTTCTATAGCGATTGGTTCGCGGTGGACGCCTCGAATCTCATCGACGGAGGCAAGGCTCGCTAGATCCGGAGCAGATGAACCACTTAGTTTTCCCAACCCAAGAACTTTGAAATGGGCATCGAGGATCGCGCCACTCTTTGATTTGGAAACCAAGCCGTGGCCGTAAGCGATGGACATGTGCCAAAGGTACCAACGCTCTAGAGTTCGCGGGTGAAGATTGCCGTCTACTGCGCATCATCTACTGCTGTTTCACCAAGCGCGCTAAAGATTGGTTTCTCCCTTGGTGAGGAGATTGCAAAGGCTGGTCATCAACTCGTTTGGGGCGGTGGCGCCATATCTGTGATGGGCGAGGTAGCTAAAGGTGTGCGCTCCCAAGGTGGCTACACAATTGGCGTCATTCCAGAGAAGCTAACCAACATCGAATTTATTGATAGCGATGCCCATGAGATGCACGTTGTTGAAGATATGCGGGCACGAAAGGGGTTAATTGAAAAACTCTCGGATGGTTTCATCGCTCTACCAGGCGGACTCGGAACGTTAGAAGAGCTTTTTGAAATCTGGGTTGGAAGATATCTAGGCTTTCACGGCAAACCAATCTCAGTTCTTGATCCGGATGGAACCTACGACTCACTAAGAAGTGCGCTCGCTGATTTGACTGAGAAGAATCTCTTAAAGCCAGGACAACATGAATTAGTTAAGTGGTGCACTAGTCCACTTGACTCAATCAATCATCTTGAGAGCGAACAACGTGCTTAAAGATTTTTATGCAAAAGTAATTATTGACGCTCCACTCAACGAGGTATGGCGCGCTCTCGTGCAATGGGAAAATCAGGGAGATTGGATGGCACTTACTCGTGTTAGCGCATCAGATCAAGGTGCTGATGACTCTGGGATTGGAACCACAATCGAAGCGTTCACCGGAATTGGACCTATTGGAGTACTAGACAAAATGAAGGTGACTTCGTGGGAACCACCAAACTTTTGTCGCGTTGATCATTATGGAAGATTGATAAAGGGAATTGGCGAGTTTCGATTAGTTGATCTAGGAAATAAAACTAGATTTGATTGGTATGAAGAGATAAAGGCCCCATCCTTAATCCTCGCGCTAATCAAGCCCTTCATTCTCCTAACGGTCAACTTCTCGCTTAGGAAATTCGCACGAACCTTTAATTAACGCCCCGCGGTGAGTATGCGGTGAGCGTAAGGTGAGCCTTGTAGCCTTAGCGTGTGGCGGAGCAGAAGAAACAAACTGTCATAGAGCTAATTGCCTCTTTGCCAGTTGAAGAGCGGATCATCTTGCTCCTGTATTTTGGACAGAACCTCTCCACTACAGAAATCGCCATCAAAATCGGGGTCCCGGAGCGCTCTGTATCCGCCGTCCTTGCCTCGGGTCGCGCCCGCCTACGAGAGAGCTTCGATTTCCCCTCAACTGACTGAATGCGCGATAATTCGCTCCCTGCATTGCTAGCTAACCGCCATGTCTAACCGCAAGGCGAGCTGATTACGAAAGAGGTCGAAATGGCAGCCATGAAACCCCGCACTGGCGACGGACCTATGGAAGTAACGAAGGAAGCTCGTAGCTTGGTCATGCGGATACCGCTGGAGGGTGGCGGCCGACTAGTTGTGGAACTAAATCAAGAGGAAGCTCGCAATCTCGCGGATGTCTTGAACACAGCGGTCTCGCTAATTAAGAAGTGAATCGACCCATCCCGAAACTGGGATCGCGCAAGATTCAAAACCTATCGGGAGAATCGCTAAAAGGAATCACCCACTTAGCCCTACCGGTTGAGTTAACCGGCGAGATAGCCATCAATCAAAAGTGGCGAAAATTTATCGAAACTGAATTTGAACTAAATCTTCAAGAAGAAATCGAGAAAGCCGGTAAGTCATTTTCTGCAAAACTCGGTGAACTAGTCGAGATTCCGCTAAATGAGAGCAAAAAGAAGTTATCCCGAATCTATCTAATTGGAATTGGCGAAGCGAACCCAAATGATCTACGTAAAGTGGGAACGACTCTTGGCCGAAAAGTTAAGGCAACTTCTTCTCATCTCTTATCGTTTTGCCCTGAGAATTCAAGTCAAGCGCTCGTTCATCTAAACGCGTTAGCGCTATCGACCTATTCGTGGAGCACAAAGGGCGCTGCCGATAAAGAGAAGAAGATTGAAACTCCTTCATTCACCCTCGCTGGTGACTTTGCTGCGGAGGTAAAGCGAAGCGAAATTCTTGTGCATTCGACCTGGAAAGCGCGCGACCTCATACACACCCCTTCAAATATCAAATCTCCAGAATGGATTGCCGCTCAAGCCCGCGCTATTTGTAAGCGCCCTGATCTAAAAATTAAGGAGCGTTCCGGTAGAGAACTCGCCGAGTTTGGAGGACTAAGGGCGGTTGGAAATTCGAGCCGAAAGAACCCACCTAGATTCGTTGAGGTGTCCTATACGCCTAAAGGTGGAAAGAAATCTCCCCACGTAGTTTTAGTTGGAAAAGGAATCACATTTGATACTGGTGGAGTTTCATTAAAGCGACCATACGATCTGATGGCGCCCATGAAGAGCGATATGGCTGGCGCAGCTGCGGTGTTGATGACGGTGGCTGCCGCTGCGGATTTGAAACTAAAGGTGCGAGTAACTGGGCTTTTGATGTTGGCCGAGAATGCACTTTCGGGCACATCGCAGCGACCAAGTGATGTGATTAAGCATTACGG
>VERH01000056.1 GCA_018882735.1 Candidatus Nanopelagicaceae bacterium
CTTTAGAAGCGCAGCGACATCTCTAAGTCTCTGTCCGGTTCCAGTGGTTGGGTAAGTGACGTTGCTACGAATAGCACCAGCTTTTGCAATGTCATCGAGTGCTCGAATCGTAGATTTTGCTTGAGTTGCCCAGACATTCGTCCAACGCCCATGGGTTTCATCGATGAATCCAGCTATATCTTCGGCGCGATAGCCGTAGATTGAGTCCAACCTGAAGTTATTTATTGAATTTACATTTACTGGAGCAACTTTTCCACCAACAAGTTGTTTTGTGGTCGAACCAATACCAACAGATTGAACGACTGATCCACTACCGGTCACATCGAGGAAGCGTGCCATCCATCCGCTGCGCTTATCTTTTTCTCCATAGGCGGCATAGGCGACATCGGCAATTTCATCAAAGTGACTTCTTGAGTGCGTTGGTGCGCCAATTGTGTTAACAATTGCGAGCTCTTTAGCCTCCCAAAGCGGCAAGAAACGCTTCAGTGCTGGATGTAACCCAAACTCTCGATCGAGTGGAAGCAGACTCGAGTTAGGTATGAAGATCCCACCTCTTACTTTGCGCATTAGCGCCTCATCGGTCGGAACGACAGCACTCAGGCCATCAAATCCACCTCTAAGAACTAGCGTGACAACGACATCGGGCGTTTCTGTTGAAGAAGCGGCAAAGGTATATCGCACTCCATTTGTGGAGAGAACGGTCATTCCGCCAAAGAGCGCCATTCCTCGCAAGAACTGGCGACGGCTAAAGCCTTCTCTTCCTTCGGGGCATTGCGCAATTGCTTCTTCTGTAATCATCGCAGACTCCAAACCGGTAATTGGAAAATCAACCGAGCGATTAGTCCTGTTATATCGTTGTATTGGTTGGTGAAATTTGGATTCTCTCCAAAAACCTTCACTACTGCTTTTCTAACTGAAATTCTATCTGCGCTACCTAGTTCCTTGAAGAGTAGTAACTGAGAGACTTGGTCTATCTGTCTATCCAGATTAGTCTCGCGAACCGAAAGTAGTGAATCCCAAACTGGAGCTTTCCAAATATTGCCCTGGACGAAGTTTCCATAAACATTCCACCGGAGAACTTGGTAATTCGCATTTACCCAATTAACAGCGATATCTGGGTAACCATCAGGGAATGGCCAGGAAAGCGGTGCGTGCCCCATCCTTCCTACCTCATCAGGAATGATTGTTGGAAATGCAAATTCCTTAGTTATCGCGGGCCATCTCTGTAGTCTTGTGAAGTCGGGCCAAACATCTAAAGCTCTAGCAACTGAGATGTAGTCCTCGCCAGGTCTCTTCAATTTTGTGCCAATAGCGTTCTTAAAATCAGAGTGTTTATAGACCGCTCTCAAAGTCTCCTTTATATCGCCACCGCTTGAGATATAGGTCGAAGAAATATCGCTAATGAATTTCTGTGAAGGCACATCTTCTACAAAGCGCCGACCTAGCTTTAGGGCTATGGTTTTAGCAGTTTCGGGATGCATGGCCAAATAGTTAAGAAGTGATTTTATTGCTGGCATAACTTGATCTGCTGATGTGACCGTTCTCTGCCATCCCATAATCTTGAAGGTGCCAAAGTTTTGACGTTCTTCATGCAACATCGTTGCAAAAGGTGAAATATCTAAGCGCCTTTTGCCCTGTGGCATTGGCCTAGGACCTCTTTGATACCAGCGCTCGGGCCAATTAACCCGGAGGCCAGAGAATAGTTTTGAAGCTTCAAGGATGTCGGCTTGGGTATAGCCAGACTTTGGCGTGACCGTGTGGAGCTCGAGCAATTCACGACCATAATTTTCATTCGGAAGCTCTTTGGTGCTCAGTTCGCCATCAAGATAGATAATCATCGCAGGATGAAGTGCGGTTGCTTGGAGTAAATCTTCAAATTTCGTTAACGCATATTCACGAATTACTCGCTTATTCCAATCATTAGTATGCCAGTCAAGCCGACCATCTTTCGTGTCATCTCCGATGGTCGTGATGTTGAAATGGTCATGCCAAAACTCAACCATCATTTCAAAAATCTGACGATTTGAATGTGCCTGTTGAATTAGAGTATATAAACGTAAAACGCGGCCTGAGAAGTGATTTGAATTAAAAATCTGGCCTTTGGTGATGTCGCCTTCGGATTCAGCAAGAGGCCATAAGAAATTCATATCTTTATGTATGTAATTGAAGCAATCCTGCTTAGCAATATATGACTCTAAATCTCTGTCGGAAATGGAAAGGTGATCTAACTGCTTTTCAAACCAGGCATCTGCGCCAATTTTGTTTACTTCAGAAACTAATTCTTTTGTTGGACCATATGTGAATCTTTGTAGCACATGAACGATGGGATCACTCGATGGCGCGGTTGCACCAGCGGCCCAACTGGATTGCATAGCCGAAGATTACTTGAGGGGCGCGGTTTTTAGGAGGTGCGCGTCAATCTAATCTGATCAAAATTGCCATGTGCGAGAAGTTCAACAGTGATTCCTTGATAGGTAATCCGGTCTCCTTCGTGGAGCAGGAGATCTCGACTTTGGCTGGCGTAGCAAGAATAACTCTCGTCCGCCCGGCCACTAGGCGAAACAGCCTTGAAGTACTCGCCCATATGACCCAAACCCGCATCGTATACATAGGCCAAAACGCCATTACGTTCTGTTGGGGTCGTGCACGAAAACTTTGTCTCCCTTCTAGACTCCAAGATCAAAGCTTTAGTTTCGGAAATAGGAATTACTGCAAGCTTTATTCCCTGAGTCTTGTTATCGCTGAGCGGAATTAGAGTTAAATCAAGAGAGGTCAGATTAGAGGCTTGACGACAATAAACTCTTGATTCTGGCATCCACCCAACCAGGAATCGAAGCCATCCTCCTAATTCACGAGCACCTTCCGTGCTTCCTTGTATCAAATATGTATGTAACTCGGTTGCTGTATTTCCTCCATATTTAGCGACTCCTAGTCCGCCCATGAAGTGGTACATCCACCAGGACCAGTAGTTTCTCCCAGAGTTCGGTTCATCATTGTGTGTGCTTGGGACCGAGAATAAATCAATCTTTGTACCCTCTCCTGTGGTGTAGTTCTTTACTACGTCATACCAGTTGTTTCCTTTAATACCGTACCTAACAACTTGTTGGCCAGCAGGGAGTATGAATTGAACGGCTTGTACACCAGTGAAATCAACATACTTATCAGCTTCTACGATTGCTCTTTGCCAGAAGTTTTGTTGAGCTGGCGCAATGAATCCACCATTACTTTCTGGTGGAATGTAGTACTCACTTGAAACGCCAGGGAGTCGTACCCATTTTTCATAAACTTGCCACTCAATTTTGAACTTGCCTTCACTTGATAAATCAGCCCAATCAGAGGCAAACTGCATCTCGGGTCGAGCTCGATCCATAAAATTCGATTCGCCGGGTACGTCAGAAAAGTCAATTGGTACTAAAGCCCATTTGACCGTTCCGGCGCTCTTGTAAGAGGGAATCGGTGAAGGAAATCCCGATTTGAGCTCTCCCTGTTGATGATTTATCTGAACTATTTTGCATTGATTGACATCTTGACTGGGCTGGGATGGTTGGCGATATGAGACATCTGAAACTTTCTGCTTAAACATCGTTCCCGAGGACTTGGAAGGTGTTGAGTTTCTTGACCATCTTAGAATTCCGTTATTGTCTTTGAGGCACCAGTATTCACCTGAAGGTATTCTGGAAATTTGATTCTCAGTATTGCAAGCTTTTCCACTTAATTCATCTACCGGGCTCGTCGGATTAGGCGTTGGCGTTGACGTGGAATTTGGCGTTGGGTTTGGGATGATAGAGGTGGCAGGAGTAGGGGTTGGCCCGGGCGTCACGGCTTGAGTTGGAGTAGTAGATGGCGATGGTGAGATTTCTGGAGCAGCTACTTTGATAACGACACCCTTACTCCATTTAAGGCTTTTGCCATCCTTGATACATGTAAATCTCTTGCCCTGAAAGTTCTTGGTAGCTCCCGCTTTCGTGCACACTGCACCTGCCTTTGGAGGAGTTGAAGCGATTGACGGATCACTTGTTGCCAAGAGAAGTAGCGCAGCCATCAAACTCCTAATACGCATGTAGCGAATAATACGAGTGCCCGGGCAGACTTAGAAGCATGAGTTTCAATATTATTTTTCAGTGTTAGAAATCAGGCGTTTGGCAGAAATCAACTCACAGGAGAGTGCTCAAATACTTTCTATCTTGAGCGAAGCATTTGAAGGCGAATTTTCCCATGAGGATTGGCTCCATACCTTTGGCGGATATAGATTTTTGGGGTTTCTAAACAATCAATTAATCGCTCATGGCGCCATAGTTAAACGACGGATTTGGGTAGATAGCGAAGAGCTAATAGTTGGCTACATTGAAGGAATTGCGGTTGCTCCGAGCAAGTGGCGGAAGGGATTTGGATCCGCTTTGATGGAGCAGATAAGTTCCTTGTGCAAATCTGAATTTTCTCTTTCTATGCTCTCCACCGGTGAGAAGAATTTCTATAGAAAACACGGTTGGTTAGATTTTCAAGGCGAGAGCTATGTTCTTGAGAATGGAATGGAAATCAGAACTGAGGATGAAGATGAGGGATTGATGCTCTTGCCTGGCCTCAATAGGCC
>VERH01000022.1 GCA_018882735.1 Candidatus Nanopelagicaceae bacterium
CAAGTAGCAGTTCCTTGGGCCAGCGACTTTCCACGAACTCGCCTTTCTCACTCATTGGAGTGCGCCCAAGTCGGGCGCGAGTTAGGCGCAGCTCTTGGCGCTGATCCAGATTTGATGGAGGGCGCTTGTTTAGCTCACGACTTAGGGCATCCTCCTTTTGGACATAATGGGGAGTTAGCGCTCTCGAAGTTAGCTGAGCCTTGTGGTGGATTTGAAGGTAATGCACAAAGTTTCCGGTTGCTGACTCGGATTGAGGCAAAAACGGTAGATGAGAGCGGTATTTCTGTTGGTTTGAATTTAACTCGTGCAAGTTTGGATGCGGCAACAAAGTATCCATGGAGCTCTCTTGAAAACTCAAAGAAGTTTGGCGTTTATAGTGATGATGAAGAGATTTTCAATTGGATGCGCGAAGGCGCCCCGGAGAAACGCTCGGCGATGGAGGCCCAGATCATGGATTGGTCTGATGACGTTGCCTACTCCGTGCATGACCTTGAAGACGCTCTTGTAACAGGTCACATAAAACTTGAGGGACTTCGAAGCGATCTATCTAACCTCTTCCAAGTAGCAAAGTCAGAATATTTAAGTGACTTGACTGAAGCTGAAGCGAGCCAAGCTCTAGACTCCCTACAGGCACTTTCCTGTTGGCCAAAGGAATTTGATCGGAGCCATCGCCAACTTGCACAATTAAAGGATTTAACGAGTCAATTAATCGGAAGATTTGCGTTAGCAGCTGAGCGAGAAACTCGCGCTCATTACGGTGATGGCGAATTGACTCGGTATTCTGCAAATCTCCTGGTTCCACGCTCGCAAAGAGTCGAAGTTGCGCTTCTAAAAGCGATGCCTGGTTACTACATCATTCGAGCGGAAAAATCCCAAGATCTTTACCAACGCCAACGCGAGCTACTTGCTGAGCTTGTTACCGCAGTTTTAGAGCGCGCTCCCGGTTCTCTTGAATCATTTTTCCTGCAAGAGTGGTATCGATCGACCACAGATTCTGAGCGGTTACGGGTGGTAATTGATCAAGTCGCTTCGTTGACCGATCCCGGTGCTTATGCACTTCATCAGGAGCTAACTGGAAAAAAGCGAGAGGCATAGGATTCGGCCATGTCGGGGCGGATAAAAGATAACGATGTCGCTTATGTGCGCGATCGCTCGCCTATAGATGAAGTTGTAGGGGAGTACGTCCAACTAAAGAACGCCGGTGGTGGCCAGAAAAAAGGGCTATGTCCATTTCACGACGAGAAGACTCCCTCCTTTCACGTAACTCCAAGTAAAGGTTTCTTCCATTGCTTTGGTTGCCAAACCGGCGGAGATGTAATCGCCTTTGTGATGAAGATTGACCACCTTACCTTTACCGAAGTAGTTGAGAAATTAGCAGAGCGAATCGGATACCAACTCTCATATGAGGCCGGAAGCGTTGGATCTGCTCCAACCGGAAAGCGCTCACGACTAGTCGCAGCAAATGCCGCAGCCGCTCGTTTCTATCAAGAGCAATTGAAATCTCCGGATGCTTTGATTGGAAGAGAGTTTCTTGAAAAGCGTGGCTTTGATGGTGAGTCAGTACGAAGTTTTGGAGTTGGCTTCGCGCCAAAGGAATGGGATGCGCTAACTAAAGCGCTGCGCGCGGAAGGTTTCACAATTGAAGAGTTAACGCTCGCGGGTTTGATTAAAGAGGGACAGCGAGGGCCGATTGATCGTTTTAGATATCGATTGGTCTGGCCAATTCATGACATAACTGGTGATGTGGTGGGATTCGGAGCTAGAAAATTAGCGAGCGATGAAGAAGATAATGGACCTAAATATCTAAATACCCCGGAAACCCCCATTTACAAGAAGAGCCAACTGCTCTACGGACTAGATCGCGCCAAGAAAGAGATCGCAAAGTCCCGCCAAGTCGTTGTCGTTGAGGGATATACCGATGTGATGGCGGCTCATCTCTCTGGAATTACTACAGCGGTCGCTACTTGCGGAACGGCCTTTGGCGATGATCACATCCGAATTCTTAGACGACTACTAATGGATGATGACTCTTTCCGAGGCGAAGTCATATTTACTTTTGATGGCGATGCTGCCGGACAGAAAGCTGCGCTTCGAGCATTTGATGATGACCAGAAATTTGTCACCCAAACTTTCGTAGCTGTCGAGCCAAATGGCCTAGATCCTTGTGAACTCCGCCAGAAAAGTGGCGATGGTGCAGTTCGCGATTTGATTGCAAGACGAGTGCCGCTCTTTGAGTTTGCTATAAGGAGTGAAATTAAGAAGTTTGATCTAACTACTCCGGAAGGAAGAGTTAGCGCGCTAAATTCAACTGCACCTTTGATTGGCAAGATTAGAGATGCATCACTTCGCCCCGAATATGTTCGAACTCTCGCCGGTTGGCTCGGTATGGATGTTGAAGTGGTGACCGCCGCCGTTAAGAAGAACGCATCCCGAGCCGGCTCTGTAAGAAGCGAAGAGAGTGCTACCTCAAATTGGCGACCAGATCCGAATGAACCAAGGCTTGCCCTAGAACGCGAAGTATTGAAAGTAAGACTCCAGATGCCAGCCCTCGCTAGACAATGGAGTGAAGTGGAACCAAATGCTTTTTCTCATCCGGCTTATGAGAGGTTGCGTAACTACATCGATACCCAGAAGAACTTGGAATCTATTGATGTATCAAAGATTGACGGAGAAGAATTGCGTTCATTTGTTACCGAGTTGCTTGTCGAACCAGTCCGCACTCAAGGTGAGGTATCTGATCGCTATGTCTCAAGCATCATGGCGCGACTAAATGAAGTAGCGCTCTCTAGATCAATCGCCGAAATCAAATCCTCGCTCCAGCGATTAAATCCAGTTGAGAATGAGAAGGAGTATGGGGAGACTTTTGCGAAGTTGGTCGAAATGGAGACGAAGCGTCGCGCGCTCCGGGAATTGGCGTTCGGAGAAGGCTTGTCGTAGAGTCTGACGGAGTTTTAGCCGATCCCTGATAGCTCAATCGGCAGAGCAGCCGGCTGTTAACCGGCAGGTTCTTGGTTCGAGTCCAAGTCAGGGAGCTTTTCATTTAGACTCACCTCTATGGCAATGGTCCGAATCCGAGTAGCGCTTCCTGATCGCCCTGGCTCCCTTGGCGCAGTCGCATCAGCAATCGGTTTTGCCGGCGGCGACATTAGAGGCTTGGTCGTCCTCTCATCTGAGGGTGGACGTGGAATCGATGACATCACAGTTGCATTTCCCGGAACAGATCCAGCCGACCTAATCAATGTATTGAATGCAATCGGTGGCGTTGAAGTTCTATCAGTAACGCCAGTTAGTTAATAACTTTCTACCCGGGCTCCATCTCCAGGGAGCGAATCAAAGAATCTTGGAGAAGCAAAACCACCTTTACTAAATATTCGCTCGATTTCCAGCGCAACTTTAGCGGCCTCATCACTTTTAATAAGTGCGATTGCACTTCCACCAAATCCGCCGCCAACCATACGAGCGCCAAGCGCTCCAAGATTTAAAGCAGTCTCAACGGCGAGATCTAATTCTGGGCAAGAGACGTTGTAGTCATCTCGGAGTGATTGATGCGATTTTGTTAAGAGGTTTCCAAAGGTAGGGAAGTCATCGGCTTCCAGCACTCTTACCGCCTCAAGGACCCTACTTATCTCAGTGACTGCATGGCGAGCGCGCATGTAATTCACTTCTGGCAATCTTGTGCGTGCGGCTTCTAATTCGCCCATAGAGAGATCTCGCATCGCTTTAACGCCAAGTGCTTTAGCGACCGCTTCGCATTGTGCGCGACGTTCGGCATAACCACCATCTACAAGCGCGTGATGCGCCCTCGTATCGACTATTAGAAGCTTCAAATTCTTTGATTCAAAATCCACCTTTATCTGGCGAGTAGATAAGTCGCGACAATCCAGCAAGAGGGCGTGGCCAGATTTGCCCATCAATGAGATTGATTGATCCATGATGCCGCAGGGAACTCCAACATATTCATTCTCGGCTCGCTGGGTAATTCGTGCTAGTTCAGTTAAGGATTTACCTAACTCGAAATGCGCATTTAGCGCGGTAGCGACGCTACATTCCAGCGCTGCCGATGAAGATAGCCCCGCTCCTGATGGAACTTCGCTATCAACCAAGATTTCAACCCCAACTTTTATATCTAGAGCCCAGAGCACGCCCAGTATGTAACGAGTCCAAATCGGTCCAGTTTGCGGCTTCAACTCGGCTATTGAGCTTTCAAAGACATCTCGCTTATGCTGATTAGTGGCGACTCTAATTCGCTCATCTTTTCGAATCCTTAACGCGCAGTATGTCCTGGCTTGAATGGCGAAGGGGAGAACAAAGCCATCGCTGTAATCGATATGTTCACCAATCAGATTTACTCGACCTGGAGCCGAGGCCACTAGATCGGGATTCACGCCAAATAAAGTTGCGAAATCCTCGCGAATCTTCATCTTAGATTCGAACATCCCGAAGTTGTTGAGCCGACTGTTCGGGCCATAAATCCATCATAAATGCGCCAAATGCGGATTCAGAACCAGCCAAATACTTTAGTTTTCCAGGTGCGCGCCGCACGCTGGTGATCTGCCAATGCAATCGGAGGACATCTCGACCAATTCGTACCGGCGCTTGATGCCAAGCCGCTATGTAAGCCATCTTGGTGTCGAATACGCCATCTAGTCTTTGTAGTACTTCTTTAGCTAGGGCTGGAAAGTTTTCGCAGGCAACTTCATCTAGCGCTGCTAAATCCGGAACCGGACGGATAGGGGCGACATGAATCTCAAAGGGATAGCGAGCTGCATAAGGAACAAATGCGACCCAATCAGCATTTCTTGCAATAACTCGGACCTCATCTTTTATCTCTCGTGCAACAAGGTCATCAAGGAGTACTCGCCCGGTCTTGGCTTTATGGTTTTCAGCAACCTTTAACATCTTCTCAGTTCGTGGCGGAAGATAGGGATAAGCGTAAATTTGCCCATGAGGATGAGAGAGCGTCACGCCAACTTCTTCGCCACGGTTTTCAAATGGCGCAATATGTTCTATGTAGGAAAGCGTAGAGAGTTCAGCTACTCGATCCCGCCACGCCTCTAAAACAGTACGGATTTGGCGATGAGATAAATCCTTAAACGATGCCTCGTAGTTTGAGGTGAAACAAACGACTTCGCACTTTCCCGCAGCAGGTAGTGGCGGAGTAGCAAAGCCAATCTCATTTGGAACCTTCACATCTCCTTCTGGAGAACGAAGTGATGGCGAGCGATTATCGAATACGACTACTTCGTAATCGCTCTCTGGAATTTCCGTTAGGAAGCCAGGACGACTCGGGGCAAGAGGATTTAGTTCTTTAGGGGGCAGAAATATTCGACCTTGGCGGTGCGCAGCCATAACGACCCACTCATTATTTAGAGCATCAAGACGCATTTCTCCGATTTGAGGTTGGGTCTCCGCTTCGCGTTGGTCTACGGCATCGCGTGATTGACCTTGAGTGTCGTAGTAGCGGATGGTTCTACCATCCATGAGCAAGCGGTCAGTTCTTTCGACCCCAGCGCCTAGTTTCTTGCTCGACATGATGAGCATTACTCTACCGGCATGTCTTCGCAGGCGCACTTATCTAACGGCGGGGTTGATTTAATCGCTGAAGTTGTAGATGGCGCGCTAGTAGTCCGCTACTGGGGCAAGAAAATTGGAAGCGAGTTATCGAAATTTTCATTTGAGCGCTCGATACCAAATAGCGACTTTGACGCAATCCAAAACCCTGGAATATTGCGTGAGCACTCGCGAGGCTGGGTTGGATATCCCACGCTCTCCGGACATCGCTCAGGTAAGGCCTGGTCCTCGCGCTTTGAGATCAAAGATTTTAAGTCAAGCAAAGATTCACTCATTGCTAAATTTATCGATTCGGCGATTGCACTTGAGCTGGAACTAAACTTAAAAATAGATTCAAACGGCGTAATTCGAATGAACTATGTACTGTCGAATCAAGGTGATGATTACACATTAAATGAATTGGTTTATTGGTTACCGCTATCTGATAAGGCGCGCGAGAGCCTTGATTTTGCTGGGCGCTGGTCAAATGAACGTAACCCACAGCGTCGGGGGATTGATGTTGGTCGCTGGGTTCGTGAATCCCATGAAGGTCGAAGCGGACATAACTTCACTATTGGTGAGATTGCGCTAACCAAGGAGACTAATTTTGCAACAGGAGAAGCTTGGTCTATTGCGCTGGCGTGGAGCGGAGATGTTCGCTACTGCATTGAAAAGAACTATGAAGGAGCTCAATCAATGGGCGCAAGTGAAATCTTGGCCCCAGGTGAAGTGATTCTTGGCAAAGGCGAGCGTTACCAATCCCCAGATTTGATTGCGGTCTACTCGGATTCGGGATTGGATGGACTAGCTCAGCGCTATCACCAAAATCTTCGTGGCCGCACTAATCACCCCACAAAGCCTCGCCCGATAACGCTAAATATGTGGGAGGCAATTTACTTTGACCATAGCGAAGAGCGAGTTCGCAAACTTGTGGATGTTGCCGCAATTGTCGGCGTAGAACGAGTGGTCCTTGACGATGGCTGGTTTGGTTCTAGGCGAAGTGATCGCCTCGGTTTAGGTGATTGGCAAGTTAGCAAGACGGTATGGCCAAATGGACTACGCCCAATCGCAGATTACATCGCTAATAAAGGAATGGAATTTGGACTCTGGTTTGAAGGCGAAATGGTAAATCCAGACTCAGATCTTTATCGCAATCACCCAGATTGGATCTTGAGCGAGGCCGGACGCACTCCTCCTTCTTGGCGCCATCAACTCGTACTTAATCTAGCTAATCCAGATGCATTTGATTATGTACTTCAAGCAACCAGCAAAGTAATTTCCGATTCCAACGTCAAATACATTAAATGGGATCACAATCGCGTATTGGTGGATGCGGGATATCTTGGTAGAGCCGCAATACACAAGCAGACTCTTGCTATCTATAAGTTGTTTAAGGAGTTGAAGGAGCGCCATCCGGGTCTTGAGATTGAATCATGCTCATCAGGAGGCGCCCGAGTCGACTTTGGAGTTGTTGATTTTGTAGATCGATTCTGGGTTAGCGATAACAATGATGCGCTATCGCGCCAGCAAATCCAACGTTGGACCATGCAATTCATGCCGCCAGAACTTCTTGGAACCCACATTGGGCCAACACCGGGACACCAGACCGGAAGAGAGCTTGCTCTTTCATTCCGAGCTGCGACTGCGCTCTTTGGCCATGCTGGTATCGAGTGGGATATCACCAAGCTAACTAGTGAGGAATTGAAACTACTTAAGAATTGGATTGATTACTACAAAGCAAAGCGCTCCCTAATACACACAGGCAAAGTCACTCGCGTTGATTATCCAGATAATAACCATTACCTCCATGGCATCGTTGGTGAGCGCGAATCACTATTTGCATACGTGCAGCTACAACCAATTAAGACTTCACATGCTCCGAATCTCCGTTTTACCGGGTTGGATCGAGATAAGAAATATCGCGTAACTGTTGTCGAGCCGGCCGGAAAGACTGGAATGATGCTGATTACACCGCCAAAGTGGATTCAAGATGGAGTTGAAGCCACCGGAGCAGCCTTAGTCGAAATCGGATTGCCAGCTCCTATTTTGCAGCCGGCACAAGCACTTCTCCTAGAGGTAAAAGCTATTTAATCCAATCTAGCGTTCGCTCGATAGCTCGTTTCCAATTATCAAGTCCGCTCTTTGCAAGAGATGATCCAGGGTTTGCTTTCCAACGTCTTCCTTCTTGCCAATTTGCTCGCAATTGAGATTTATCTTTAAAGAAACCAGTCGCTAGACCGGCTGCGTAAGCCGCGCCTAGGGCAGTCGTCTCAATAACTTTCGGTCTAACTACATCGATTTGCATGATGTCAGATTGCATCTGCATGCACAGTTCATTAGCTGTGATTCCACCATCCACCCGCATCTCAGGAAGTTTCACACCGCTATCGGCAGACATCGCATCAAGTACATCGCGAGTTTGATAACAAATCGCCTCGAGCGCGGCCCGGGCTAAGTGGGCCTTAGTGGCAGCACGCGTCAAACCAACTACAACGCCGCGAGCATCATTTCTCCAGTACGGCGCAAAGAGACCCGAGAACGCCGGTACAAAGTAAACGCCACCATTATCTGTGACGCTCTTTGCTAATTCCTCTACTTCTGGTGCGTTCTTAATGATTCCAAGTTGGTCACGTAGCCATTGGATAGCTGAGCCAGTGACCGCTACAGATCCTTCGAGCGCATACCTAGCCTTCTCAGAGCCAAATTTGAAACAGACAGTAGTAAGCAGTCCATTTTTGGATCTAACAATCTCTTCACCAGTATTTAGCAGCGCAAAGTTTCCAGTTCCATAAGTTGTCTTCGATTCACCGCGCTCAAAACAAGCTTGACCGACCATTGCAGCTTGTTGATCACCCAGAATTCCAGCGATTGGAACTTCTGCTCCGAGTGGCCCACTTGCAAGTGTCTTTCCATAAATCTCAGAGGAGGATGCAATTTTCGGCAAGATTGAGCGTGGAACTTCGAAAATCTTTAATAACTCGTCATCCCAATCCAAAGTCT
This sequence comes from Candidatus Nanopelagicaceae bacterium, assembly GCA_018882735.1. Lineage (GTDB taxonomy): Bacteria > Actinomycetota > Actinomycetes > Nanopelagicales > Nanopelagicaceae > MAG-120802. Next base: position 8,551 of record VERH01000022.1, read on the forward strand.
CAAGATCCATAAGCAAGGTACGGCTTGCATTTGTTACATCGGTTACGTGAACGCCTCCAGTTAGATTCCAAACTAGCCAAGAATCAATGGTGCCGACTAAAGCGCGATTGCTAGCAACTGCTTCCGTTACGGCAGGAACATTTTTCAAAAGCCAATTCATCTTGCTTCCAGAGAAGTAGGGAGCGATTGCTAAGCCCGTCTTATAAGTAACTTTTGACTTAACGTCTTCGCTTAACGATGAGAGAAATTCTTGAGTTCGAGTGTCTTGCCACACGATTGCATTTGAAAGCGGTCTACCATCCTCTTTATCCCAGATAACCGTGGTTTCGCGCTGGTTTGTGATGCCAATGCCCGCAAGCTGGTTGGCCAAGATGCCAGCATTTGCGAGCGCTCCTTTAATGACTTCCTGGGTGCGCTGCCAGATCTCAGATGCATCGTGTTCCACCCAACCTGCCTGGGGAAGGATTTGGCGATGCTCTAATTGATGTTGCCCAACTATCGAACCCGTTTCATCAAAGACGATAAAACGCGTAGAGGAGGTACCTTGGTCGAGGGAGCCGATAAAAGCCATAAGCCGTATCCTACGCAGGTGAGAGTTTTATCCTCCGAGTTAAGTCCGAGCGCTCGTATCGATGCAATCAATAGCCTTCGCGAGGATCAATTCGATATCTTGGTAATTGGCGGCGGCGTAAATGGCGCAGGGATCGCCCTTGATGCGGCATCTCGTGGGTTAAAGGTTGCCCTCGTTGAGATGGCCGACTTCGCATCTGGAACATCCTCGCGATCGTCGAAGTTGATTCATGGTGGATTACGTTATCTAGAACAGTACGACTTTAAATTAGTGCGGGAAGCGCTCCAGGAACGCGAGTTAATGGTCACAACATTGTGCCCACACCTCGTTAAGCCAGTCTCATTCTTGTATCCGCTGCAAGAAAAGCTAAAAGAGCGAACCTACGTGGGAGCCGGAATGGCTCTTTATGATGCGCTGCGCGGCTTCAAGCGCGCCCTGCCTTGGCATAAGCACATCTCACAGCGAGAGCTAAGTGAAATTGCGCCATCGCTTCGGCTCGACTTAATAACAGGCGGCTATCAATACTTTGATGCCCAAGTCGATGATGCGCGCCATACGATGATGATCGCGCGAACTGCTGCAAAGTATGGCGCGGTAATTACAACTCGAACTTCTTGTAAGAATCTCATCAAGAACGGGCGAAGGGTTGAAGGCGCTCTCATTGAAGATCTCGAAAGTGGCGAAGTTTTTGAAGTGAAAGCAAAGTCAACCATCATGGCCGCGGGGGTCTGGACTGATCCGCTTTACGAATCATTTGGAGTAAAGCCGGGATACCGAGTGCGTATGTCCAAAGGCGCTCACATCGTTGTTCCTGGAGAGGCAATTCGATCCAACACTGGAGTAATCATTAAAACTGATCTCTCAGTTCTCTTCATCATTCCTTGGGGAGATAAATGGATAGTCGGCACTACCGATACTGATTACGAGGAAGATCGCTCGAGCCCGCTTGCTACAAGAGAAGATGTGAACTACATCTTGGCTCAAGCAAATCGCGTCCTTGAACCTAAACTAGATCGCTCCCAAGTAATTGGCGTCTTTGCTGGGCTAAGACCGTTAGTCTCATCTGATCCTGATTCACCAACAACTGAGCTATCAAGAGAACATGTAGTTGATCATCCAGTTCCTGGATTTGTGACTATCGCGGGCGGTAAGTACACGACCTATCGAGTCATGTCAGAAGATGCCGTCGATATCGCTGTAACTGACTTAAAGCGGATTGTTCCGGAATCATGTACTGAGACGCTCGCAATTGTCGGAGCAGACGGATACTCAGTACTTCTAAATAAGGCTGATGACTTGGCAAAAGAATATGGAATTGCAAAAGAATTTGTTATGCATCTTTTAAATCGCCATGGAGCGCTCTTTGCCGAAGTTCTAGAACCAGCCCTATCAAACAAGTCTCTTCTTCAGCCACTAATCCCAGGACTTTCTTACTTAAAGGCCGAAGTCCTTTACGCCGTTACCCATGAGGGTGCTCGCAGCGTCGATGATGTGCTCTCTCGAAGAACCCGCATTAATTTTGAGGCAAAAGATCAAGGTCTTGGAGTTGCTAAAGAAGTCGCGGAGATAATCGGAAGCGTTCTTGGATGGAGCGAATCTCAAGCGAAGAAGTCCGTTAAGGATTACGAAGAGCAAGTGCTAGTCCAGAGCGATGCACTTGCTAAGACTCTCTCCGAGTCTGCTTAGCGATTCACCCAATCATTTCCGGAGACTAGTTCTTTATCTGACCCTTACAAGTATCAACTGGTGGTGAGACTGGGCGCGGAGTTGGTGAAGGCTTAGGGGTTGGTTCCGGGCCTTGAATTAAAGTGAAAGATATTGGCTGTTCGGAACGGGCATGTGTTCCAGTCTGATCGACAAATATAACGTTGCCGTTGATTGTTCCTGCGGGAAGATTTCGTAACCTTAAAGTCCAAACGCCAGCAGCATCCCTTACGGGTGTCTGATCGACTCTAGCTGCAGGATTATCAGCTAACTTAAATGCAACAGTTCCAGTTACAACTGGTTCATTACTTGGCCTACGAACTTCCACTTTCACTGAGGTGTTCTTATCTGTCGAGGATGATTTAAGGCTCGTGATTAGCATTGTGGTTGGTTCATTCACCGGAAGATAGTCTCCAGACTGTGGGCTCCAAACTCCGCGAGTTAGTTGGAGGAATGAGGTTGCATCGCCTCTAAAGACATTTAGATCGATGCGCGATGAAGCGACTCCGTATCGCTCACCAACTCCGCAAGATGAGTACTGCCAGATCTGCCATAAAGAGGAGCAATTTGCGGTGCTCCAAGAGTGAACGAAACAGCCGAAAATCTTCCGTCCAGGTTCAGCAGTTGGGTCGGCGGGATCGATTCCGTACTGAGCTTTCCAGAGTGGATATTGACGAAGCTTTTCACTTCGCACCATTGCTTGCTCGAGGAAGGTTGGGTATGAGTAGAAGATAGGTTTTCGACCGGTTTTTTCATGCACTGTTTCCATCCAGGTTTCAGCCCAGAGCGTTACCAAATTCTTTGGAGCTCGCTTCGTACATATAGAACCAGAAGCTGCTACACAACTATTCTCAAGGTCAAGGGCGTAGGGCAGATCGCGTTCGGTGTAACCACCAAGACTTGATAATCGCCAGATCGCCTTCTGCGCCTGTGCTTGGGCATCTCGAATAACAGCATCGCGATCTGTGGTGTTCGGAAGAATTGTGTAGTGGTAATAACCGGTAAAGAGTCCGGCTGCCTGCGCGGCATTTCTATCCATCAATAAGTATTTAAGCGCTAACTGGTCTGCATCATCTCGAGTATCAGATGCCTTAATCATTACAAATCTAATTCCAGCGTTATACATCTTTACAAAGTCAATGGGCTTATCGCCGGGATGCTGCCATCTACTTACATCTGTTCCGTGGATACGACCTCCAGGACCAGTTAGAGCAATAAGATCTTCTGGAGCGGTGATTTGCGGAACTTGTTTAACAGTAATCGAACGAGCCTTGGTGGTGTAGCTCTTACTTCCAACAGTCACCCGAGCGCGGTATGTCGCCTTTGTGGCTAGCGCAGTTATATTTGTTTGAATTTTCCAGGCTCCGCTAGAAGTAGAGCGAGTTCGAAGTCGGGTGTCTGTCCAACCGCTATTTAATTGCACATCAATTCTCACAACGGCGTTCTTTACTTTCGGCTTTATAAGGCCGTGGAATGAGAGTTTAGATTCTGGATAACCAGGAGTTTGAGCGAGAAAGAAAGAAGTGCTTACCGTCGCCGCTTGGGTGGCGGGAAGAACCCAAGACATCACAGCTATAGCGAGCATTGAAGTGATAAGGCGGCGCGATTTCACCGCGCAATTATGTCGATAGAGCATGAGATTCTCGGTAATTGTGCGCGCGTGGCTATCCTTGGGAAGTGATTGATTTTGCCACTCAGTTAGTGGAGAGCATCGGCATACTTGGCGCTGGGTTATTCATCGCAATCGAATCAGTTGTGATTCCCCTTCCTTCGGAAATAGTGCTTCTGTTATCAGGTTTCAATGTTTCTATCGGGGAATTCTCATTTTTCTCAGTCTGGATTGCTACGACCATTGGCTCGCTTGTTGGCGCTTACTTTCTTTATTCAATCGGCTACGCAGTTTCAAGAGAGGGAATTGAAAAGCTGGTTTTGCGATTTGGAAAGTTTGTTGGAATTAAGCAGCGAGATGTTGATACTGCCTTCAATTGGTTCGAAAAATATGGAGCCCTCGTAATCTTCTTCGGGAGGTTGATTCCGCTAATTCGCTCTCTTGTCAGTATCCCTGCTGGCCTGGCCAAGATGAGCCTGGTTCGATTCTCACTGCTTACGGCTGCGGGAAGTGGCATCTGGAATGCGCTCTGGATCTACATAGGCATCCAATTGGAGGATAGATGGCGTGATGCAGAAGGTTGGGCGAAATACTTAGATTATGGGGTCTACGCTCTAGTCGTCCTGGTTGTAATAATTTTCCTCACGAAGATGATTCGACGTCGGGGAGCTAGCGCTAACTAATCTCTCGCACGGAAATCTCTACTTCAAAGATTTCCTTTAGAACTTTCTCCAGCGCAGGACGAAAACGTTCATGTCTTACTTTTGAATAATCGTGGCCACCTTCAAATTTATTTGGATCTGAAAAATCGAGAGTTAAGACTCCGCCATCGAATGAAACTAATCGACCGTCAAAGTAGGCTAGCCAGGCAACTCGGTCATTACGCTCAAGTGCATCAAGGACATCATTCCAACTTCCCTTGATTTCGCCTAGATCTAAGCTCATTCCTCGGAAGCTATAACAGCGCTATCTGATGGAAGAAGCCAAGCGCGACTCTCATCAAAGTCAATCTTGGCAACTGCTCCGACTGGAACTATCTCATCGTAAACCGGGTCGGATACGACAGCTGCGATGGTCTGGTTAGGAGTATCGATTGAATACTCAACGTGGTTTCCGTAGAAAACTACATTCTTGACGATGCCCTCATTAGCTTTCCTACTCTTACTAGAAGCGCTTGATTTCTTGACGGAGACTGATTCCGGCCTAACCAAGAGATGAGGGTGTGCTGACTTAAGCGCTTTCGGATGAGCATTTACTTTTAACCTAACGCCAGATGCTTCGACTGAAACCTTTCCGCTACCACCTTTCTTTACTTCATTTACGCTCAAGAAGTTAGAGCGACCGATGAAGTCTGCAACGAAGACCGAACTTGGCCGGCGGTAAATCTCCTCCGGAGTTCCGGATTGCTCAACCACAGCATTTCGCATGACCACAATTCGATCCGAGAGGCTCATTGCTTCATCCTGATCATGAGTTACGAAAATGCTTGTTATTCCCAGGCGTCGCTGGATGCTGCGAATTTCGATCCGCATCTGGGCGCGTAACTTTGCATCCAAATTTGATAGTGGCTCATCAAATAAGAGGACTTTTGGTCTAACCACCATTGCTCTTGCGAGCGCCACGCGCTGTTGTTGTCCACCAGATAACTGATTGGGGGCGCGATTTGTAAGGTGGGCGAGATTCATCGAATCGAGAATTTCGCCAACTTCTTTCTTAATCTGAGCGGTTGAAAACTTCTTAACCTTTAGTCCATAAGCAACATTGTCAAAAACTGTCATATGAGGAAAGAGCGCATAGGACTGGAAGACCATTCCCATCGGTCTTCTATCGGGCGTCAAGGCACTTAAATCCTCGCCGTCGAGAAGTACTTGTCCCGAAGTTGGCGTCTCAAAGCCAGCAACCATTCGAAGGGCGGTTGTCTTACCGCAACCTGATGGGCCAAGGAGAGTTACAAACTCACCCGGGTTAATCGTCAGGGAAAGTTCCTTAACGGCGACAACTTTCTCACTTCCATTCCCAAACTCTTTCGTGAGGGCACGAAGTTCGAGTTTTCCGGTTGTTTTTGCCATTTTTCCTCCCTAGCGACCAGTCACTAACGGACGATCCGTTGAGACTTGGAAGCGACGAACTAGAAGATTTATCAAGCCGCCGATTACCATGATTAAGACAATCAACATGCAACAAAGCGCAAAGACGTTTCCATAACGACCCTGATCAGCTTCAGCAAGAATCTTCTGGGTCAATATTGAGATATCGGGTGTAACCAAGAAGATGATTGGCGAGAGCGTGGTCATGGAGTGAGCGAAGGCATACATCAACCCCGACAAGAACGCACCGCTAATCAGTGGCAGGGTGACTAGGCGGAAGGTTCTACCTCCCGAAGCACCAAGGGATGCCGAAGCCTCTTCAATCGATGGATCGATCTGTTGCAGCAGCGAAATTCCCGATCGTTGCCCAGCCGGGCTTGATCTGATTATGTAAACCATAACGATTGCGATCGCGCCACCAAAAATGGCTGCGCCACCGGCTACCTGTGGGAAGACCGTAACGCCACCAATCTTTACTGGATCATTGTAAGTAATCGCATATCCGATACCGATTACGGTACCTGGAACAGCGATTCCTAACATTCCTAGGAAATCGAGAGCTTCTGATCCACGACGAACTTTTCGAATTACTAACCAAGCAATCAGCATTCCAAAAATTCCCGCAAGCGGAGTTGCTATTAACGCAAGAAATGTGGTGGCTTTTACCGCCGCATTTGCAAATCCACCCAGTAAGTAACGGAAATGCTCAAGTGTGAAACTATTTTCGACTCCAATAATCTTTACAAATGCACCAAGAACCACAGTCGCATAAACCATGACGATTAAAGATGTCAGCAAGAATGTGACTGAAAGTAAAAAGAATCTTGCAATCGGCGAAGTAACCACAGTTGGCCGGCCAGATGGCTTACCGGTTACAGAAACCACACTCTTGCGCTGGGCCCAATAGCGTTGCACTAGAAAAACAAGGAGCGCCGGAAGAAGAAGTAAGAACGAGTATCCAGCCGCCATCGGAATGTCGTAATCGCCATTGATTGCCATATAGGCACGCGAGGCCAATACCGTGTAGTTGCCGCCAATAATTAGAGGATTAGCCAAGTCTGCGATTGATTCGATAAATAGAAGTAGGAAAGAGCCAGCAAAACCAGGAATCAAAAGTGGAAGCGTTACAGTCCTAAAGATTCGCCACTTACTTGCGCCCAAACTTGAGCCAGCTTCATCTAAGGCTGGATCAAGACTTCGCAACATTCCAAGTAAGTTCATGTACGCGATTGGGAAGAATGAGAGCGTAAGTACAAGCACCAATCCCGTATAGCCATAGAGCGTGGGCCGCCAATCAAATACTCCACGGGTGATGATTCCGCTTCTACCAAACAAGACGATAACGGCAGTAGCAAAAGCAAATGGGGGAGAGATGATCGGAACTAGGTTGATAATGTGAAGAACTTTCTTACCACGGAATTCAACTCGAGCCTGGGTGTAAGCCATGATGAAGCCGAGCAAAGTACCCAGGAACGCCACCGTCAAACCAAGTTTCATGGTGTTCCAAAGGATTTGTCGGATGACTTCATCTGAGAAAGCGTTAGTAATGATCGCCGAACCCGTAGGTTGGGTTGAATATATAAGGATATTAAGAAGCGGAAGGATTATGAGGAAGAAGACAATCGCGACAACTAGAACTAGGGCAATCTTGGTAAAGATGTCGTATTTAGTTCCACTTCGCTTTAAAGCCACTTAGTAAACCTATCTCCTAAAGACATTCAGTTACTTAATTTAAAAGGGCTCCCAGCACGAAACTGGGAGCCCTTAGTTCTATATCGCTACTACTTTGCTGAAGAAGTTAGCGCCACTTCCTTATCGAAGCGTGCCTTCAACTTCACAGCCGCAACTCCAGCTGCTTCCGCTTCGTAGTTAAGAAGAGTTACCTTCTTCAAGTTGACCATACGACGGTCATACCGGGCATTTGGATTTGTGAGAATCTGGAATGACTCGGCCTTTGCAGGTCCAATGTTCTGGGCCTCTGCAGAGAGTGCGAAGTCGATGTATGCCTTAGCTGCATCAGGATTCTTTGCACCCTTAACAAGAGCAATTCCACCGATTTCAAAACCGGTACCTTCCTTAGGGAAGGAAACTACTAATGGATTGCCACGGAGGATTGCAGCGGTGCAGTCATGCGAGAAGACAAGACCGGTTGCAACTTCACCACGGCCAAGTGGACCGGTAGGTCCAGCTCCGCTTCGAGTATAAGAAAGGATGTTCTTGTTCAAATCCTTCATGTAGTCGATTGCAGCATCTTCTGTTCCGAGTCTAAGAACTTGAGTCCAAAGCGCTGTGTATGCGGTTCCAGAAGTACCAGGGTGGGCCATCATGATGTTGCCCTTGTACTTAGCATTCAAAAGATCATTCCAACTTGTTGGCGCCTTTAGTCCTAGACGCTTCAACTCGTTTGTATTTGAGCAGAAACCAAGCGCACCCATATAAATGCCGGTCCAGAAACCATCGGCATCTTTGAACTGTGGCTTAAGCATGTTTCTTGTTGGAGATTTGTAGGCCTCAATAACTCCTTGAATTCTTCCCGAGATATGGCTGTCATTCGGACCACCAGTCCAGACGTCGAATTCGGGGTTGTTCTTGGATGCAACGAGTCGAGTTACTGCTTCACCCGATGAGAGACGAATAAATTTAGTTGTGATTCCAGTCTTGGCTTGGAAAGCCTTTGTCATTTCAACGCACCATAACTCTTGAGGGGTGCAGAGAACATTTAGTGTTCCGGAGAGCTTACGGCCAGCGGCATATTGGAGCTTGCCACTTACTCGTTCACAAGTGTAAGTAACTCCAGAGATAGTTCTAACTTGACCTTCTTGTGCACAGACGCTTCCCTTGAGATCGCGCGCTGCATTTGCTGGTGCAACAACAGCTGCGAGCATCGAGAATACGAGCGCCGAAAGAGCGCCGAAGGTGATCAGCTTTGATCTTTTCATTCTTGGGTGATGCCTTTCCTAGACGAGGGTTAATGCTTACCCCGACACTAACAGGGCGGGAGAGGCTTGTCAGCGACCCTTTGCTAAACGAATTGTGAAGAATTGGTAACTATGAGGCGGGTGGGGCAGGTAGGGCTCGAACCTACGACGACCGGATTATGAGTCCGGGGCTCTAACCAACTGAGCTACTGCCCCCTGTTTTTATGGCCAGAGAGGGAGATGATACTCATTTCAATTCGGGGCGATTGACAAACCAATCGAGTGCGACTGGATTTGCTAGTGCATCACGATTTCGCACTTCTCGGCCATTTATTACGTCTGCGACTGCCAACTCGACCAATTTGTTGGATTTTGTCCGTGGAAGTTCTGGGGCTGAAATCATTACGTCTGGGACGTGCTTTGGACTAGCTTGATTTCTCAGCGCTTGTTTCAAGCGATTTTTGAGTTCATCATCCAAAGTGGCGCTCTCATTCATCACAAGAAAGAGGATTACTCTCGAATCGTTATCCCAATCTTGGGATACCGCCATCGCCTCTTTGACTTCTGGGAAACCTTCGACAACTCGATAAATCTCGGCAGTGCCGATGCGAACACCTTTTGAATTTAACGTTGCATCGCTTCGACCGTACATAAGAAATCCGCCGCTTTCAGTCACAGCTGCAAAGTCACCATGAGTCCACACGCTCTCAAAACCTGAAAAGTAAGCAGAGCGAAATCTCGATCCATCTTCATCGCCCCAAAATCCGATTGGCATTGATGGAAATGGTTGTTCGCAAACTAACTCACCTTTCTCATTTCTCTCCGCCTCACTCCCATCCTGTCGATACACGCTCATCGCAAGACCCAGGCATGGACCTTGGATTTCGCCGCGATGCACTGGAAGCGTTGGAATTCCCATGATGAAACAACCACATATGTCTGTTCCACCAGAGAGCGAAACTAGATGGATATCTTCCTTCGTTGAGTTGTAGAGATAATCGAAGCTCTCTGGGGCTAAAACGGAACCAGTCGACATCAGTAATCGAATTTTCGATAAATCATGATTGCTCTTCAAATCGATTTCGGCCTTGCGAAGCGAGTCTGCGTACTTTGCCGAAAACCCAAGAGCGGTCACGTCGTATTTAGCGGCCAACTCGAAGAGTTGATCAACTTTGGGGAAAGCAGGACTTCCATCATAAAGAACTATTGATGAGCCACTCCCAAGTGCGAAGAGAAGCCAATTCCACATCATCCAACCGCATGTCGTATAGAAAAGAGTTCTGTCCTTGCTGCTTAATTCAAGGTGG
>VERH01000023.1 GCA_018882735.1 Candidatus Nanopelagicaceae bacterium
AAATAACAAGGTATTTTGCGAAGTCCCTGGCATGAGACAAGGGTAGAAGAGGTCGCATTCCTAATTCGGGAGGCGCGAGCAGATAAGGTTGCGCGATGGGTTCGTTGCTGGCACTTCTTTCAAGCCTTCTCTGGGGAACGGCCGATTATCTTGCTGGAAACCTTTCAAAACGCTATCGCGCAATAGCTGTTACTGGAGTATCGCAATTCTTTGGACTCATTTTTGGGCTTTCGGTCATTGCGATTGGAACTCAATTCGGTTCGCCATTTATTGCTCCAACGCTTGAATGGGATGGATATTTTCTTGCCGGGGTCATTGCGGGAATCTCAGGCTTTATTGGTCTAATCGCTTTTTACTCTGGACTTGCAACTGGGCGAATGGGAGTTGTAAGCCCAATCAGCTCGCTCTCAGTTTTAATTCCATTAACGGTTGCATATGTCCAAGGTGAACGCGCCACATCCCTCCAGGCTCTAGGAATCACAGTCGCTCTCCTTGGCGCTTTTCTTGCAAGTGGTCCAGAAATAAGAGGTGGCCTTCCTATAAAGCCGCTCGTTTTTGCGCTAATTGCTGCACTCGGCTTTGGTGGCGCACTTACTTTTATCGCGATAGGAGCGAAGATTGATTCGATGCACACGATGACTTCTATGCGCGTGGCCTCAGTAACAATCTGCGTTCTGCTCGCCCTGCGCTATCGAACTATCGGGGGATTCACTAAGAAATTATTCCCGCTGCTAATTTTCATTGGCGTAGCTGACTTTCTTGCAAATTTTCTTCTTGGGGTCGCAACTACAAAAGGGCTAGTCTCAATTGCGTTAGTTCTTGGTTCGCTCTTTCCAATTGTTACGGCGCTACTTGCCTTCAAGTTCTTAAAGGAGAGATTGCATCGAGTTCAGTATTTTGGAATATTTTTTGCTATCTGCGGAGTAGCGTTGATTTCTATTGGTTAAAGGAGTTACTCGCGCCGAGGTTCCCAAATCTCAAAGTTTGTATTATTTATTTTCTCCGTTGAGACTAGGCGATAATTTGAGCGAAGGGCATCTTGATCAAAGAGATAGTCATCTCCATCCTGATCAACTCTAGATATGTAGATCTTGTCAATCACTTGTGCCGGAATCAACCCGCGAAGGAAGTTGACCCCGCCTTCAATCAAAATCGCGCCTTCTACTTCCCGGCTGGCGACTCGTAATAGCTCAAGTGGCGATAAGTCATAGAACCGAACTCTTGATTGAGAGCGAACCTCACTTTGATCTGCGCCAACTTCGGTTGATAACTGCCTAGTTGCTACAAATAGTGGAATCTGGAGATTCGCATATGGCTCACTTCGAAAAGTTGAACCCCCAATAGCAATAGCGCTTGCCCCTTTGCGGAGTGAGTGAAATTTCTCCCTATCTTCAGGAGTACTTAGCGGGCGTGATGAGCCTCGCAGCGAGGTCATTCCATTCCTTGCGACGATGAGATTCGCGAGGATTTGGGCCACAAGGGCACGCTACCTCTCTCTTGCTTACTCTTCCCTGCGCTGTATCGGGAGCTGTTTTAAGGCATCAATCGAATGTCAGTGGCGCCCCCTATCTTCAACTCATGATTATTGATTGCGACTCCTGCACTATGCGCGATATCGCTTGTAGCGATTGCGTGGTCTCCATTCTGATTGGCCCACCTGATACGAACCTTGGCTCTGAAGAGGCTCGAGTAATCGATTTACTTGCTTCGAGAGGGATGATTCCCCCGCTTAGATATGAAAATTCCCAAGATTCTCAGCAACCCACGCGCCGTTCAGGTTGAGATAGGCGAGAGCCCCCGGTTAGCCTAAACCGATGCGAAGAGCGCGATTGCTTCTAACAGGAGCCCTTTCATTTGCGCTCATCATTCCCTTTGCTCCTCCCACAAACTCAGCCCCAAGCGCTGATTTAGTTCGCGTGCGCCAAGAAGTAGAGCAACTTCAAGAAGATGCCGCTGAAGCGGGCGAGAATGCGCAAGCGGCAAAAGTTCAACTCGCACGGCTTAAGAGCCAGCTCAGCTCAGTCCAACAGGAAGCTCAAGCCCAGAAAGCCAGCGTTGATTCAATCCGACGCTCACTGGCATCCATAGCGGTCGCTCGATATAAATCCACGGGCCTTGGCGAAGGAGTAGAACTTCTTTTCTCATCCGATCCTTCGCTCTATCTCTCATCTGCCGGTTCGTTAGAGAACATAACTCGCAAACAGTCTGCTGAGTTAAGAAAATATGCGACCGCAAAGCAACGTTTAGATGCCACTTCATTAACAGTCGAAGACAAGCTTAGGTTGGTACAAGCTGCCGAAGCTCGCTATCGCGCACAGGCCGCACAGGTAAAGCGAAAGCTAGAACAGGCCGAAGAGCTACTTTCGAAATTGGAGAAGAAGGATCGAGAGCGGTTACTAAAACTTCAAGCTATGGATGAAGCCGAACGCGAGGCCTACTCACGTGAACAGGCGCGCTTAGCCAATGCCGTCTCAGGTCGTGCCGGAGTCGCACTTCGCTATGCCTTCAAACAGATCGGCGACAACTACGTTTGGGGCGCGGCTGGCCCAATCCGTTGGGATTGTTCTGGGTTAACAATGCGCTCTTATGAACAAGCCGGAGTTCGACTTCCACACTCCTCCCGAGCGCAATTTGGATATGGAAGATCAATCGCTCGTAGCAATCTACTTCCGGGAGATCTAGTCTTCTTTGGATCGCCAATATCCCATGTCGGTATCTATGTTGGAAAAGGAAAAATGGTCCACGCCCCAAGACCTGGCGCTAAAGTCCAGATCGTTGAATTCGGAAATTACTTCGGACGTAAGAAGTACGTAGGCGCGCGTCGCCTCTAGTGAATCACTAAGACCGAAAACTAATTTATGGATTCTAGAATTCTGCTTGTAACCAATGATTTTGGGCCGCGAGCTGGCGGTATTGAAACCTTTGTAATCGGACTTCTGGAGCGCGTTGGGGCTAAAGGAATTGTCGTCTACACATCCCGCCAAAATGACCACGAGAGCTACGATCGTGATTGGCTAACTAAATTCGGGATTGAAGTAATTCGCGATCGGTCAAAAATCCTCCTACCAACTCCGAGGGTGATCAGCAATCTTCGTAAATTGATTCGAAGTCGAGAGATCGAAGTAATTTGGTTTGGGGCGGCGGCGCCATTGGGTCTGGCAGCGCGCTGGCTTCGAATTGGTTCTGTAAAGCGGATTGTGGCGCTAACTCATGGCCATGAAGTTTGGTGGTCAAAGGTGCCACCATTCTCACTTCTCATGCGCGAAATTGGAAAATGCATAGACTATCTCGGGTATCTAGGTGAGTTCACGGGGAGAGCAATCTCGCGGGTTGTTCCTAGCGAGAAGTTGATCAAGATTGCACCCGGAATCGACACAAGACATTTTCAACCTCAACAGAATAAGAAGAGTAATCCAACGATAGTTTCAGTTGGCCGATTAGTTCATCGTAAGGGGCAAGATCGACTTGTTGAAGCGCTAGCGATAATCAAAGAAGAGATACCAGATGTTCAACTCATGTTTGTTGGTGAGGGTCCGCATCGAAAGGAATTAGACCGCTTGATTAAGAAGCACAATCTTCAAAGAAGCGTGAAGTTCCTAGGGCGAATTTCATATCAAAACCTGCCGAAGTACCTCGCGATGGGGGATATCTTCGCGATGCCATCTCGATCTAGGTTATTTGGCTTAGAGGTAGAGGGGTTAGGAATTGTCTACCTCGAGGCGAGCTCATGTGCGCTCCCCGTAATTGGCGGATCTTCTGGTGGCGCCCCAGATGCCGTCATTCATGGCGAAACGGGTTATGTCGTGGATGGCGAGGATGTTAAGGAAATTGCGGCGCGCTGTATCGAACTCTTGAAGGATGAAACTTTGCGGTCACGAATGGGCAAGCGGGGTCGCGAATGGGTCGAATCGGATTGGCAGTGGGAAATCTGGTCAAGCAAATTTAATGAATTACTTAGGAAGTAGCCCAGCGGCTCGCGCGGTATTGATCGCTTGAACCCGATTACCTGCCTTTAGTTTTCTATAAATAGCCGCAAGGTGACTCTTAATCGTTGCCTCGCTAACGAATAATCGAGAGGCCATCTCGGAAACAGTGTCACCAGTTGGAAGAATCTCCAATATCTCCAACTCCCTAGCGGTGAGAGCAAATTGCTCATTTCGCTTTGAGATTAGATTCGTGGCTCGCCTGGTTGAGAATGTAAGTGGATTAATTACGCTTTTTTCTATCGCCTCCACCAATTCAGTTATTGGGGCGCTCTTGGATACATGTGCACTTGCTCCAGATTGCATACAGGCCAGGATATGTTCAGGTTGACTAGAGAAAGTCAGCGCAACAATTCCCATCTGCTGTGAGAGGGCCCTTGCCCAAGCAATTATCTCTAGGCCACTTCCATCTGGAAGATGTAGATCGACGACAATTACTTCCGGCTTGTGATGTGGAATTTGAACTAAAGCCTCGCGTTTGGATGCAGCCTCGCCAACTATGTTGAGATTTTCCTTCTTGGATAGCGCCCGTCTAAGTCCTTCTCGCACAAGAACGTGATCGTCTATAACAAGAATCTTCGGTGTCATCTTCTGGGAATTTCTATTAGATACTCATTTCCGAAAGTTCCACTTCTTAGCTCAATCTCGCCACCGAGAGTTTGGACTTGGGCGTTAATCAATTTGAGCCCTAGGGATCGCTCCTTTATCGAGACTTTTGCCTGGCCATCATCGCCCACTAGAAGCCGGACCGAATTCTCCGAACTCTCGATATGAACCCAGAATTTTCTTCCAGTTGAATGTTTGGCCGCGTTACGCGCTATCTCCAAAATAAGTGTCGTAAGTGAATTTTCTACCTCAGGTTGCAGGGCATCGGTGGGAAGAACCAAATCAATGGTGAAGTTAGGAAGGATCTCGGGCAGCTCACTTCTAAGGCAGGCGATGTTTCTTGAGGCTATTAGGTAGAGCTCATCTCGAAGATCCTGAGTTAGATCAATTAGATCTAGTCGGATCTCCCTGAGTTCACCCCGGTGCGTTGAGGAAAGGCTCGGTTCACCAATAATGGCATCGAGTCGATAACCGAGTGCAATCAACTTTTGCGCCGGCCCATCATGGAGCCGGCGCGCTAGTTCTAAACGTTCGTTAAGTTCTTCTCTTTTAGGCAAAGAGTTCGGCGATCTCTGCCGCGAACTCCTTGTGAACAACATGACGCTTAACTGAAAGTTTCGCAGTTAATTGACCGCCAGCGATTGTGAAATCTACTGGGAGGATCTTGAATTTGCGGATTGATTCAGCCTTACTTACTGCTTTATTGGCTTCGTCAACTGCAGTTTGAATGACAGCAATAAGGTCAGGATCGTTAGTCAACTCCGCGAGAGTCGCCCCATCCTTCTTATTTGCAGTTATCCATGCCTTGATAGCTTCTGGATCGATAGTTACAAGCGCAGCGATATATGGTTGATTATCGCCAACGACAATGCACTGGGAGACAAGAGGATGAGCGCGGAGACGATCTTCTAGAACCGCCGGTGCAACATTCTTTCCACCGGAGGTCACGATAAGTTCTTTCTTTCGGCCCACGATGTAGAGGTAACCCTCATCATCTAGCTTGCCTAGATCGCCAGAGCGGAAATATCCGTCATCGGTGAATACCTCTTTGTTTGCTGCGTCGTTCTGCCAATAGCCGCGCATAACGATTGGGCCTTTGATTAGAACTTCACCGTCTTCAGCAATCTTGATTGTGGTACCTGGGATTGGTCTGCCAACAGAGCCAACTCGATGCGCAGTAGATAAATTCAACGTTGCACCGGCGGTGGTTTCTGTTAGTCCGTAGCCCTCTAGTACGCGAACGCCAGCGCCGCGGAAGAAGTGGCCAAGGCGCTCACCTAGTGGCGCTCCACCAGAAATTGCTGCTTCAACTCTTCCGCCAAGTGCATGGCGAATCTTTGAGAAGACTAACTTGTCGAAAAGCGCGTGTTTGACCTTAAGGCCCATTGGAACTTTGCCCTCATCAAGAGCTTTGCTGTATTCGATAGCAACACCAGCAGCCTTGCGGAAGATTGCGCCCTTTCCAGCCGCATCTGCTTTTGCTTCAGCGCTGTTATAAACCTTCTCAAAAATACGGGGAACAGCGAGTACGAAGGTTGGTTTAAATGAGGCTAGATCAGTAGTCAATCTTCCAAGAACATCTCCACAATGCGCGAGATGAAGTCCTGCGCGAATAGATCCAATCTGAACCATTCGACCAAAGACGTGCGCAACAGGAAGGAACAGAAGCGTTGAACCGCCTGGTTTCATAAAGAGATCAGCGGCTCCCATTACAACGTTGCTGCATTCAGATAAGAAATTACCGTGAGTTAATTGAACGCCCTTCGGCTTTCCAGTAGTTCCGGATGTGTAGATAAGAGTTGCCAAAGTATCAGGAGTGAGCGCGCCACGGCGACGATCAATCTCAGTGTCCGGAATATCGCGACCAAGATATGCAAGTTGCGATAGAACATTTTCAGTCATGGTCCAACAGTTCTTGGTGTAGGCGGGAAGAATTGGGGTTACTAATTCCTTGAGCTGTGGCGTTTCAACGATTATCGCAACAGAATGCGAGTCGGTGAGAATCCAGTCGACTTGCTCAGCCGAGGAAGTTTCATAAATGGGGACAGTTACTCCACCGGCAAACCAGATTGCAAAGTCCAGAACGGTCCACTCATATCGAGTGCGAGCCATAATCGAGACTCGATCTCCAATCTCGACTCCGGAGGCAATAAGTCCTTTTGCGGTGGCGCGAATCTCAGCTTCAAACTCGCGAGCGGTTACAGGTTGCCAACCATCGCCGAGTGGGCGTGAGACCAGAACTCTCTCTGGTTCAAACCAGGCTCGTTCCGCTACAAGGTTGGTGAGATTTCCAGCAGTGGCAGCCGGCTCAAGAGCCGGGGCGAAGAATTCATTAACGGTGGCAGTACTCATAAGCGAAAACTAGCGGTAGAGGGCATCTATCGGAAGAGGTAGCCTCCACCCATGGCCGACTTTTCTTCAAATTCTCAGAATATCGAAGCGCCCGCATCCGAGGTCGCCGCAGTCCTAGTAGACCTAGAGAGTTACCCAAGCTGGTCCTCCGCAATTAAGAGCGTCGAGGTAAAAGAACGCGATGGCGCTAATCGCCCGACGAAGGCGATTGTAAAGATCGAAGCGGGCGTCCTTAAGGATCGCGCGACCTTGAATTACGACTATTCGAAGCTTCCCAACGCCATATCTTTCTCGTTAGAAGAAGCGGATTTAATGACCGAGATGAGTGGGACTTACTTGATTGAAGATAATGGCGATGACACCACGAAAGTCACCTACCAATTAAATGTGCAAGTTTCTATGCCGGTTCCGGACATGATGCGTCGCAAAGCTGAGATGGCCACTATTGATGCTGCTCTCTCTCAATTGAAAAAGAAAATCGAAGGCTAGATAAGTCTCCATACCCGATGAATTACGACATAGGTATTGATGTCGGTGGAACAAAAGTCTTAGCTGGCGTTGTCGATGCGCATGGCAAGATTGTTGAGAAAATCCGCCGTGAAACTCCTATTGAAGGTGGATCTGCGTTAACTTCAGTGATTGCGGAGATGGCAATTGAACTAAAAGATAAATACGAAGTAGAAGGCATCGGGGTCTGTTCAGCTGGCTTCTTTGCTCCAGATCGTCGAACTATCATTGCAAATCCAAATATCGCTAATTGGAACGGCGTTGAACTTGCAAACGAGTTGGAGTCGCGAATTGGGCGACCCGTGGTTCTAGAAAATGATGCAAATGCTGCGGCTTGGGGTGAGCGCCAATTTGGCGCGGGACAAAAAGCCAATGAACTTGTGATGCTCACGATTGGAACTGGTCTGGGCGGCGGACTTATCACCGATGGAAAGATCTTCCGAGGCTCCCGTGGAGCTGCCGCTGAATTCGGTCATATGCGAGCGGTTCCTGATGGCCATCTCTGTGGTTGCGGTTTACGCGGTTGTTACGAGCAATACGCCTCTGGAACAGCCTTGATGCGCCATGCACGCGAAGCAATTTCAGCCTCTCCTGATCTCTCCCGCTCACTCTTGGCTCGCGGTAATGGAACTGTAGATGGAGTAACTGGCGAACATCTGACTTCCGCAGCAAAAGATGGCGATCCAGTTGCGGTCGCTGCATTCAATACAACCGGACATTGGATTGGTGCTCTCGTTGCAACTCTTGAGGCTGCTTTAGATCCCGCGAAGGTAGTCATTGGTGGGGGCGTGATTGCTGCGGGGGAGATTCTGCTCAAACCAATTCGCGAATCGATGAGCCAACTATCTCTTTTCCGAGGCCGTAGAACCGCACCAGAACTCGTTGCAGCAACTTTGGGAAATGATGCGGGACTTATAGGCGTAGCAAATTTAGTAAGACACTAGCCGTTTAATCTCTCTCAAAAGGATATTTGAGGTCAATCATCTCTCTTATCTCATCCATCACCTGCATAATTGCAAGACTCTCAATCTGGCTCATGATTGGGCTTTCAAGCTCTCCACTTCGAACAACATCTGCAAATTCTCTTGCTTGTTCTCTAATTCCATGTCCAACATAAGCTTTGGGATACTCGCGAGCTAATTTACCTTCAATAATGACTTGCATGGATGTTGGGGTATAGAAATTGCTATCGATATTAATTCTTCCCTTAGTTCCAATGATCTGAGCAGTACAAGGTGTTCTAACTTCTAAAGTCGTAGTCATAACGGCTTGTTGCCCAGTAAAATAACTAAAGATCATCGAAGTTTGCGCATCCACTCCGGATTGAGTTGATTGTGAAGAAGCGATAATTGAATCAGGCTCACCTAAAACCATAAATGCAAGCGAGATTGGATAAATTCCAAGGTCTAAAAGAGCCCCGCCGGCTAACTCCGGTGCATGTAGCCGGTAGTAGCGATCAGCGGGAAGCGGTTGGCCGTGGTCGGCATATAGGGCCACTAGTTCTCCCAATTCACCAGAACTAACTATCTCTCTCACAATTTGATAGTGAGGAAGGAATCGACTCCACATCGCTTCCATGAGTGCAACAGAGTTCTTTTGTGAAGCTTGAATCATCGCCTCCGCTTGCTTTGCATTTACCGCGAAGGGCTTCTCGCATAGCACGGGCTTTCCGGAATTAAGCGCCAGGATTGAATTTTCGGCATGTAAAGAATGCGGAGTAGCAACATAAACCGCATCAACATCGGAGTTCACAAGCTCCTCGTAGCTTCCATAGGCGGTTGCGGGAAACTCAGCGGTGAAAGCCTGAGAT
Source organism: Candidatus Nanopelagicaceae bacterium (assembly GCA_018882735.1). Taxonomy (GTDB): domain Bacteria; phylum Actinomycetota; class Actinomycetes; order Nanopelagicales; family Nanopelagicaceae; genus MAG-120802. The sequence goes on from VERH01000023.1 coordinate 9,259, forward strand.
TTCGAAAGCGTCCGCGAGCCAACCGCAGCAATTTCATGCCCCTCTAGGAGTGCGATATCGCGAGCAAAAGTTCGAGCAATTCCTCCAGTTCCGATGATTCCCCACCGGAAATTCTTCCTATTGCTCATAGTGCAACCCCATCTCCATCATCTGAATCTGGCTTCATCTGCCAGAAGAATGCAAAGACACCGGCTAAGAGAGCGATCATTCCTGGCCAGATTCCAACTCCTAACGGATCAAATGAAGTGAGTCGGTTAAGAGCGATGTACGCAGGGCCAAGGGTGACTCCAAGTAAGGCGCCGCGTTGGATTGAAGTAAGTGAAGGAAGCGGACGATTGTCACCTTCGTAGCGCTCTGCAGAATCGAAATTCTCTAGTTCATCAAGATAAGTAGTAGGGGCTGATTCATCGAGGCTTAGTCCGGATACTATTGAATCAAACTCTAAATCAATGAGCTCTGAATCATCGCTACGAATCAAGGTTCCAGATAGGACATCTTGAATGAATTGTCTACTTGCATCCACCAATTGATCCAACTCATGGTCTAGAGCAACGTTATGAAATGAGCGCTCAAAGATAACTTCTCTAATGTCGATAGAAGCCACGTTTTCAATAACAACTTCAGAGTTACGAGGATGCACAACATGATCATTTATGGAGTAGCCAATCATGAGCGGTGTATCAATCTTCTCTAAATCAGATTGAACAAGTCGCCATAGTTTTTGGAGGGAGTGGAGAGCCTTAAGTGGCGTGCGGCCATAGCTATGCCTAGGAGGATTTGATCGCGCAACATCGGTGCCGCGTCCTTTAAGAGAGGGAATCAGATACTTCAATATCGGCACTAATTTCATGAAGGCTCTATCATCACCAATAGATGGATTTACCAAGATTAGACCTTCAATTTCTCGTCCTCGTTTTGCGACTAGTCGAATTGAAAGTGCGCCACCCATTGAAAAGCCTGCGACAAATACTCGGCGATAGCGTTTCTTCAATTCAAGAAATGCCTTTTCAACTTCGCCAAACCAATCCTGCCAACTAGTTTCATTCATCTCTGTCCAGGAAGTTCCATGTCCGGGAAGCCGAGGTACTGAGACGGTGAAACCGTGAGCGTGCAGGCCTTCTGCCCAAGGACGAACTGAGGCGGGTGATCCAGTGAATCCATGAACCATGAGCACGGCGACTTGCCCGCCAAGAAGCTCAAATGCTTCAGCCTGGGGGATCTTCATACGCCCGATAGTGTCACAAAATCGTACTTTCAACCCAGTAGAGGCCCTAAATTAGCGCTATGGCAATAAGGCGCAAGAAGAAGACGGTTGCTGATGTTGTTCAAGGCGACAAGGTTGCTTATGGTCTCTTGAAATCTTTTCTCTCACCTGTACTGACTCTGCTCTTTCGTCCCAAAGTTAAGGGGTTAAGAAATGTCCCCGCACAAGGTCCGGTCATAATCGCTTCCAACCATCTCTCTTTTAGCGATTCAATTTTTATGCCGCTTGTAGTTCCAAGGAAGGTAACTTTCTTGGCCAAGAGCGAGTACTTCACATCTCCTGGGCCAAAGGGTTTATTAAAGAAGTTAACTTTCATTGCGCTAGGACAAGTCCCGGTCGATCGCGCCGGGGGATCGAGAAGTGAGGCTGCGCTACTAACTGGACTTTCAGTTCTAGCTAAAGGTGAATGCCTTGGGATCTACCCTGAGGGCACCCGCTCACCCGATGGCCGCCTTTATCGTGGCCGGACCGGAATAGCGCGCCTTGCCTTTGAGTCAGGCGCCCCAGTTGTCCCGGTGGCAATGTTCAATACCGCCGAGATTCAGCCAACTGGAAAAGTAATTCCGAAGATAATGCGGGTGAAGATGGTCTTTGGTGAGCCGATGTATTTCACCGGAGCGGAGAAGTCCTCAAGCCCAGAAGAACTTCGAAAAGCAACCGATCAAATTATGAAGAAGTTACAAGAAATGTCTGGTCAAGAGTATGTAGATATCTACGCCTCACAAGCTAAAGAGGCGATTGCCGAAGAGAAGAAACGAAGAAGTAGAGAAGAAAGCGAAGCGGAAGAGTAGTTCTTACTCGGCTCCGAAGACCTCTCTTCGATCTGAGATAAATTTGCAGGTATCGCAACCGCTATCGCGGATAGGCGTTGGACCGGAAATCATGGTGATGAACTCGGTTAGGCGATTTTGAAGTGCGCCCGGGTCGCGCTTTATTGGGAACCAAGAGCTATTTAATTCAAGGTTGAAGCCTGTGCCAGGGTTTCCGACTGGTCGTTTAGGAGACCAGACCAATAGCCCCATCACAGATATCTTCATCGCATCTCCAGATGCTGGGTTTTCCAGCGCAAAGGCGTATGCCTCTAGTTGGGGAGCGTAGAACTCGCTCTTATCGTTATCTTTACCTTGAAACTTACAGTCGATGATTCCGTAAGTCCCATCTTCAAACTCCATCAAGAGGTCGTACTTTCCGCGAATCGCGTAAGGAGATGGATTTCCGTTAAATGGAATCGGAATTGATTTCACCCAAGCGCCACGTCCAACAACTTTTCCAGAGGGAAGATCAGGGTGGAGAGCCGAGGATTCAGCGTTTGAGAAATGATTTTCTTGGAGCGCAGATAACTCACCGACCAATGGGAAGAACGAGGGTGCCTTCAAACCATGGTTGTAGTGGAGCCATAAACAGCGATGGCAGTTATCCCAAGAGAAGGTGAGATCGCTAGGGCTTATGAATTCGCGGGCTTTAGTCATAGAGGGATTCTGCCTTCCAGGACTGACATTTCGGGGTTAAACCACAGCAAGGAGTGTGAAAACTCCGAGAAGGATCATGACGATGCCACCGATTCGCCGCATCAACACAAGTCGACTCGGAGAGTTTGCCATTGCATTTCTAACGGTCCCGGCAAGTAGGCCCCATGTTCCATCTCCTATGAAGGCCAATATGGCGAAAGTCGCTCCCATCAAAAGGAGTTGAGCGGTGAGATTTGAACCATCGCGATCTAAGAATTGGGGGAGGATGGCGGCAAAGAAAACCAGACCTTTGGGATTTAGCGCTCCAACCCAGAAGCCATCTCTGATTGAACTTAAATTGCTGGGCCGAATCTCTCCCTGATTTAACATATCTTGGGCTTGAATCTTTGACTGTTTGATTGCATCTATCCCGAGATAAACAAGGTAGAGCCCACCTAGTACTTGTACTGAGATAAATGCAGCTTCGCTACGCTGCAGAATCGGGCCTAAGCCAAATGCAACTAGCACCGAAAGGGTGAACATACCGAGCGCATTTCCAGCAACCGTAAATACTGCGGCCACTCGCCCCCAAGAAATTGCTCGCGCTATTGCAAAGAGAACGCTTGGACCGGGAGCCAGGATTATGACGATCGCCGCCACAAGGTACTCAGGAAATCTAGCCGGGACTGAGATCAGCACCCCGGAATTATCCATGACATTAGGTCAAAAAAGGTCAAAAAAGCGAGAGGGCCCGGTTTCCCGAGCCCTCTCGAACTACTTTGATTCAGATTAGCTATTTATGCTGCATTCGTTCCGCGTGATTTCGCAATCATGTGAAATACGCGATAGCCGATAACGGCAACGAGAGTTGCATTGATGATTCCATTGAATGTGAACTCGCCACTTGTCCATGAAATATCAGCGATGCCGATGATGATTGCAGAGCCTGCGATTACAAGATTCGTGGAATCGGCGAAGTTGACCTTCGATTCGATCCAAATCTTCGCACCGAGTATTCCGATCATTCCAAATAGAGCGACTTGGACTCCGCCAAGTACTCCACCTGGGATTGCGCTAAGTACTGCACCGAACTTTGGTGAGATCGAAAGAACAATCGCTCCAAATCCTGCGATCCAGTACGCAGCGGTCGAATAGACGCGAGTTGCGGCCATAACGCCAATGTTTTCTGCGTAGGTTGTAGTTCCCGAACCACCGCCAGATCCGGCGAGAGTAGTAGCTAGACCATCAGCGAAGAGTGCGTTACCCATCTGGTCATCTAGGTTCTTTCCAGTCATGGTTGCCACAGCTTTAACATGGCCAACGTTCTCGGCTACAAGAACTAGGACGACCGGCAAGAAGAGAATGATTACATTCATCTTGAATTCCGGAGCGGTAAAGGTTGGGGCTGCGAACCACTTTGCAGAAGTGATTCCATCGGTCTTTACATCGCCCATCAAGAACGCAACTAGATAACCGACGAGCAATCCCATAAAGATAGAAATTCGACCTAAGAAACCTCTTGAGAATGCCGCAAAGAATGCGATAGCAAGGAGAGTTACGGTTCCAAGAACTGGTCCACTTGCGAGGCCGCCTTTTGCTGCGCCAGCAAGATTGAATCCAATGACCATAACGATCGTTCCGGTAACAACTGGTGGTAGTAGCCACTCAATCCAACCCGTGCCAACCATCTTGGCAACTAGGCCAACGAGCGCCAAGAGAACACCTGTGGCAACAACGCCACCAAGGGCTGCTGCCATACTCTCTTTATTTACTGCAGCTGCGATTGGCGCCAAGAAGGCAAAGGAAGAGCCGAGATAGCTCGGCAATTTGTTCTGTGTGATGATGAGGAAGAGAATCGTGCCGATACCGGAGAAGAAGAGAGTTGTCGTCGGTGGAAGTCCGGTAAGGACAGGGACCAAGAAGGTCGCGCCGAACATTGCGGCGATGTGCTGAAGACCTACGCCTATTGTGCGAGGCCAGCTGAGACGTTCATCGGTGGAGACAACTTCTCCTGGAGCGATGCTGGTGCCATTTCCGTGGAGTTTCCATGAGAGAAGACTCATGTAAATGATCCTCTTTTCTAGCCGCCCACAATCTCTAGAGGGTGTAAATCGGGCGCGCTAGATGAAGAGGGTAGAACTAGGCCTCCCTTACTAGGCGGTAGGCGCGCCCAATCCTGAGAAATAGATAACGACTTCAGCACGCCGGGCTTGCATCGCGGGCTCCCAGCCGGTTAACTATCGCCTCGATATATCGAATAGATATAACTACTCGGAATAGCTTGAAAGGAGATGGCAGATGAGATCACGCGCGGACTCTCTTGAATTCGCCCTCCTGGGTCTTTTGGCGAAGGACTCGCTCCACGGCTACGAGTTACGTAAGCGGTTAACCACGATCCTTGGCCCTTTTCGCGCCCTCTCATTCTCAGTTCTCTACCCACAACTTCGTCGGATGATGCTCTCTGACCTAATAGTCCAAAACGAAGTACCTAAGGGCGGAAAATCAAAGCGCACAAGGATCGTCTACTCCATCACAGAACGTGGGTTAGCAAAGTTCGATGAACTAACCGAGCGTGCCACCCCTAATTCCTGGGAAGACGAGAACTTCGAAGTTCACGTCGCGTTTTTCAGTCCTACATCAAAGCGCAACCGCATAAGAATTCTTGAGGGACGGCTAAACCGACTTCAAGAGCGAGCCGACATTCTCCGAGCAGATCTTGAGCGCTCGGCAGTTGGTCTCGATAAGTACCTAATCGAGTGGCGTCGCCACTCACTCGAGACCGCTGAGCGAGAGATCGCTTGGCTCGAAGAGATGATCAAATCTGAAAGGAAGAGCTAAGTGAGCAATAACGAGATTCGGGTAGCGATTGTTGGAGTAGGTAACTGTGCCAACTCCCTAATCCAAGGCGTTGAGTATTACAAGAACGCCCCCGTAGATCAGGAAATCCCGGGTTTGATGAATGTAGTTGTTGGTGGCTATCACGTAAGAGATGTGAAGTTTGTAGCTGCATTCGATGTAGATGCAAAGAAAGTCGGTAAGGACCTCGTTGATGCAATGTGGGCGAGCGAGAACAACACCATCAAGTTCTGCGATGTCCCAAAGAGTGGAATTACCGTACAAAAGGGCAACACCCTTGATGGGCTAGGTCGCTACTACCGCGAAACTATTGTTGAATCTAGCGAGCCTGCCGTTGATGTAGTCGCCGCGCTTAAAGCGGCCAAAGTTGATGTATTGGTCTGCTACCTCCCAGTTGGATCTGAGGCGGCCACAAAGTTCTATGCCCAATGCGCAATTGATGCCGGGTGCGCTTTTGTAAATGCTCTTCCAGTCTTTATCGCCTCAACGCCAGAGTGGGCCGATAAGTTCAAGAAAGCTGGACTTCCAATTGTTGGCGATGACATCAAGTCCCAGGTTGGTGCAACCATCACTCACCGAGTCATGGCAAAGCTCTTTCAGGATAGAGGCGTAAAAGTTGATCGCACCTACCAGCTCAACGTCGGTGGAAACATGGACTTTAAAAATATGTTAGAGCGAGACCGTCTTGAGTCAAAGAAGATCTCCAAGACCCAATCTGTTACATCACAGCTCGATTACGAGCTCGGCGCTGGAAATGTTCATATCGGTCCATCGGATTATGTCCAATGGCTAGATGATCGCAAGTGGGCATTCGTCCGACTTGAAGGTCGTGCCTTTGGAGATGTTCCACTAACCATCGAATACAAATTAGAGGTTTGGGATTCACCAAACTCAGCTGGCGTAATCATTGATGCGGTTAGATGTGCAAAGTTGGCGCTAGATCGCAAGATTGGCGGTCCATTACTTTCGCCCTCTAGTTACTTTATGAAGTCGCCACCTGAGCAATACACCGATGAAGAGGCGTTGAATCGCACTCAAGCATTTATTGAAGGAAAGCGCGAAAGCTAATAGAAGTAAGTTGAAAGCCCCCTGGTTATCTGTAATTTGCGATAGCCAGGGGGCTTTTCAGTCCCTCATGGAGAGTAGAGGGTCAGACCGTCACACTGTCTGGGGTGCGACGGAGATGCATGAAGCCAAGGATGGAGAGAATCAACATTATTACTCCACCTGCCAACGCAGCCCACATTGCGTACATAGCAATTTGCCCAATCTGCCAGAACGCGAATGCGTAACCCAATAATCCTTTCAACGTTTCTCCCATGAAGAGGCTCTGGCGCTGACCCATAAGCGATGCTGCTTTTGCAGCTAACTCCGTATCACCTGGGTTTGCGCGAGATTGGGCGCTAACTGCAAGAGCTTCACCGCTAACTTCACTATAAGTCTTACCTCCTGCAATGCTTTTCACGTGCGCACCGATGTAGTGATCAGCATAAGCTTTTGCTTGCTCTCCAGTTGTCAAGGCTAGCCCGGCAAAAGGTTCTATAGCTGCGCGATCTTCTTCGGCTAGAGCTTTGAAAGAATCAGAATCCGCAGCTGGGAATGAAATCTTCTGTGCTGCCAACTGGTTAGTAACTTCATCATTTGCAAAGTTGTAGCCCCAGTTAAGTAGTCCGGCTAATACAAATAGAAATACGGATAAACCCAAGCCAAGGAGGCTGACGATTCGATCTATTGTTCTGCGTTTCATTTACTTCTCTCCTAAGTGTTTGATAGTGGTTTCCCACTCGAGATCCCGACTAGATCTCCTAAGGAGATGAAACTCTTCTTATTCAAATTTTTTATGAATTTAGTGAGTGCTAGCACCTAGCATCTATGAGTGAGTGGTAGCACTTTGACGGACATCACTAATCGATATGTCGCGCGCAAGTCGCAGTACCGTCAGGTCCCACTTCTAGATGACGGCAAGGAACACCTAATTTTTCAAAGGCTTGATCGCCAAAGTGGGATCTATAGGAAAGTGCGATTAGAACTCGAATATTGATATCAGGTCCAGAATGAACCCCTAGCGCTTTTGCCATCCTGGAAACCGTATTCTCGACAACCTTTTCACTATGTGCAGTCTCTCTCGCAATCGCCGCATTTGATAGGCCATCACAGAGGTGACCCGCAACAAGATGCTCAAACGGGGTCAAATCCCTTGTCAGGATAGTTAAGCGCTCCATAAATACTCCTCAGCTCTCCGGCTAGGATGCCCGGGTGAGCGAGGTTCTAGCAAGTACTGACAACCAAATTCTAACTCTTACGCTCAATCGCCCTGAGAAACAGAACGCCATAACCCGCGACATGTACCAAACCCTCGCAAATGCAATCAACGAGGCCAATGGCGATTTTGGAGTTCGAGCAGTATTAATAACGAGCTCTTCCCAAAATTTCACAGCGGGCAATGATTTGTTTGATTTCTTAAATGCTCCACCTCATGAAGAGGGCTCTCCGGTGATGAATTTTCTTGGCGCAATTCATAATCTCGCTAAACCGCTTCTCGCCGCAGTCTCAGGCAATGCAGTCGGCATCGGCACCACCATGCTTTTTCATTGCGATGTAGTTGTCGCAGCCCCTGCGACAAAATTCTCAATGCCTTTTGTAAATCTTGGCTTAGTACCTGAAGCTGGATCTTCATTACTGTTCCCAAGGCTCGTTGGGCATCAGCGTGCAAGCAAGGTCTTTTTAACGGGTGAGCCATTCGGCCCAACCGAAGCGCTTGAGATGGGGTTGATTGCCGGGGTCTCCGAAAATCCGATAGATACCGCAAGAGAAATTGCGATGAAGATTGCTGCGCAACCACCAAATGCTGTGATTCAAACAAAGGCGTTAATTAAGAGCGAGCTTCATGACAAAGTGAGTGCGGTTATGCGCGCCGAAGGTGAGTTGTTTCAAATGGCACTCCAATCGGATGAAGCGCGCGAAGCCTTTATGAACTTCTTATCCAAAAAGAGCAAGTAAGAGGGAGAGATCGAGATGTCATTAAAGGGAAAACGGATCTTTATCACTGGTGGCTCGCGTGGAATTGGACTTGCTATCGCACTTAGAGCAGCCCAAGATGGCGCCCAGATCGCTATCGCAGCAAAGACCGCAGATCCGCATCCGAAACTTCCGGGAACGATCTTCACAGCTGCTGAGGAGATAAAAGCGGCCGGGGGAGAAGCTCTAGCGCTCCAATGTGACATTCGAGATGAGTCCCAAATCGAAAGCGCTATCGCACAGACAGTAGAGACATTCGGTGGTCTTGATATCTTGATAAATAATGCCAGCGCAATCAACCTGACTCCGACTCTTGCAACTCCAGCTAAACGGTTCGACTTGATGTTTGATGTAAATGTGAGAGGTACATTTCTTACTTCTCAAGCTGCGATTCCACATTTGAAGGAGTCAGCAAAGCAGGGTCGAAACCCGCATATCCTTACTCTCTCGCCTCCGCTATCTATGAAGGCAAAATGGTTTAAGAATCATGTTGCTTACACGATGGCAAAGTACGGAATGAGTATGTGCGTGCTTGGCATGTCAGAAGAGTTTAGGCGAGATGCAATCGCGGTTAATGCGCTCTGGCCCAGAACAGCAATCGATACAGC
>VERH01000003.1 GCA_018882735.1 Candidatus Nanopelagicaceae bacterium
ATCCTCACCGATTGCATAAATCCAGCGACGCCGGACCATCTGGCCAGAACCAATGACGAATGCTTCAAAGAATAGGGCTGATGTAAACCAGAGAATGGTGGGAGCATCGTTCTTTAGAAGAAAGACAAATGCACCCATGAAGAAGATATGAAGTGGTGCGGTAATGCTAAGAATCCGCCGCTGTCCGAATTGATCGGCCGCTCGAGACCAGAGTGGTGATGCGATTGAAAGCACAATTGAAGCGGCCATAGATAGAGCGCCAGCAGTGGCATAAGAATTGGTCTCAGCGACTACGAATAGAACTATTGCTAGGTAGAGCATTGAGATTGGAAGCCGGAGAATGAATGCTGCAAAGGAAAACCGCCAACCCCCTGGAACTTTGAAGAGCTTTTTGTAAGGGGTAAGCATGATGGTGAGTCTACTTGTGATTAGATTCAACTATGACTATTAATCAGCAACTCCTTGATTTAGCTGAAGAGATAGCGATTAGTGCCGGCGAGATATTGATGAAGCGACCCTCAAATTTTGAACTTGATCAAAAGAGTGGCGTTCTCGATTTTGCCACCCAGATGGATCACGAAAGCGAGAAGTTAATTGTCAGCGCAATTCTTAAGGCGCGACCAGATGATGGAATTATTGGTGAAGAAGGCGCAAATCGAAGTGGCACAAGCGGTTACACCTGGGTTATTGATCCAATTGATGGAACAGTCAATTATCTCTATGGGATTCCAGGCTGGTGTATCAGCATCGCGATTAAAGATGAAGTGGGCGGGTTGATCGGAGTTGTTCATGCCCCTTCAATTCAAATGACTTGGACAGCTATTCGAGGTGAAGGCGCGTTCTGTAACGGTGCGCCAATCAAATGTAACCAACAAGTCCCATTAAATCGCGCACTTATCGCTACCGGATTTGCCTACGACATCGAACGTCGTAAACCTCAAGCTGACTTTATCCGCGAACTTCTTCCTAAGATTCGCGATGTAAGAAGAATTGGCGCTTGCGCAGTTGATATCTGCATGGTTGCCTCCGGATCCATCGATGCGCATTTCGAAGCCGGTGTTAATGAGTGGGATTATGCGGCCGCGGGTTTGATCGCCGAGGAATCAGGCGCACGATTTAAATACATAAAGGGAATCTGGAATGGCGAGAAGTACTTCGTCTTAGCTGCAGGTTCGGGGCTATTCGAGGCCCTTGCCGAGGAGCTGGCCCCACACGGATTTGACCTTCGATAACTCCAAAGTTGTAGCGTAAAAAAGCCCGGATTTAACAGCGGCCGGCTCTTATGGCAGGATACGGCGGCTAGCAAAGAACAACCTCTATCTAAGGATTCAATTATGAACGTGCTTGATGCGGTAGATGCCGCCTCCCTCCGTAAGGACATCCCTAACTTCCGCCCTGGCGATGAGTTGAAGGTTCACGTCCGCGTTATCGAAGGTAACAAGAGTCGCGTTCAGGTCTTCCAAGGTCTTGTGATCTCACGTCGTGGCTCCGGTATCCGAGAGACATTTACCGTCCGCAAGATTTCCTACGGTGTTGGCGTCGAGCGCGTATTTCCGGTTCATGCACCTGTCATTGAAAAGATTGAAGTAGTACGAAAGGGCGAAGTTCGCCGTGCGAAGCTTTATTACCTCCGCGATCTTCGCGGTAAGGCTGCCAAGATTCGTGAGCGACGTGGTGGCGAAGAGCTCGAAGCTATTTATGCTGAGGCCGCACCTGTCGTCGAGGCTCAAGTGGCCGAGACTCCAGCCGTCGAAACACCAGTTGTTGAAACACCAGTTGTTGAGACACCGGTGGCCGAAGCTGAAGTTGAAGTTGCGCAAGAGTCTTCAGAGAAGCCACAAGCTTAAGGAATGTCTCCTCGCGGAAAGGGTTCCGCACTTCGGGAACTGCCGATACTTTTAGTCTCGGCGCTAATTCTCTCGATGATTGTGAAAACTTTCTTTGTTCAATTCTTTTATATCCCATCCGGCTCGATGGAGAACACCCTCTTAGTTAACGATCGCGTCGGAGTTAATAAATTTGGCGCATTGTTTAGTGATATCAAGCGCGGTGAAGTCGTCGTCTTTAGAGATCCGGCTGATTGGCTCAGCGTGCCCACAAATGAAGAGACGGGCCTAAAGAAAGTTGCAAAAGATGCGCTGGTCTTCGTTGGAGTGCTTCCTGATCCAGCTAAGCAGTATCTGATCAAACGAGTAATCGGAGTAGGTGGCGACCGAGTGGTCTGCTGTAACGCTAGCGATCAGATTGAAGTGAACGGAACTGCGATTACTGAGCCCTATATCTATCCAGGCGATAAACCTTCTGATAGCGAGTTTGATGTGACTGTTCCGAAAGGTTTTATCTGGGTGATGGGTGATCATCGCGGCGCCAGTGCAGATTCAAGATTTCACACTCAAGATCCCAATAAAGGAATGGTTCCATTGGATAAAGTCACAGGACGGGCGCTCTTTGTTATCTGGCCACTGTCTAATCTGGGAATTCTAGAAGTTGGTAAGGATTTGTCGAAGATTCCCGTAGCAGGATGATCGAACGGAGACTTCTCGATTCCGGCATGAAGGTAATTGCTGGAGTTGATGAAGCTGGCCGCGGTGCGTGTGCCGGACCTCTCGTCGTAGCAGCTCTAATACTCAAGAACCCGAACGATCCATCTTTACGGCAAGTTAAAGATTCGAAATTACTCTCACCAATCCAACGAGAAAATCTCTATCAGGTAATCCTTGATCAAGTAAGCGGGCATGCAATCATTGAAATCCCAGCTGAGGAGATTGATGCGACCGGATTGCATAAATCAAATATCGAAGGAATGCGCCGAGCAGTTAATGCGCTGGGCTTAACTCCAGATTACGTACTAACCGATGGTTATGAAGTACCAGGTATGTCCTATCCAAATCTCGCGGTCTGGAAAGGTGATCAGGTAGCTCTTACGATCTCGGCAGCTTCAATTATCGCCAAGGTTTACCGAGATCGATTGATGGTGGAGCTAGATCAAAAATACCCAGGTTATGGCCTGGCCGACCATAAGGGTTACGTCACAAAGATCCATAGCAATGCGATGAAGAAGCTTGGGATTACTCCAATTCATCGTAAGAGTTATGCCAATGTGGCCAAGTTAATCAAGTAATCCACAGTTCCACAGATTTCTCACCAACGCTTCTTGAGCCTGCGTACCTTCGCGCCGTGGCAAAGAATCCAAATGCAGCAAAGCTCGGCGAAGTCGGTGAAGAGTTCGTAGCGAGATCCCTCACTACAAAAGGAATGCGTGTTTTAGATCGGAATTGGCGGATCAAAGAGGGTGAAATCGACTTAGTTGTAGTAGATCGAGAAGGAACCATAATTTTCGTAGAGGTAAAGACGCGCTCTAGCATTTCACATGGCGATCCACTCGAATCAATAAATAACGAGAAAGCATTTCGAATCCAGCGGCTAGCCCTTGCCTGGCTTGCTACCCATCAAAGGCTTGGTAGTCGATATCGGATCGATGTTGCGGGAATTCTCGTGGCCCGCTCCGGCGAGTTCTTGATGGACTATCGCGAGGGGATTTTATGACCCTGGCCCGCACAATTTCGATAAATCTTCTTGGGCTAAAAGGCGAACCGATAGAGATTGAGGTTGATGTCTCTAATGGCCTTCCGGCTTATTCATTACTCGGACTTCCGGATGCGACTTTAAGTGAATCTCGAGATCGCATCAGAGCTGCGATCTTAAATAGCGGTAGGAATTGGCCGAATCGAAAAGTTACAGTTTCACTATCACCAGCATGGCTTCCAAAGAGCGGCTCAGCCTTCGATCTTCCGATAGCACTTTCCATCCTCACGGCATCAGGCCAATTAAAAGAGAGCGATTTATCGAAAGCCTTCTTTCTCGGTGAACTTTCACTAGAGGGAAATTTACGACCGGTCCGCGGAGTGCTCCCAACTCTTATTGCTGCTAGAGATCGAGGAGTAAAGCGGGTGATCGTTCCAAAGGAGAATTTCCAAGAAGCTGGACTTTTAAAGGATTTAGAGGTTCTTGCATTTTCTAAGTTATCTCATGTGATTAATTTTTTAGAGAGTGGAGTTCGCGCCGAGAATCCAACGCTTATTGATGCCCCCAAAGAAGTCGCAAAGCACGATATGTCTGAAGTGGCTGGACACATAGAAAACAAAGTTGCTCTTGAAATTGCTGCGGCCGGCGGCCACAACTTGTTAATGATTGGCGCGCCTGGTTCTGGTAAGACGATGTTGGCGGAGCGATTTTCAACAATCTTGCCACCTCTTGATGAGGACGAAGCAATCGAAGTGAGCGGCATTCACTCCATTGCCGGGACTCTGAAGGATCGAAATGTACTTAGCACCGAACCGCCATTTATTGCTCCGCATCACTCCACGACCATCCCAGCGTTAGTCGGAGGTGGAAGTAACTTAATAAAGCCAGGCGCATGTTCGCTTGCCCATAGAGGCGTACTTTTCATCGATGAGGCTCCGGAGTGCGATAGCGGATTGCTGGATGCGCTACGACAACCGATGGAGTCTGGTTCAATAACTATCTCTCGCTCCGCCCTAACCGCTAGTTTTCCGGCTCGATTCATACTCTTGCTTGCAGCAAATCCATGTCCATGTGGGCGATTTGCAGGACGTGGTCGTGGTTGTCAATGCACTTCACTACAGGTTCGAAGGTATTTAGCAAAGCTCTCTGGCCCGCTTTTGGATCGAGTCGATATTCGGCTACGAGTTGAGAACCCAACTCGAGTTGAGCTATCCACTTCTAGCACCGAGCGGAGCGAAACAATTCGAAATAGAGTGATTCGAGCGCGAGCGATTGCTGCTGAGAGATTTGCTCAAGAGCCATTTAGATTGAACTCCCAGATTCCGCCAAGTTTCCTTCGAGAGAAATATCGCCCCAGCAAAGATGGAATGGCTTTATTGCACGCTCTCTTAGATAAAGAGGAACTGAGCGCAAGAGGTTTTCATCGCACCATCCGGCTTAGCTGGAGCATCGCTGACATGATTGGAGCAATTGTTCCGGGTAAGGCTGAAGTAGAACGTGCTCTCTTATTAAGAAGTGGAATCCCAGGCGAATGAATTTGGCTCTACTTAGACTCTTCTTTGCAACAGATCCTGGCGATAAGTTCTGGACGCTTGAAGTATCTGAAAGAGGCGCTGAAGAAGTGATTGAGCGGATTGAATCTGCAAGTTATAAATCATCAAAACGCTCCTTCGAAAGAGTTCGCAAGCGGCTACAAGAACGAAGCGTTGCATCCCTTGAAGATGAAGTTGGTAAATCTGGGGGCGAATTTGTAACTCGAGGGGATAAGAAATGGCCGCACGCACTTAATGACCTAATTTCACCGCCACTCGGGATAATCATTAAAGGATCTCCGCCTAAGTGTGATTCGGTCGCGCTGGTCGGTACTCGAAATCCAACGCAATATGGAGCGCGGATCGCAAGTGAATTTTCTTCGGGGTTCGCAGATCGCGGTATTGAGATTATTAGCGGTGGCGCATATGGGATTGATACTCACGCTCATAGAGGTGCGATTGCTGCGGAAGGAAGAACTACCGCCGTCCTTGCCTCAGGTATCTCAGTTAGATATCCCGCCGGAAATGAGCGACTCTTCGAAGAGATCCTTACTAACGGATCTCTCATTTCAGAGGTTATGCCTAATGAGAAGGCGCGCCCAGAAAGATTTTTAACAAGAAATCGCCTAATTGCTGCGCTATCACGGGCGACAATTGTCATAGAGGCGGCATTTAGAAGCGGTTCACTTCGTACCGCGCACGATGCATCGGAATTGATGAAGGTGGTTCTCGCAGTCCCTGGCCCAATAACTTCACCTACTAGCGATGGCTGTCATCGATTAATTGGTGAGCGATGTGCAGAAATCGTCACATCAGTCTCGGATGCGATGGAGTTCTTACCTCAAAGTGCATGTACCCTATGCATTGATGACGCATAAATCTGCATTTGTATCAATTGTAGGTAGACCCAATACCGGTAAATCAACTCTCATAAATGCCCTGGTAGGGGAGAAGGTCGCAATAACTTCACATCATCCAAACACGACCCGCGGCGCAATTAGGGGAATAATTACCGAACCTGATTTCCAATTAGTTTTGGTCGACACCCCAGGTCTGCATAAGCCAAAGACGACTCTGGGTTCAGCGCTTAATCAAGTAGTAAGTGAGAGCATTGGTGATGTTGACATCATCATCCAATGTATTCCTGCGGTTGAAGCGGTTGGTGATGGCGATCTATATATCGCAAAACAAATTGGCAGTTCTAAAAGTACTATCAAGATTTGCGTTGTGACCATGATTGATATGGGCAAAGAGGATGAATTACCAAAACAGCTAATCGCCGCCTCAGAGTTGGCAAAACGAGCCGGCTTTTCCTGGGATGAAATAATCCCTGTATCTGCTTTTACTGATACCCAGATTGGGTTGCTTATAAAGCTATTAGCAAAACATGCAAAAGAGGGACCGGCTTTCTATCCAGCTGAGATGAGATCTGATCAAGAGCTAGAACTGACCATCTCAGAATTAATCCGCGAAGCGGTAATTTCGGAGCTTTTTGAAGAAGTTCCCCATTCGATCGCAGTAGTAATTGATGACCTCTCGAAACGTGAAGAGAAAGAGCTTTTTGATATCCACGCTTCGATAATTGTTGAGCGAGATAGCCAAAAGGGCATCATTATCGGCGCAAAGGGAGCGCACCTGAAAGATATCGGAACTCGAGCCCGTAAAGAGATTGAGAAGAAATTGAATTCAAAGGTATTTCTAGCTTTACACGTGAAAGTTATACCAAATTGGCAGAGCGACCCTAAGGCGCTATCCAAACTGGGCCTGCTAAATAACTAAGTTATAAATTAAGCGGGAATTGGTTGTGCAGAAGGTCTCCGGCTAGCAAAGTAAGAACCGATAAGAACGAGCGGAAGCCCAATCAAGATTGCAAGAGTAATTGGCTCGCTTAAGATGATTATTCCTAGGATTACAGCTACAGCGGTGTTTGGATAAACCACCAAAGATGCTCGCGCAGGTCCAATTTCGGCAAGCACCAGGAAGAAGATCCAGAAAGCCATTCCGCTACATAAGACTCCTAGACCTAGCGTTGCAAGTGTTACATCAAGTGATGGCATCGAGTCTGGTCTACTCAAGAAAGCGAAAGGTGCAAAAATTACTGATGAGATTGTCATGGCGATGCCATTTATCGCGAGCCCCGAGACGCCCGGAGCTTTTCTAGTAATCATATTTACTGCCCAGGCGTAAGAAACTGAAGCAATCAAGACTTGAGCAAGGGCTCCGAAGTTTCCAAAATCGGAGAAGCTCTCAATTCCAACAATCAATGAGATGCCAATCAAGCCAATAACAATTCCAAAGATTCGGATGCGATGTGCGGCGGTTGAATCCCCGGTCTGGTGAGCAAACAGAGTTGCCCAGATTGGGACAGTAGCAACTAGAAGTGCGACTACACCAGAAGAGAGATCTCGTTGCGAGCTAGTGATCAGCGACCAAGGGATCACCATCTCCAAAACGGCGTAGAGCAATATGTAACGCCAATAAGGAAGTGCTTTCTTTAGAGAGCCTTCTCGCATCGCCAATGGGACCAAAAGGGCTGCGCCAATTAACAAACGCGAAAATACAATCATTGGAGTAGAGAGTTCCTCCACGGCAACCTTCATAAATAGATAGGGAATTCCCCAGAGAAGACCGACCAGGCTGAAGAGCAACCAGCCTTTACGCGACATTAAATAAGACTCCGATACACATCGATTGTTTGATTGGCAACTTTATCCCATCCAAAGAAATCTACGGCGCGTTTTCTACCAGCAATTCCCATTCTTGCTGCGAGAGATTCATCACTTAATACTTTGAGTATTGATTCAGAAAGATTCTTTTCAAAGATCTTTGAGTCCGAACTAAATTCAACAAGTAAGCCAGTTTCATTTTCGGAAACAACTTCAGGTATACCGCCGACTTCGCTAGCGACCACGGCAGTCTCACATGCCATCGCCTCTAAATTAACTATTCCGAGCGGTTCATAGACTGAGGGACAGACAAAAACTCGCGCAGCTGTAAGAAGTGCGACTAGCTCATCATGAGGAAGCATCTCCTTTATCCAGATTACGTTCTCACGGTCTTTGCGTAATTCACTTATCAGCGATTCAACCTCAGCGCCGATTTGGGGTTCATCTGGGCTTCCGGCAGCAAGCACCAATGAATATTCCTTAGGTATTGATTTCCAAGACCTTAAGAGATGGGCGAGGCCTTTCTGGCGAGTAATCCTTCCGACAAAAAGGGCATAAGGCGTGGTCACGCCATGTTTATCCAATATTGATGAGTTCAAAGTGGGTTTGAACTTACTGGTATCAATTCCATTCCTAATAGTCATAATCTTTTTAGGATCAACTTGCGGATAAGATTTTATGACATCATTTCGCATTCCATCACTCACGGCAATAATGGCATCGGCATTCTCGTAGGCGAGTTGTTCAACCCAAGAAGAGATCACATAGCCGCCACCTAATTGCTCAGCCTTCCAAGGGCGAAGCGGTTCAAGTGAGTGAGCGGTAACCACATGAGGAATTTTGTAAATCTTACTTGCTAAATATCCAGCAAAGTTGGCGTACCAAGTATGCGAATGAACAAGGTTAGCTTCTTTAATATTTAGCGCCATATCCATATCGATCAATAAAGTTTGCAGGGCGGGATTGATCTCAGTAAATGGAGGCTTCAATTCATATCCGGTCGCATCTATCCGCGGAGCTCCGAAGCAATGTACCTGGGTACTCAACTTGAGAGTGTCCTTGAGCGCCTCAACCAAGTTCCGGACGTGCACTCCGGCTCCGCCATAGATACTAGGCGGCCACTCTCTAGTTAAGAGCGCTACTGAAAGTGACTTCCCGCTATTCACGAAGCAAGAGTATCGTTCGGATATGGCGCGCTTAGATCTACCACTGGGAATAGTGCTCGCTGGTGGCGAAGGTAAGCGTTTGATGCCGCTAACCGCAGATCGCGCCAAGCCCGCCGTTCCTTTTGGCGGCTCATATCGCCTCGTTGATTTTGTTTTATCAAATCTAGTAAATGCAGGATTTCTTCGTATCGCAGTGCTAACCCAATACAAGTCTCATTCATTAGATCGTCACATCACAACGACTTGGCGGATGTCAACGCTATTAGGTAACTATATAACTCCGGTTCCGGCGCAACAGCGCTTAGGTCCTCGTTGGTACACCGGAAGCGCTGACGCAATCTTGCAGAATTTCAATTTGATTCATGACGAGAATCCAAAGCACGTCATTGTTTTTGGAGCAGATCACGTGTACCGAATGAATCCAGATCAGATGTATCAACAGCATTTGGCCACAGATGCCGGAGTTACGGTTGCTGCTATCCGCGTGAAGCGAAGCGAAGCATCCCAATTCGGGGTTATCGAATTAGCTGAAGATGGCATAACCATCAAGGCTTTCCACGAGAAGCCAGAAAATCCTCCCGCGATGCCTGGCAACCCTGAGTTCTCACTCGTATCTATGGGTAATTACATATTCCGGCGCGATGCCATGGAAGAGGCTCTGATACTTGATTCAGAGGATATTGATAGTCGTCACGATCTTGGCGGAAACATAATTCCAGCAATGACTAAAGCGGGCTTGGCCAAAGCCTATGACTTTGCAAATAATGTCGTCCCTGGTGAGACCGAGAGAGATCGAGGTTATTGGCGCGATGTGGGAACAATAGATTCCTATTTTGATGCGCATATGGA
The DNA here is from genome assembly GCA_018882735.1 of Candidatus Nanopelagicaceae bacterium. GTDB lineage: Bacteria > Actinomycetota > Actinomycetes > Nanopelagicales > Nanopelagicaceae > MAG-120802. The sequence goes on from VERH01000003.1 coordinate 9,739, forward strand.
TTTAGTTTCAGTTCATCCCATATTCAATCTTTACAACCGCAAATGGCCGATTCTTACAAACCCACCGTCGCTTCCTCCTGCAAAGTTCTCCGAGCGAGGTATTGCCTTTGATTCCGTAGTTGGTGCCGGCTCAATCATCGCCGGTGGTGAGATGCATAGAACTGTTGCTTCTTACGATGTTCTAGTGGGCCGGGATGCTCGGGTGGAGCGGACTGTTCTAATGCCATCAGTTCGGATCGGCGATGGTGCCCACGTTAAAAATGCAATCCTAGATAAGAACGTTGTAGTAGAACCAGGCGCTCAAATTGGTGTAAACCTGGAGCGAGATCGAGAACGATTCACAGTTTCCGAGGGTGGAATAGTTGTTGTTGGTAAGGGTGTAACAGTAACTCGTTAAATTATTCCTTCTTCCAGGCCCTTAATGACCTGGTTACCCCGCTTGATGGTTGCATCTAAATCACTTAACTTCTTTAGCCCACTTAGCTGTTGGAACATCCGATGGTTCTTCTTAAATCTCTCACTATTTCTTGCGATGTAATGCCAATAGAGAGTTGTGAATGGACATGAGTTCTCTTCGGTACGAGTCTTTGGGTTATAAGTGCAATCACCACAATAATTCGACATTCTTGAGATATAGGCGCCACCCGCGACATAAGGTTTCGTAGACATCTTTCCGCCATCCGCATGAAGGCTCATCCCAATAACATTCGGAACCATTACCCAATCTGTTGCATCTATAAAAACTTCGCGCATCCAAGCGAGGAATTCTGCTGGCCTAACGTCCGCAAGAGCGGCTAAGTTGCTAAGCACCATAAGACGGGGGATGTGATGTACCCAGGATCTATCTTCAATTTGCGCGACTATTTCACTCACACATCTCATCTTCGTCTTCGAGGAATCCGAGAAGAGTGGCAATAGTTTTCGACTTGAGCCAAGTTCATTTAGATCACGGTAATCACGACCAAAATACCAATAGAGCCCATTTATGTATTCGCGCCAACCAATTACTTGGCGGATAAATCCTTCACAGGAGGCAATTGGTACCCCACCCTTCTTAAATCGCTTTAGAGCCTCGACAACGATTTCATCGGCGCTAATAAGTCCAACGTTCATGTATGTACTGAGTAATGAGTGATTTAAAGACCAACTCTCAGTTGTCATCGCGTCTTCATATGGGCCAAACTCCTTAAAGGAGTTCCTAAGAAATCTATCAAGTTGGGCCAGCGCGGCTTCTCTAGTTGTGCCCCAAGTTCTATCGGTCAAATTTCCTACGAGATCCAGAGCCGCGATCTCCGCTATTACCTCAAGATCTATTTCATCTCGATTATGTTCTGGATACTCCGGCCAGCTATGACCAAGTTTCGGAGGCGGGAGACGGTTATCTTCATCAAAATTCCATTGGCCACCGACAGGCTCACCACCTTCCATCAAGATATCCAGTCGCTCTCTTTGGAAGCGATAGAAGTTCTCCATCTTGAGAGATTTTTGAGAACTAGCCCAACTTGCAAAGACTTCTCTTGAAGTTAGAAAGAAATCATTTGGTACGAATGTAACGCCAATATCCGAGAGGCTTTTAGTGAGGCGATAAGAGGATGGCGCTGCCGCAATTACCCCAGAATAATTTTCGGAGATCTTCTTTATCCCAGTAGCAGTATCGCTCGCCTTCTCGTAGTGAACTGTAAAACCCTCTTTCCGTAACGATTCAGCGAAGTGTCGAGCCGCAGAAAGTAAGAAGAAGAGTCGCTGTTTATGCCATCTAGCTCCAGTGAGCATCCGGTAACTTTCAACAAAAATGACCTCATGCTTCTTCGGATCAGCATCTTTAAGCGCACCTTTGTGGCGATTTAGGTTGTCGTGAGCAAGATAAATCAAGGTCTTTGACATCACGGAAAGAGTAGCGGGGTAGGGGTAGAATTGCGCTCTGGATCAGAGTTGATCAATTATTTGAGTCATCGGAGAAGTTAAAAAATGCGCTTTGGTGTTCTAACTGGTGGTGGCGATTGCCCAGGTCTTAATGCAGTTATTCGTGCCGTAGTTCGTAAGGGCGAAAAAGAGTATGGCTACGAGTTCATCGGATTTAGAGATGGCTGGAAAGGTCCGCTTGAGGGACTAACAATGCCGCTTAACATCAAGGCCACTCGCGGGATCCTCCCTCGCGGCGGAACCATTCTTGGATCCTCACGAACTAATCCTTTTAAGATTGAAAACGGTGTAGAGCGAATCAAAGAGAACCTCACAAAAATGAGCGTCGATGCCCTGATTGCGATTGGCGGAGAAGATACCTTAGGCGTTGCTACAAAATTAGATGCGCTTGGCGTAAAAGTAATTGGTGTCCCCAAGACAATCGATAATGATTTGAACAATACTGATTACACATTTGGATTTGATACAGCCGTGAACATTGCTGTCGAAGCAATCGATCGACTTCACACGACTGCTGAGTCGCACCATCGCGCTCTGATTGTTGAAGTCATGGGTCGCCATGCTGGTTGGATTGCCTTGCACTCTGGACTCGCAGGCGGCGCATCTTGCATTCTCATCCCAGAAGTGCCATTTGATATCGAAAAAGTTTGTAAGTTAGTCGAATCGCGATTCCAGCAATCATATGCACCGATTTTGGTTGTTGCTGAGGGCGCGCTTCCTAAAGATGGAACTCTAGTAACTAAAGATGGTTCGCTCGATGCTTTCGGTCACGTCAAGTTATCCGGAATTGGCGAGTGGCTTGCTAAAGAGATTGAAACTAGGACCGGCGCAGAAGCGCGTACTTCAATTCTTGGCCATATCCAACGAGGTGGAACGCCAACCGCATTTGATCGCGTACTTGCCACGCGCTTTGGACTTCATGCGATTACTGCTGCACATGAAGGCGATTGGGGCAAGATGGTTGCGCTACATGGAACCGATATCGTGCGGGTACCTTTGAAGTCTGCGACCGATAAGTTGAAGACAGTAGATCCACGCCTACTTGCTGAAGCAGAAGTCTTCTTCGGATAATCAAGTAGCGCCTATAACGCGGTTCTACCTAACCTTCTCCTATGAACGTCTCATCCCCAGCCTCACTTGAGTCACTCTTCGATAACTCACTTCAGGCTGCGCAACAACCAGAATGGCCGGATCGAGCCAAGCTTGAGATTGCGGTTAAAGAGTTAAAAGCGCTACCGCCACTGGTATTTGCTGGGGAGTGCGACAACCTAAAAGCAAAGATCGCCCAAGCTGCTCGAGGTGAGGCATTCTGGTTACAGGGTGGAGATTGTGCGGAGACATTTGCAGGAGCAACAGCTGACTCGATTCGAAATCGTATAAAGACAATTTTGCAGATGGCGGCAGTCCTTCAATATGGCGCAAGCATGCCAGTCATAAAAGTTGGTCGAATGGCAGGACAATTTGCGAAGCCAAGAAGTAATAACATCGAAAAGCGCGGTGAAGTCGAACTTCCCGCCTATAGGGGCGATGCAGTAAATGATTTGGAATTTACCGAATCTGCTCGGACCCCAGATCCGGCTCGGCTGGTAAAGGTGTATCACACCTCTTCGGCAACGCTTAATTTGGTACGAGCATTCACTCAAGGCGGATTTGCCGATTTACGTTTAGTGCACGAATGGAATAAGGGCTTTATCAAAGATTCTCACACAGGTGCGCGCTATGAAGCTCTCGCAAAGGAGATTGGGCGGGCACTGGATTTCATGCGCTCTGCCGGTATTAATCCAGAAGAATTTAAAACCGTTGATTTCTATTCTTCGCACGAAGCGCTAATTCTTGAATATGAAAAAGCACTTACACGAATCGATTCGAGGACCGGACTTCCTTATGATGTATCAGCGCATTTTCTCTGGATTGGGGAGCGCACAAGACAACTTGATGGCGCTCACATTGAATTCGCGAAGAAAATCAAGAATCCAATCGGAGTCAAGTTAGGACCGAAGACAACCGTCGCAGAGATCAATTCACTCTTCGATGTGTTGAATCCTGATGATGAACCAGGTCGCCTAACCTTCATTACAAGAATGGGGGCGAAGAACATAAGGAGCGTTCTGCCACCTTTAATTGATGCCGTATCAAAGAGCGGAAAGAGCGTTCTCTGGGTCTGCGATCCGATGCACGGCAATACATATGAAGCTCCTAGTGGGTATAAGACGAGAAGTTTTGATGATGTTCTAGATGAAGTACGTGGATTCTTCGAGGTGCATCATTCGAAGGGGACTCACCCAGGCGGTATCCACATAGAGCTAACTGGAGATGATGTAACCGAGTGTGTTGGCGGTGGCGCTGAAATCTCTCACGAGGACTTAGCCACGCGGTACGAAACTGCCTGCGACCCAAGGCTAAACCACACGCAATCCCTTGAACTCGCCTTCTTGCTCGCAGAAATGCTTCGAGATCGAAAGTAGATACGACTTTCCGAACCAAGTAGGTAGGCGTAGGCTTTCAAAATGCTCAGTAGGGCGACGCTAAAGACCCCAATCGGTTCGCTCTATCTGATATCACACGAGCATCTATTACTTGCAGCTGGATTCTCTAACTTCAAGGAGTTAACCAACCAGTTAGATGAAAAGGATCGCGAGCAAGGAATCTCAGAAGTGAAGCGATTACCAATCATTACTGACTTGCTCGAAGATTATTTTTCGGGTGAACTTAAAGCATTAGATGGAATTTCCGTTCGCCAACCTGGTGAGAAATTCTCGCAATCTGCATGGAAGGCAATGCGCAAAGTTTCTCCTGGCAAGACAATTTCATATGGTGAACTTGCAAAGCGAGCTGGTTCTGCGGATGCCGTGAGGGCCGCGGGAAGCGCGTGCGCTAGAAATCTAATTGCGCTAGTTGTTCCTTGCCACCGAATCGTAAAGACCGGGGGCGCTCTCGGGAATTATGCCTATGGTTTAGAGGTAAAAGAATGGTTACTTCGCCACGAAGGCGCGCTCAAGTAACTTCTTTAGAACCTCTACCGCGCTGTTAAGGCCATTTTGATCAACATCCATATGGGTCACTAGCCGGACATATTTTGGCCCCAAAGCGCTTATCCAAACACCCTCTTTCTTAGCGGCTTCTGCAAATTCGCCGGCGCTCCAAGTAGAACCCGCTAGATCAAGGCCGACAATATTTGTCTCAATCTCATCTGGATTCACAATTAAGGGCGCAATCTCATTACATGCGGTTGCAAGAACCTTGGCCTTCTTGTGATCATCTGCTAAACGTTCGATGTTGTTATCTAGCGCGAAGTGGCCAGCTGCAGCTAATAATCCGACCTGGCGCATTCCAGCACCATAACGTTTACGCCATACTCGAGCGCTCGCTACTCTCTCTTTACTGCTAATCATGAGTGAACCAATTGGAGCGCCCAAACCTTTAGAGAGACAGACGCTTATAGTCTCGAAATGTTTTCCATATTCCTTTAGAGCCACCTTTGATGCGACATGTGCATTCCAAATTCGAGCGCCATCCAAATGAAGCTTTAAGCCGAGGTTCTTAGCGGATTGTGCCAACTTCTCAATCTCAGAGATTGGCTGGACTGTGCCACCGCCAAAGTTATGTGTGTTTTCTACTGCGATAGCAGCAGTGGAGACTAAATATGGCCCGGAATTTGGACGTGCCAACTCTAAAGCAGATTGGGAGTCAAGTAGTCCGCGCTTAGAAGTCCAAGTTCTTGTGGTTATTCCACTAAACGTTGCAGCTGCGCCAAGTTCAGCTCGAACTATGTGAGAGTTACTCTCACATAACAATTCCTCACCAGGTGAGACTAGAGTTCGAATTGCAAGCTGATTAGCAAGTGAGCCGCTAGGTGTAAACACAGCAGCTTCTTTACCGAACATGTCCGCTACTCGTTCTTCCAACGAGTTAACTGTTGGATCATCGCTGTAAACATCATCTCCAACCGGCGCGGCAGCAATTGCAGCGCGCATTCCATCGGATGGGCGCGTGACCGTGTCGGAGCGGAGATCAACTATCATTTTTTACAGGAGTGACTTTCGGTTGGACGATCATGATCATTGCTACGAGAACCATAGAGCCACCAATAAGTATCCGTAAAGTTAGTGGCTCGGCGCCTAGCGCGACCGAGAAGAGGGCGGCAAAGACAACTTCCATAGTGAGAATTACGGCGACCTTTGTAGCGGAGATACGAGCTTGTGCCCAGGTCTGGATTACGAAAGCGAAGAAGGTCGCAAAGACCGCAGTAAAGACCACAACCGACCAGACTTGGGTATCCGGTGGCGCAACGAAACCATTTATTGAAGCTGGCACCCCAGAAACGACCGCACAAGTTGCTAGCTGCACAAAGGTGAGTGTGTATGCATCAAAGTCTTTGCTCCATCGACTCAACAACAGAATGTGTGCAGCAAATAGAAATGCAGAGATGAGGACAAATAGCTCCCCAGTTCCAATAGACAGGCCGGTTATTGAGAGAACCCCAAGGCCCACAGTTGCAAGTGCGATATAAAACCAGGCTTGGATAGTTAATTTCTCTTTTAGTATCAAGGCTCCAATTAGCGGAGTCAATACAACGTATAGGCCAGTTATGAAACCAGTAATTGCCGGAGTGGTCCGCTCTAAGCCTAAAGTCTGGAAAATATATCCAAGGCCAAGTGCTGTGCCGATTAATGATCCCTTGATTAACAGTTCACGATTAATTCTTGTTAAGACCTTTGGATTGGCAACCAACATCACTAGCGCTGCGACTATGAACCGAGAGACTAAGAAACTGTAGACATCTTGCTGATCGAGGATGTCCTTCATCCAAACAAAGGAGATTCCCCACATTGCTGCAACAGCAAGGAGCGCCCACGGCGCTAGAACCAGAGCCACTTATTTATCTCGTAATTTCTTAAGAAGTGCGACTTCCCGACCATGTTCGGGTTCTTCTCCTGGAGTCTCAAGAATTAGGGGAGCGTTAATTACAGCTGGATGGCTAAGTAGCTCTTCAAATGGCTTGGTTCCAATTTCGCCTTCACCTAAGTTTGCATGTCGATCTTTTAGAGAGCCAAGGACATCCATCGAATCATTTGCATGAATCAATTGAATTCTTTCTTTACCCGCTACCTCTACCAGGAGATCTAAAGTCTTGGTCATTCCACCCTTACTTTTTATGTCATGGCCAGCTGCAAATACATGGCAGGTATCCAGGCAAACTCCAACTTTTGGATGCCATTCCAATGCCTCAAAGTAATTCTTAAGATCATCTAACTTCTTCACAAGAGATTGGCCTTGACCAGCGGTGGGCTCAAGCAGTAGCCAGGGATCCTCATCGGTTAACTTCTCTAGGATTGGCATAACGCCACTTTTTATCTGTTTCCAAGCTTTGGGCACGTGAGCTTCATCAACAGCAGAGCCAGTATGAATTACGACTCCGAGCGCTCCAATCTCGCGGCCACGTCGGAGCGAGTAAGAAGTTGAGGCGACTGAGTTCTTATATGTTCCTTCTGTAGGTGAGCCAAGGTTTATGAGAAATGGTGCATGAACGTAAGTTTCAATTCCAAGTTCGCTCGCTCGCTGACGAAATGCGGAATCTGCTTCTGGGTTTGCATCAGGCATTGCCCAGCCACGCGGGTTGGAGGCAAAGACTTGAATCGCCTCAGCCTTAATAGTTGAGGCATATTCGATGGAACGTTTTGCCATTCCACCAGAAGTAGGAACATGAGCTCCGATTAAGGGGCGTTTCACTCCCGTACTTGCCTGCTTATTCACGCCATCACCCTACTGTGATTGTCACAGTAGAGCCACGTTTAACCTTGCTACCGACCTTAGGAGCGATATTTGTAACAACTTTTGTCTTCTTATTGCCAACTTTCTTGACAACAACCTTTAACTCAAGATCTTTAAGCGCTGCGACTGCTTTAGCTTCAGTTAAAGCAAAGACATTTGGAATAAAAACAAATTCAGTTCCCTTTGACACAATCAAAGTGATTGTGCTGCCTTTATCAGCCTCGCCCTTACCTGGGGTCTGGGAGACAACCGCTCCAGCAGGAAGATCTTCGCTAAAGATGTATTGAGTCTTAACTTCAAACCCTGCTTCTACTAACTCATTAAGCGCTTGTTCGCCACTCTTTCCTTTGTATTCTCCTAATGAGATCTGCTCAACTCCTTTGGAAACAAAGAGCGTTAGCGAGGTATCTCGCTTAACTCGCTCGCCACTTACAGGCGTAGTCCTAAGAATTAAACCCTTAGGCAAATCACTTGAGAACTCTTCAACTATCTCACCAACAACTAACTTGTTTTCTTCTATCAATTCTTGCGCTACATCTGGTTTAAGCCCAACCAAATCGGGGATTATGAAACGCTCTTTACCTTTAGAGACGATTACAGTAACCAAGCCTTCTGGGTCAACGCGGCCACCACCAGCAGGATCTGACTTTATGATCTTGCCTTCACCAACATCTTCACTAAATTCTTCAACGCCAACTTCTAAGCGCAATCCAAGATCAGATAACTCAGAGCGCGCATCTTTCACGGTAAAGCCAGCAAGAGAGGGCACGACGACCTTTGAACCAGGTCCGGCCCAGACATACCAAGAGGTGAAGAGCAACGCCATTACGACTAGCGATGCAATCCGGCGATTCCGCTTAACTCTAGGAGAAACGGCACGTTTTGATTCTTTCGACTTCTGCTTCGCCATTGAACTCTCCTTTTCGCTCTCTGAGTTAACCTCGGTTTTATCTGAATTCTGGGTATTAGCCTTCTTTGCGCGTGGCTCTTTTTGACGCTCACGCACAGGTTGCTTAAGTGGCAAAGGTGGTAAATCCAACTCCAAACTCAATTGTCTCTTCTTTGGATCCAATTTCTCAGAGAGCGTACGTAGCTCCTCCAAAAACAGAGCACCATCAGCAGGGCGCTTATCAGGATTCACATCAGTAGCCCGAAGGACTAGGGCGTCCAATTCAGGTGTAATCGCGCTATTTAATGTTGAGGGAGCAGGTACGCGATCATTTACATGCCTGATGGCAATTTGAACAGGATCCTCACCTTGGTAAGGCTTCTCTCCAGTCAATAGTTCAAATAGAACTATCCCAAGTGAGTACACATCACTTCGCGCATCAGCTATTCCTCGCTGAACTTGCTCAGGCGAGAGGTAAGAAACACTTCCAAGAATCACACTTGACTCGGCTGTCATGGTGCTTCCGAGTAGGGCTCCACGCGCTAACCCAAAGTCGGCAATCTTTATCCGGCCTTCTTTAGAAACCAAGATATTTTCTGGCTTGATATCTCTATGAACTATTCCAATTTTATGTGCAGCCGCTAAAGCGCTCGCTACGGGAATGATCAAGGGAATTGCACGTTCTGGGGGAATCCGTCCCTGTTCATGTAAATAGTCGCGCAGGGTCGCGCCTTCAACTAACTCCATGACGATAAAGACACATGGTGTTCCACCTTGGTTCCATCCCTGGTCGAGCACCGCAACGATATTTGGATGTGAGAGCGAGGCTGCCGCCTTTGCCTCTCGGATAAATCGCTCTACAAACTTCTCATCTTGAGCGAGGTGGGGATGCATTATTTTTACTGCTACTTGTCGATCTAAGCGAAGATCTAGAGCGGCATAAATTGTGGCCATGCCCCCAGAAGCAACAACGCGATTTAACTTGTAACGACTATCTATAACTTCGCCAGTTAAATCAGACACAACCGAATTTTAGATGAAGAAGTTGCCATCCACTCGAATTGTGGCGCAATCCCGAGTGTTTTCGCTCTTGAAGTGCTCTTGCTCACGGATTTGCCAAATGCGCATCTCGGTTTCGAGGTAATCACCATCTCTTCGAAGGACTCTTTGTAGTCCTACTTCCAGATCAATATCAATCCAGATCAATTCATCGGTAAATGCCCTAGTTGCTTTTTGTCCCGAACCAACTCCCTCTAAAATCAAAAGATTTGGAGCGGGATGTGAGATCAATTCTCCAAATGACTTATTTAGCCAATCGTATTTTCGAAAACCAAGTGCCTTTCCCTGGGTAGCAGGAGTAAGTATTTGATTAACGAGCGTGCGAGTTAATTGTGAAGTAAGTGCATCCTCCCAACCGTTGTAAAGATCATCCATATGAACGGTTAGTACTGGGCCACCTTTATAGTTTTCCGAAATACGACGTGCCAGAGTTGTTTTGCCCGAGCCCGCGGGACCGTCAATCGAGATCGCTCGACTAAATGGAGATTTACGCGCCTCGGCATTTAGCCGCTCCAAGATCTCCTCGAGGGAAGTACTTGTTACTTTTTTATCTTCAGCCATCTGAATAATCCATAGATAGCTACGAGAGCAAAGACTAAATATAAGAGTGCGGTGAAGTAAAACTCTTGCCGCGCGTAGTGCCAAGTTCCGAATAAGTTGATTAAAAACCATAGCGACCAGGTCTCATGGAATTGACGGACCATAATCAACTGGGTTACGGCGCTTGCAACCAGAAGAAGTGAGTCGGGCCATGATGCAGCAGCGCCAATCTCTGCCAGCATGGGAGCGGCGATGAGCCATAGCGCTAGCGCTGCTAAAGACCAGATCATTCTCTCCTTTGTGGTCATATAACGCGGTTCAACTCCAGTTGGCTTCCAACCAAACCATCCCCAGATTGCAGCAGCTATAAAGATGAGTTGCAGAATCGCGCTGGCAAATAAATCAACGTTGTAGAAGAAGAGACCATAGAGCGAACTACTTAGAATCCACCAAGGCCAGGCCCATCGAGTGCCTCGAGCGCCCAAAGTCACTGCTGTTAATGAGGTTATTACGGAGGCAAATTCGAGGTATGAGACTTGATATTCCCAGGCTGTGAAAAATGTATTCATGTTGAACCCCTTTCCAATTCGCATTACCGAACTGGTGCGACGGTCGACCCGAAGGTCCTCTCAGCCAACTTTTGGCTCCCGATTGAAAAGAAGATTAGCATAAGCCGTGCTCAAGTTCGCTTACTTTGCGATGTTGACCTTTACCTTTATCGGTTCCATCTGGCTTGAGGTCTTCTTAAAAGTTGGAGTATTGCGGAGATTGAAGCGCGCCCTGCTAAGTATTTTGCCAGTTTCCATTATTTTTCTGATTTGGGACTACTACGCGGTCGCTCAAGGGCATTGGTGGTTTGACGAAAAACAAGTTGTTGGAATTTTCGGACCGAAGGGCGTGCCGCTTGAGGAGTTCCTCTTCTTTATAGTAGTTCCGCTTGCCGCATTACTAACTATTGAGGCCGTCAGAACGCAGAAACCACATTGGAAATTTGGTGACGAGAAGTGACCTATACACAACTAGCGATACTGAGTGTTCTGGTGGTAATTGTTATTGATAGATATTTCCTTAAGACTCGATTGCTCGAGAAGAAGGCCTATTGGACTGCATACGCGATTATCATCTTCTTCCAGCTACTCACAAATTGGTGGTTAACCTCGCGCAAAATCCTAAGCTATAGTGAAGAAGTAATTATTGGATGGCGGATTGCGTCAGCGCCAGTAGAGGATTTGTTCTTTGGTTTCTCAATGGTAACTCTGACTATGTCGCTCTGGATTTTCTGGGGGCGTAAAGGAATTCAGCGCGACTAGCGGGCGCTTATCGCTCTAATCCAAGCGGGTAGAGCAACACTGATTCTTCTTAGCGTTGATGTCTTTGCTCGATACTTAAAGACCTCATAATTGATCTTTTCCACTTCATCAACAATTCCGCAATAAAGCTCACTCGCCGCTTGGATACACGGCCGTGATTCAGGGGAAAGCAACGCGATACCTTCATCAGACTCTCGCTTAAGCCTTTGAACTCGATCAATCTGAAACTTCAACGCAGCAATAATCTCTGGGGTGAGAATCCTCCGCTCCAACATGGCCCGGTTGACACCAAATTCAGCTAACTCGCGACTGGGGAGATATATACGACCTCGATCGAGATCCTCGTTAACATCTCTAATAAAGTTTGCTAACTGGAAGGCAATACCTAACTTTTCCGCCGCTTGATTTGCCGCTTCCCTTTGACCCGGGAGAGTGCCAAGGATTGGGACCATTTGAAGTCCAATCACCGCGGCTGATCCATAGACATATTCCATTAGATCATCAAAAGTTTCATATTCAGTCTTATAAAGATCCATGGCCATTGAGTGCAAAAAAGCCTCGAAGTAAGAAATCGGAAGATCAAATCGATGGACAGTATCTACTAGAGCCCTGCCGATGTGATCATCGCTTCTTCCGGCTTTAATATCTTGAAGTAATTGAAAGCTCCATCGCTCTAGCTCTTCACGCTTTTCATGAGGAGAGAGTTTTGAATCTAAATCATCAACGATTTCGTCAGCGTATCTTGCAAAGCCATAGAGAGCATGAACAAAGGGCCGCTTACTCTTAGGAAGTAGTTGAGTGGCTAGAAAGTAAGTCTTTCCATGTTGTGAATTGAGGCGCTTGCACTCTAAGTAGGATTGACGCAGGTTTTCATCTTTAATGCCTGCTGCTTTTAACTCATCCATTTCCAGTTATTCGCTCTGCAGCTAACTTTCCTGAGATTAGAACCATCGGAACACCCACTCCAGGCTGTGTTCCACTTCCGGCGAAGACGACATTCTCAAAGCCTTTAGCCATATTCCCGGGCCTAAATGGACCGGTTTGGAAAAAGGTGTGCGCACTCGCAAAAGGCGCTCCCATTTCATGTCCCATTGCCTGCCACTCAAGAGGCGTGGTCAGATGTTCAACTTCTATGGAATCACCAAAGCCGGTATATCCGCGTGACTCCATCACTCGAACCATCTCATCTCGATAACGAGGCGCTTCACGCTTCCAATCAATGTCAGCGCTTAAATTCGGAGTAGGAAAGAGGACGTAATAGCTCTCTTTTCCTTTCGGCGCTAGTTGTGGATCATCGTGAGATGGAACTGTGACCAGCAAACTTGGATCAGTCATTAGCTTTTTCTCATCAATCAATTCTTCAAATACTCCATCCCAGGAGTCACCAAAGTGAATATTGTGATGTGCAATATGGTCGTATCGCTTGCTTGAGCCAGCAAGTAGAACCGCGCAAGAAGGGGAGTAATTCAATCGTTGTACTCGTCGAGGAGTCTTGTTTAGGAGATCTCGATATGCAACTGGAAGGTCTGGGCTCAAAATTATGGCATCACAAGAATAGCGGGAGCCATCTTCGGTAATTGCAGAAGTGACGCGCGCGCCACTCTTTTCAAGTTCTGTTACCTTCGAGTTGTAATGAATCTTTACTCCATGTTTGGTCGCAGCTCCGGCAAGCGCTCGAGGTAGAGCATGCATTCCACCCTTCGGGAAGAAGACACCGTTTACTGAATCCATGTATGCAATCACCGCATAGATTGCGAGCGCTTGCTGTGGGGATACCCCGGCATACATTGCTTGGAATGAGTAGACCCGTTGAGTTCTTGGATCCTTTAGGAATTGTGAGACTTTAGGTGCGAGTTTGCGGAACCCACCTATTGCAATCAAGCGCGCGAGATTGGGAGTTAGGAGATTAAATGGAGTATCAATGTTCTTATCAATGAAATCGTTCATCTCATACTTATAAAGCTTGGTTACAAAGTCCACATACCTTCGATAGCCATTAGCCTCATCGCCACCAATTACCTGGGCGATTTCATCTTCCATCTTGGATGTATCGGCGTGAACATTAAGGATGCTGCCATCTGAATAAAAAGCTCTATATAACGGTGAGAGTGGCATTAACTCGAGCCAATCTTCCAATCGTTCACCCACACAATTCAGCGCATCTTCTATGAGTGAAGGCATAGTTAAAACAGTTGGACCGGTATCGAAGGAGTATCCCTCTTTCTTTAACAATCCATTGCGGCCACCGGGAACCGACTCGCGTTCCAGAATTGTTACTTCATGTCCGGCTCCTGCCAATCGCAGCGCAGCGCTAAGCCCAGAGAGTCCGGCGCCGACAATTACAACTCGATCGCGCTTGCCTTTCACTCTACGCATTTAAATTTCAACTCTTTCTTTTGGTAGCAGCAAGAGCCATATCTTCAAGGCACTTTGCAATGTTGATGTCCATTTCTGGATGCTCGAGGGCGGAAAGAGATTGATTTAACAGCTGTTCAATCAACTCTTCACATTCAGCGAGCGCACCCGAATCCTCTATCAATCCTTGGATTTCTGCGACTTGAAATGAGTTGAGAGTTGAGTCACCTAGAGAGCGTTCTATTCTCTCCCGAACATTCGAATCCGAACGCTCAGCAGTCATCGCTATCAATACCGTCCGCTTGCCCTCACGAATGTCGTCGCCGGAAGGCTTTCCAGTTACCTTGGAATCACCAAATACTCCAAGGATGTCATCCCGCAGTTGGAAGGCTTCACCCAAGGGAAGACCAAAGTCAGATAGAGATTGCTGTAACGATTCACTTGCTCCAGCGAGCGCTGCGCCGAAACGAAGCGGTCGCTCTATTGAGTATCTTCCGGATTTGTAGCGAGCAATCTTCCTTGAGCGATTTAAATCTGATTTACCGAGCGCACCTTCTAAGACATCTAAGTATTGGCCCGCCATCAACTCAGCTCGCATCTCATGAAAAATCGGAATAGCTCGCTTTACTTGGAGCTCAGTTATTCCAGATTCGCTTATCATCTGATCACTCCATGCCAACGCTAAGTCGCCAAAAAGAATGGCGGCAGCTTGACCGAATCTCTCAGAATTGCCGGAATAACCAGACTGGCTATGAAGCCCTTCGAATCTCTTATGTAGTGCGGGCTTGTTCCTGCGCGAGTCAGAGCCATCCATGACATCATCGTGAATCAACGCGCAAACATGCACTAGTTCTAGAGCTGAACAGGCTTTGAGAACTTGCGGCGAAGGGGTTGCACCTGCAGCAAGAAATCCAAGATAAGCAAAGATGGGTCGAAATCTCTTTCCGCCATCTAAGACATACTCAGATAGCGCTTCGGCTACCGGATTTAGATGAGCATCAATAGCCATTAGTTCGGATGCTCTACTCCGGGTAAATGAATCCAATTCGCCATCAATAGCGCTACGAATCTCTGAGATTCCTGGCAAAACCACAGCGCAACGGTACCCTCAACCCGTATGCCGAGCACTCCATCTTTCTCAGTCGAATTCTTTCCGCCAAAAGATTTGGCAGGAGAGGCGCGCCTCTGGGCGTCACTAGATGCGCTCGCTCCTTATAAACCTGACTTCGTCTCGGTGACTTACGGAGCAGGCGGAAGCACTCGGGATCGCACGATAAGAATCACTAGCGAGATTACAAAGCGAACCGGGCTTCCAACAGTTGCGCATCTAACTTGCGTGGGTTCCACCGAAGAAGAATTACGAGAAACATTGAAAAATTATGGCAGCGCCGGAATCACTTCGGTCCTTGCATTGCGAGGAGATCCCGAAGGCGGTCCTGCATCTAAGTGGCAGAGTACGGCCGGGGGATTAGATCATGCTGATCAACTCGTATCACTTGCTCGCGAACTAGGTTTTGAAGTTGGAGTTGCGGCATTTCCAGATAAGCATCCAGCTTCAAGTGACCTAAATCAAGATATCGAAGTGCTACTAGAGAAAGAGCGAAGAGGAGCAAGCTTTGCCACAACGCAATTCTTCTTCGGCATTGAAAAGTATTTAGAACTCAAAGAGCGTCTTCGAGCAAGGAATTCAAAACTTCCATTGATTGCTGGAATTCTTCCAATCACCAATGTCAAACAATTGGAGCGGATGGCACTTTTGAGTGGTACTCCAATCCCACAAGAAGTCTCATCTCGAATAAACCAACTTGAACCTAGCCCTGAATTGGTCAAAGCCGAGGGTGTTGCAATTGCTGCTGAGCTTGCTCAAGCTTTGATTGCTGCGGGCGCTCCTGGGATTCACTTCTACACCATGAACTCTGCTGATTCGACAATTGAAATTGTAAAACGTGTGGGCCTTCGATGAATCAGAATATGAAGAGAGCACTTAAAAAGGAAGAGCTATTCTCTAATTGGAGCGCGCTTCATGGTGACGCTGAAGTTAAAGGAATTGTGCGCGCTTGGCTAAATATAAGTTTTTGCATCTCCCGACCATTAATACTCTTGAAGTTCTCACCAAATTCATTGTCGCTACTCTCCATCCTTGCCGCGGCCGGATTTCTACTTGCTGTTGAGAGCCATTCGGCGATTGCACTATTAGTCCTCTCACTTCTATTAGATGGAATAGATGGAACTGTCGCTATTGCTACTGGGAAGAGCTCAAAATTTGGAGCTCTGGTGGATAGCGTTTCAGACCGATTAGTTGAAGGGTTATGGGCAATAGCGCTCTATCTCTTAGGCGCTCCTTGGCAAGTAGTTGTAACGGCCTGGTTAGCAGCCTTTGTTCAAGAGTACCTTCGTGCGCGCGTTGGCGGACTTGGAGTTAATCAGGTTCTCTTCGTAACTTGGTGCGAACGGCCAGTTCGAGCCACGCTGATTTTTATTCCGCTAATTGGAAGGCTCTTTGGTTTTGATTTATTCGAATTGGCTTCGTGGGTCTGGGCAACCATGCAAGTAACTAGCGCGCTAATGCTCTTTAACTTGCTTCGATTGCGGCTGAAACAATCTCAGCGCTAAGAGCGACTAACGGTAAGCCCCCACCGGGATGAGCGGAGCCACCAACACAATATAGATTTTCAATCGGGGAGCGATTCCTTGCTCTGAGGAATGCCGAGCGCATGCCATTACTTGAAGTTCCATAGATAGAACCACCAGGGGCGCGATAGTCACGTTCTAAATCTGCTGGAGTCCTTATTTCCATCTTCATGATGCGATCTCTCACTTTTATTCCTTTGCGCTCCAATAAAGAGATGATGTGTTCGGCATATTCCTCTTTAAATCCTGCGCGATCCCAATCTGTTCCGTTTGCTGGATCGTGTCGCGGCGCATTTATTAGCACAAACCACGCTTCGTGATCGGGGGAGGGCAGCATGGTTTGGTCTTGTGGATTACAGATATAGATTGCTGGGTCCTTTGGCGGCTCATGGCGACTAAAGATTGCATCAAACTCATCATCGTAGTCTTTGGGAAATAAAACTGTGTGATGCTTAATATCGCTCTTACCTCTTAACGAGAGCAGAAGTGAGAAGCCAGAAAGTGAGGGAGTGGCTCGCTTCAAATTATTAAGCGCCTTCTTTGCTTTCGGCTCTTCTTTAACAAGTTGGCCATAAAGTTCCGAGGCATCAGAATTTGAAATGACAACATCACATTCAAAGGTTCTGCCATCGGCCAAGGTAACGCCGGTAGCTCTTCCAGCCTCAGTTTTAATGGCACTCACCCGCGAATTCAGGTGGATCTCAACGCCCAGATCCCTAACGCGTTGAGATAGTTTGATTCCGAGAGTTCCAATACCACCACTTACGTGCCACGCCCCGAAGGCCTCTTCAACAAAAGCTATAGTCAAGAGAACTGCAGGCACTTTACGAGGATCAGAACCGGTATAGGTGGCATATCGATCAACTATTTTTCGGAGATACTCATTCTCCGTGTAACTTTCTGTCAGAGAACGTAAAGAACGCCACGGCGCAATCGTGAATAAATCATGGAAAAAACTTTTCCGCTTTAGAAATGGCAATAAACTCTTCAGTTCGCCTTCAATAAAGCTCTCTCGAGAAGATTCCCACATCGCTTCCGCTCTAGCGAGGAGTCGGTGCCAATCATTACCCGCTGACGCACCAAAGGAGTCCGAGATAGCTTTGACAGTTCCGTTATGAGAGAGATTTGGAAACACAACTCGTTTTCCATCGTGGAATATGTACTCAAAGGAAGGGTCAACTGGTTGTAACTCAACGAGATGCTCAAGGCGCTTACCTGTCTTTATAAATAAATCTCGATAAACCGCTGGTAGCGTAAGCAGGGAAGGTCCAGTATCAAATACAAAGCCATCAATATTCTCAGATTGGCACTTTCCTCCTAACTTATTTCCTGCTTCAAACAACGTTACCTTGTGACCTTTTTTCGCCAATCGTGCCGCGCTGGCAAGGCCCGCCATTCCGCCGCCAATAACAACAATATTTTTCGGAGCATTAGTTGGAAAGTGATGGCTCATATTGACCTGCCGCGCCATTGAAGCTGTCCACTTCGCTTGTAAAGCAATGATCTAATAATCAATCCAATCCAGATTGCTATTGCGATGGGATGAAGCGGTGCAGAAACTATCGTTGATCTAGTCCTTAAGGCGACGAGAAGTCTTGATAGGAAAAGGGCAAAGAAGCCATATATTCCCCAGGTTTCACCTTGCAGCGCAGCGATTGTTGGATAGATGGATGAGAAGAAGAGGATGCCCATTGCTACAAAGGCTCCTATGGTTCCACCGAAGGCGCGCCACTGGGACTTTGAATATCCGGCGATTAACGAATCTGAGTCTTTATACATCTCACAAGTTGCGATCTTTGATCCATCGACAACCGAACCAATACCTCCCGATCGCCTGAGCGAACGCGCTAGTTCCAAATCATCTAGAACTTCACTCTTGATAGCGTCGTGACCGCCAGCCCTTTGGTAACTCGCATTGCGAACTATGAAGAATTGTCCATTAGCCACAACAGTTGACTCGTTCTTGCTCCGCTCAACGAATCTAAGTGGCAAAGATGCAAACCATGACCACTGCAGTAATGGTTGAACTAATTTGGCAAGCGGGGCGCTCGCTATTTGGCGCGGGTATGGCGAGATGTAATCCCAGCCTTGCTTATTTAGTAAAGCGATCGAGTCTGCGATTGCGCTCTTCTCTAGCCTGACATCTGCATCGATAAAAACTAAGAATTCTTCATTACTTAGATTTGCAAGTTGATGTAGCGCATAATTCTTGCCTAACCACCCATTAGGTAAAGGCGCTGACTTGATTGACTCAAAGCGCCGGTCCTTTACTTTCCTCAATACCTCAGCAGTTCCATCCGTTGACCCATCATCAATTACCCGAACCTTAAAATCGTCGAGTTGAACTTGAGCGAAGGCAGTGGCGAGCACTTCCTCGGCGTTAGATATCTCATTTCTCATCGGAATTAGGAGCGCAACGGATTCAGGTATAGGCAATCCTGTTGGCTTAATGGAGCGAGCGGTGAAGAAATTAAAAAGAGAGAAGAAAAGTACTAATGCGATAAGCGTCTGGGAAAGTTGATCCATCAGTCATTACGCCCAAGTTTCACTGATAAGAAATACCAGATCACCACTATGCCAAGGGCAAAACCGCCTAAGAGAGCTACTCCGGGTCTATCGAAGAAGAAGAGATTGGCAATAATTCCACCCAACCAGCTCCACATAAGGAAGAACTCCGGGACTGCGCGGCTAGCTCCAAGCGAGCGCCGCTCTTTTGGTAGCGCGAAATTAAGAAGGGCCATCAAACCCATTCCGGTCAAAAGCCATCCGAAGGTATTTGAGATTGGAATTTCAGGTTGGAATGGAACAGTTGAACCGGAAATTTCCCAAGTCCATCTCCCGGCTGAAACCATCTGTGGGTCTAAGAAGAGATCCCACGCCATTAATCCGTAACCACCAACTAGGAAGACCCATTTAGGCGCGATTCTCCGTGCGGCGAGAAAGATTGGATGCGCCATCATTAACCACGCAAATGGAACAACCAGCGGCACTCCGTAAATTTGATATCCCAGCGAGCCCGAATATTCATAAGTGCCAAATGGCCAACCAGTTCGCATCCCTACTTGTTCAACAATGAGCGCATAGAAAAAGGTTATTGTTAGAAAACGTATGGCGTAAGTTAGGCGATAAGCGAAGAGCGCATGCAACAACATTGCGCCAGCGCCCCAATACACAGTTGAGATGGTCACAAGTCGAAGCGGTTCGCCATCCAGAAGTGGATAAGAAATCTGTAGCCCGATGGCAACGGTCAAAACCGCAATCAGCAGAAAATTCTGAAATGGAGTAATACGACGACGCGAATCGCGCCTAGGTCGGAAGTTGCGAATCGACACGGGTCAATTCTGCCTTAATCGCCGACTAAAGCACTCCGGATGAATTTACTAGCGCAAATCGGCCGAAGAGCTCCTCCGCGTACCACTTCTCACGCGCGGTAGCAGCAATAACTTCTTTATGAGCCTCACCCCGGTAGGCAAAGTAACTAATTGTCTTAGGGTCTTCCCAGATAGAGAAAGTACCTTGTAGTCCAAGCGGTGCCTCGCCAATTCCAATAGCGCTAATCAAACCTGGTGCGCTTCTTAAGCTCATTGTTACTGGAGGTACTGAACGCCAAAAGAGAAAGTTCTTACGCCACTTTATTCGAGCCCTGGTGATTGCTACGACTTTGCCACTCCAATCTATTGGAGCGATTTCTGACTTAAAAGGATTCTTCTTTGACCATTTACCGTGGACTGCGATTGGCTTAAGCGTTGCCTCGAATCTATCGATTGATTTCTCATTCCAGCGCTTCATCAATCTAGAACTTTCAAAATCGGCTAGCGAACTTTCTTCGATGTTTATCAGAAGTCCCCAACGTCTTGGATCTGCATCTCGAGGTGTAAACGTCTCACCCTTTCCAGTTCCCAACAATTTCCAAAACGAGATGCTGGAATTTCTTCTTAACGCTCTTCGATCGAGAGCCATTCGTAATATTGCCCAGAGAATGTCTTTACTTGAAACTCTCCAGAAATAGATTTTGGTGGTCATTTCGACTTAGTGGTCTCTCTAATTGCGGAAATTACATCTTGAGGGCTATCCCACATTGGCGCATGTCCGGTATTAGGAAAAATAATCCATTTTGCATGTGCTGGCGCGATAGAGCGTTCCTGGCAAGTAGTTTCAGGGAGGGTGCGGTCAGTATCACCAAAAATAATAGTCACCGGAATGTGCTCTGGTATTTTCCCGTCGAAGCGTTTCATCAACATCCCATCCCACGCTGGGTAGTAGCCATCTGCTTTGGCCATGGCTGTTACTGCGTCTAAACAGAGCTCATATGAGAACTCATTCCACCTAGGGCTCACATCGGCAAAACCCAACTTACGCGCTGCTTCAAAGTGCATCGCTGTTGGCGCGAATTTGCTAGTGGAGCGGGCAAGAAATCTTGCTAGCGCCGTTGCTGGATACCGCACGTTATAAGGGTTTAGCCATAGCCCCGCCGGCGCGAGTCCAATAACGCTTTTCACTCGATTAGGAGAAGAGCTTGCAATTTCTAGCGCAACCCATCCGCCTAGTGAGTTCCCAACGACATGGAATTCTTCAATTCCCAATTCACTCATCTCATGTAACACGGCAAGTGCCAAGCTATGAGGATCCATAGGCGCACCTTTAATCAACGGAGTATCTCCATGTCCGGGCAGATCCACGGTAATCACTTTGAAATTAACTGCGAGCTCATCTTGAATCAACTTCCAGGCAGTACTTGCCGATCCCATCCCATGAATGAGTAATAGCGGTTCACCATCACCAAAGACTCTATGACTGAGGCGTTGCATCAATCACCAACTACCGCTGCAGTTCCGCCCGTGACCCGAAGTAGTTCATCAAAAGTAGTTGGGAAGACTGTATGTGGATGGCCAGCAGCGGCCCAAACTTCCACATATTCACCGAGCGCTCTATCAATCAAAATAATTTCGGGCTGATTTAGCCAACCTACGGGCGCGACGCCGCCAACTGAAAATCCCGAAAGATTTTTGACGTAATCTGCATCAGCTCTTCCAAGTTGAGCCACTCCTAAATCACTTGCTACTAATTCAGTATTTACGCGATGCCTGCCTGAGGTCACTATTAAAAGCGGATTGCCACTAGGAAGTTTGAAGACGATTGAGGACGCGATCTGTCCTACTTGAATACCAAGTGCGGTTGCGGCATCTTGAGCAGTTCGTGCGCTGTCGGAGAGGAGTTTTATCTCACCAGACATTTGAAGCTGTTTAATCGCCTCGGCGGCACGCTTGACTGCAGCCTTCTCTAATATGCCATCCACATCTAGATTCTATTCAGAATAGCCAAGTCTCGATAAGCGTAAATGCAGCTATGGCAAATACGGTGTAAGCAAATGCGCGTTTTAGTGATTGTGGGCTCATCGAAGTGCTCCGTTTAGCGGCCAACCTTGAGATAAAGACTGCAATCACAGCGATGAGGATTGGAATCTCCCATGAAACTTCGTTCCAGTGGCGATAATGAGCAAAGAATCCAGTGAGCGTATTAATTGTGATTATGAAGAGCGAGGTTCCAGCTGCCTTACTAGGGGAGACGTTATAAAAGAGAACCAGGATTGGGATTGCGATAAACCCACCGCCGATACCAAATAAACCAGTGAGAGCTCCTACCAACAGCGAGAGGCCAATCAACGCCGGAAGTGGCATCTTCCGCTCACTAGATCCAGTAGGTGGTTTTAGCAGCATTGAGATTCCAGCAGAGATGAGAACGAGTGAAAAGCCGGTCAGAACTATCGAATCAGAAATCTTTGGAAGAATATATGCGCCACCAAAGTTAGTTGCTAATCCAATTGCCCAAATTGAGAGGGATTCACGAACGAGTACATCCTTACTTTTAAACTTAGAGAGCACGCCAGATAGCGCTCCACTAAACACAATTATGAGTGAAGCAGTTGTTGCTTGAACTGGATTCATGCCAAAGACGTAAATCAACATAGGAACAGCCACCATCGATCCGCCGGCGCCGACAAAGCCCAAGATTGAACCGATTGCAACGCCACAGATTATGGCTAGGACTATTTCCACGAGATAAAGGTAGCCTGAAATAAATAAGACCCCTGAGATACCAGGGGTCTTATTTGTAAGACTTTTTGAATTAGAGGTTAAAGAATCCATCTGTAACTGAAGGTCCGAAATCAACTCCGCTTCCAACGAGTACAAAGATGATTAAGGCGGCGCCAGCAAGAGAGAGGTTCTTGAAGAAATTGATCATCTCGCCCTGCTTAGCCTGTGGATCCTGGATGGTCCAGAAGTTATGCATCATGAATGCAGTTGGCACCAAGAAGATTGCTAGCAATAGAGCGCCAAGATCGGCATACACGCCAAAGACAATGTAGAGACCGCCGATGATCAACATCAATCCGGTCACAATGACGGCCAACTTCGCAGCCGGGACCTTCTTGAATTGAGCATATCCAGTCATGTCATTGAGCTTGGTCAGATGCGCGATTCCGGAATTGATGAAAATCAACGCAAAGAGCACTCGACCGATTACTAGGAGAATATCCATTTACTTTTAGTCCTTTCGAGACAGGTAATTGAAGATTAAACCAAATTTATTGAAATTTCAACTATCTTCGCGTGTCGCAAAAGAAAAACCGCGCCCCTTTCGAGGCGCGGCTTCTCTCATTCCTTACTAATTAACCTACTTTGGTGATGCGGCCATCAGCCTTAGGAGTCTGGGTGACTCGCTTAGCGGCAAGATCGGCCTTAATTCCATCAACCAAAATATCTAGCAATAGTTTGCCAGGGAATTTAGCGGTTGAAGGATTAAGCATCGTGTAACCATCGCCTCCATAGAGCATGAAGTCATTTGTGGCTACGGTGTAAGTCTTTGCATCCTTTGCAATTGCAGTTCCATCGAGCTTGGTAACAGCAGTGATTCTTGAACCAACTGCTTTAGAAGTGTCGAAGGAGAACTTGAAACCGGAAATCTGTGGGAAACGACCTCCAGATGGATGCTGTGATACGCCATTTTCAAGCGCTGCCCAGAGCTGCGTTCCAGTAATCGTTGCAACAGCAACTGAGTTACCGAATGGAAGAACTGAGATTGCATCTCCAAGAGTTACATCAAATGGTCCGGTAGCTCCGGGTGCTGGACGCTTGTAAGTTGTATCGACAACTTTGTAGGTAGCTGCTGGGAAGGTATCGCGTAGACCGCCGCCATTTGTTAGCGCGAGATCAGTCTTCAATTCCTTCCGCATCAAATCAGCTAAGTAATTACCCATCGGTGTTTCGCCAGCGCGTTCAACAGCAGGTGTACCACCACGTGGGAATAGTTCAGAGACTTGACCGATCTTTACATCAAGTTTGGTCACTAGTTGATCTTTATATTTCTTAACTAGCGCCGCGCCAGCTGTATCGGCGGTTACTCCCTTGAGGTCAGCGGTTGTCACATAGTCGAGCGATGCGCCATGTACCTTGCTTCCGCTAACGCAGAGTTGGATTCGGTTGTAGCCGACGCCAGCATTCGGGGTCTGTGCGATAAGAGTTGAACCGTAGCGAGCCGAAGTTCCAACGATGCTGCTGTAGCGCTGGTGGCTATGGCCACCAAGAACTGCTGCTGCACCCTTGATTCCCTTTGCTAGATCAACGAGTTGACCTTTTGCGACTCCTTCAGCATTCTCAGACCAGCCGTAGTGAAGTAGCGCCACCACAATGTCAGCGCCATCCGCCTTAGCATCTTTGATCGCTTGATTCACTCCAGCAACCGACGCGGAGATTTTTAGCGTTTTCTTTGCGCCGCTGGCATCTGTGTAGTCAAGATTTCCAGGGAAGATAACTTCTGGAGTTTCATCGGTGTTCATGCCAACCACGCCAACTTTTACGCCGCCGCGATCGATAATTACATAACTCTTGGCTGACTTGGAGCCAGACTTGAGTGGGTCAAGTGAGCTGTAATTGGAGACAACCCAAGCAAAATCAGAAGCTCCGATGACTTTCTGGACGTGAGCAATATTTCTATCATGCTCATGATTTCCAAATGTAGAGACATCAAACTTCATCAAATTCATTGATTCAATAGTTGGCAGCTCTTCAAATTCGCTAGAGATTGCCGGAGCTGCGCCAATGTTGTCACCGCTTGAGAGGGTGATAGTTGATGCAACAGCCTTTCGCTCATTTGCAAATGCAGAAGTCAATAGAGCTGTTCCAGCATTTGTTGATGAGCCTTCAAGTGCGCCATGGAAATCGCTAAGTGCAAGTAGTTGAACATTTCTTGCGGAAGTCTTTGCAACTTTAGCGAGATCAGTTGCGGCGAAAGTCTTACTCCACTTCGCAGCAGTTGAGAAACCATAAGCATTTACTGCTTGGACGCTGACAGCAGCAGAAGACTGTCCTTCAAGAATTGGTAGTCGAACTGAACCGGATGTGGTTGCAGGTACAACTACTGGACATGATCCTTGTCCGCCAGTAACGACATAGTGCGTTACGGCAGGGGATGCGCTAACAGGATTGAAACGGACACGGATACCGGAATCGGTTACGTATGCGTTAGTAATTGTCGGTGCTGCAGGAACAGCAAAAGTATTTGCCGAAACCTGCGGGGAAGTGAGCACTACGAGAGCGGAGGTCACTAGCGCGAGGGAGCTAGCGAGTGCGGATAAACGGACGCGGAGGGACTTGCCCTGGGCGGACGTGGATGGCTTGTGTGTGATCACGGGCGGATACTCGCACCGCCTAGATGAAGAAGAGGCGAGCGACTCGTGTCTAACGGGTCAACATTTTCGGCCATATGCCCGGCCGTATTTGCAGCCTGTCGGGCCCCTTCGCTAGGGTTCGAACAAATGTTCGAAAACCCACCCCAGATCTACCTAATAGGCGGCGAACCGGTCGAGTTCACCTTCCGCGGCCAGCGCTTCCGTATCCATGCCGTTCTATCTTCTTGGCGCGAATCCGGTGGTTGGTGGAATCGAGCGAGTGATGGCTTCTATCGCCCCGATGATGGTGCGCGGATTCTCTGGCGAGTTGAGGCGGCGCCGATTGGAACGATGGCGACTTTCGAGATTGAACGCGAAGAGGTTATCGATCCTCGTAATCCAATCTGGCGGATAAGGCCCACATCAAGATCTGCCAGCGCTTAAAAAAACATGAGCTTAAAAACATGAGCTTAAAAACATGAGCTTCACTCATCTACATGTAGCAAGTGGCTACTCATTTAAATATGGAACAAATCTTCCCGATCAACTTGTTACTAGAGCTAGCGAGTTAGGGATGAATGCGCTCGCCTTAACTGATCGAGATACTCTCGCTGGCGCTATCCGTTTTGCTGGAAGTTGTGAATCAAATTCAATCGCTCCGATTATCGGAATAGATATCGAATATGAGAATCAATCTAGGTTAACACTTCTAGCTACTCCAAATAATTGGAGCTCATTAGTTCGGCTAGTAACAGCGCTAAAGCGACTTAGTTCACCTCCAGGCGCTGATTTCTTTACCGCTAATCAAAGTTACACAGAAAATCTTCTTTTATTACATGGACCAAACTCTGAGGTTAGTCGAGCAATTCTCTCGCGCCGTTACGATAAAGCGCTCGCAATATTAAATAAGACTCGAGATATATTTAAAGATCAAGCCCTTGAGTGTGTCTCTCATCTAGAGAGCGAGGGAGTCCGCTCTACCGCACATGCTGCTAGGACGCTTGGGTTTGCTAGAGATAACGATCTAAAAGCTGTATTAAGTAATGCCGTTCGAATGAAAGAGCGCTCCGATGCTCCTATCGCAGATATCTTGGATGCAACTCGTAATCTCCTTCCACTTCATCGCAATGTCGTAGAGCGTAAGAACGCCGAGGCCTTCTTAAAAAGCAGCGAGGAGATGGCTTATCTAGCGGAAAGTATCGCTAGAGCAGCCGGGGAGCGGAGTGGAAAGTTTCTACTTCGAGCAACTAGAGAGTGGGCCGAATCGGCCCAACTGTCACCACGAATTGATATCGGAATCGGCTCAATTCACCTCCCGGAACCAAGCGTTGTTGGCGCATCTAGCCATGAAGAGCTCGTCCGCCAATTAAGGCAGCGTTGCTACTCCGGAATCAGTTGGCGGTACGGCGAAAAAGAGAATTACCAAGAAAATAGAGAGGTAATTGATCGACTTGAAAAAGAGTTACAGATAATCAAGACCCTTGGCTACGAGTCATATTTCTTAACTGTCGCAGATGTGACCGATCGCGCCCGTAACTCTGGAATTCGAGTAGCAGCTCGGGGTAGCGGAGCGGGCTCACTTGTCTGCCACTTGCTTGGGATATCTGGCGTGGAACCACTATCACTCGGACTTCTCATGGAGCGATTCTGTTCGCCACTTAGAGCCGCTCTTCCTGATATTGATATCGATGTCGAATCAGCTCGCCGCCTTGAAATCTACGATCAAGTATTTGATTTCTACAAAGAGCGAGCCGCAACTGTTGCGATGTTTGATACATATCGTGCTCGCCATGCAATTCGCGATGTTGGAGCTGCGCTCTCACTTCCGCCAATGGAGATTGATCTAGTAGCAAAGTCGCTACCCCATATAAGAGCGCGAAATATAAGTAAATCTCTAGAAAATCTACCGGAACTTAAAAGCCTAAATCTCACTTCGCCACTTTGGCGGATGGCGATTGGCTTGGCTGAACGGCTAGATGGGCTCCCAAGAAATCTTGCAATGCATCCTTGCGCTGTTGTCTTATCAGATATCGGTCTATATGACCGCGCTCCGATTGAAAAGAATG
This sequence comes from Candidatus Nanopelagicaceae bacterium, assembly GCA_018882735.1. GTDB lineage: Bacteria > Actinomycetota > Actinomycetes > Nanopelagicales > Nanopelagicaceae > MAG-120802. Next base: position 36,952 of record VERH01000003.1, read on the forward strand.
CGAGCGGCTACCCAATGGTCCAATGGGATAAAGATGATGTAGAAGCAATTGGCTTATTAAAGCTGGACATCCTTGGGGTACGGATGCAATCCACTCTTGCTTATGCTCTTACCGAGATAGAGCGGACCACTAACAAGAAGATAGATATTGATTCGATACCTCTTGATAATGGCGCAACCTTCGAGTTAATCCAATCAACTAAGACTTTAGGCCTATTTCAAATCGAGAGCCCCGGACAACGTGAACTAGTAGGAAAGTTCGCACCCGAGAGCTTTAACGATCTAATAATCGATATCTCTTTATTCCGTCCTGGCCCAGTCAAGAGCGACATGATCACTCCATTCTTAAATAGTCGACAAGGTTGGAAACCAAGATCAATGATCCACCCTGATCTTGCCCCGATATTGAGCGATACCGAGGGAGTTGTTGTATTCCACGAACAGGTCATCGAGATCATCTCGACTATGACTGGAGTCTCGCTAGCTGAAGCCGATGAGAAGCGACGGGCTTTAGGTGATCGCGATAGCCAGCAAGTTATCTGTGACTGGTTCTTTCCTGCTGCGCTTGCTCGCGGGTACTCACTGGCGGTTGTAACAGAAATCTGGGATGTGCTGCGCGCCTTTGCCTCCTTTGGTTTCTGTAAAGCTCATGCTGCCGCCTTTGCGCTACCTACCTATCAATCTGCATGGCTTAAAGCCCATTACCCAGCTGCTTTTCTAGCTGGCGTTCTAACTCATGATCCCGGAATGTACCCAAAGCGATTGATTATCGATGAGGTCCGCCAATGTGGGATAAAGATCGCCTCGATTGATATCAACCGCTCTGATAGGAGCTATCGAGTGGAGGATGGATCGATTCGAATCGCGCTATCTGATGTAAGTGGCATAAGCGATAACGAGATTGATTCGATAATAAAGGCCCGGCCATTCTTAGATCTAGCAGATTTTGTCCATAGAGCTGAAGTAAGTAAACCGATTACCGAATCCCTACTTATGGTCGGAGCCTTTGACTCTTTATACGAAACTAGCCTGAATCGTCGCGACCTCTTACTTCACTTAAATGATTTATATAAGTGGTCGCGCTCATCAAGTAAAACCGGTAGCTCCCAACTCACTATGGCTTTTACGCCATCACTAGTTAAGAGTGGCCTACCTGATTTAAGAAGTGATGAATTGGTAAAGCATGAGATTGAGCATCTAAATATGGATATCTCGCATCACATGATCGAGTTCTACTCCAATTTCCTAAATGAGATTGGCGCAGTCCGTTCGAGTGATCTATTAAAGCAACGATCTAAATCCGAAGTCCTTGTTGCTGGCGTAAAAGTAGCCCTACAAACTCCGCCCGTAAGATCAGGCAAGCGAGTCATGTTTGTGACCCTTGATGATGGCTTTGGTTGTAGCGATGCTACTTTCTTTGAAGATGCCCAGAAATCCTATGCAAGCACACTTCTTAACTCTCAGCTCTTATTAGTTCGAGGGGAGATAAGAAGAACTGGTCCCCGTGGAGTCTCACTCCGAGCCACCGGCGCATGGGGACTACTAGATGCCTATGAAAAGTGGCGTAATCTCGCATCTTGTGAGTGAAGCTATGAGAGAGCGCTCCACGATCCTTCATGTAGATATGGATGCATTCTTTGCATCGGTATCTGAACTTGATTACCCGCAATACAGAGGAAAACCACTTGTCGTAGGCGCTGGAGCAAGAGGGGTTGTTCTCTCTGCAAATTACTTAGCGCGAAAATTCGGTATTCGCGCCGCAATGCCGGTATCGCGAGCACAACGTATGGCCCCAACTGCGATATTTATCCCACCTGATCATGAGCGTTACTCCGAAGTCTCCCGCCGAGTCATGGAGATCTTCTTTGATTTCACTCCCCATGTAGAGCCACTATCACTCGATGAAGCCTTCCTTGATGTAAGTGGCTCAAGACGACTATTCGGCGAAGGTAGAGAGATTGCAGCATTAATAAGAAAGCGTGTTAAGGAGCAAGAGCGGATCACTTGTTCGGTGGGAATTGCAAGTTCAAAATTCATCGCAAAGTTAGCGTCTGGAAGATGTAAACCAGATGGCATGCTGGAAATCCATGATGAGCGAGTACTTACATTTCTACATCCACTTCCGGTAGGAGAGTTGTGGGGAGTCGGACCAAAGACAAATGAGGAGCTACAACGGCTGGGATTGCGAACTGTGGGAGAGATTGCCAATACGCCACTAGCGACTTTAAAGCGCGCTCTAGGTGAGGGAGCCGGGGAGTCTCTCTACGAATTGGCTTGGGGTAGAGATTTTCGCGAGGTCATAACTGACTCTCCCGAAAAGAGCATCAGCGCTGCTGAGACTTTTGCATATGACCTAGAAGATCGCGAAGAGATTTATAGAGAGTTGCTGCGGCTATCTGAGCGGGCAACCCATCGAATGCGAAAGCGTGATTTGCGAGCCCGCACCATCGGGTTGAAAGTGAGATTCTCTGACTTTACGAACGCGACTAAATCAAAGACGCTCCCGCTTCCGATAAATGGGATGCATGAAGTATTTGAAGTGGCGCGAGATTTATTTACTTCACTGAAATTAGACGGCTCGCGAATTCGACTTCTCGGAGTCTCCCTTGAGAACTTAGTTGACGAGGAGGGCGCGGTCGAACAATTACTTTTAGGTGAGCGCGAGAGCGGCTGGCGCGAGGCTCAAGAAGCAATCGATAGGGCGATTACCCGCTTTGGAAGCGGCTCAGTCCAACCAGCGCGCCTTGTCGAAGAGCCCTCTCAGGAAGGTGGGAGCGATGACCCAGCCACCTCTGAGCGGTGAGTGAGTAATTCGACTTTCCCTCAACAATTCCTTCTACTATTGTCAGCGCTATGCCACTTTCTGAGCATGAGAAGCGCCTTTTGGCCGAGATGGAAGAAGCTCTCGCTGCCGATGACCCCCGCCTAATCTCTGCCTTTAGCGGCAAGACTCCAAGCCGTACCCGCGTCGTTGTTGGGTTCCTATTGATTGTCGTCGGGATTTTTGGACTACTCACTGGAATGGTCTCCCAGACGCCGTTGATTGGAATAGCTGGATTTGCAATCTCTCTAAGTGGAGCGGTTCTTGCAATTTCAAACCTTGGAGGGCTAATGAATAGCCTTAAAGATCGAGTCCCACGCGAGAAGAAGGGGCCCAAATGGAGCGCCCGATTCGAAGAGCGTTGGGATCGAAGAAACCTAGGTGAGTAGCTAACTCGCCCCAAGTCCGACTTATTGGCCCGCCTTTGAGGCGGGTTTTTTTATGCCCAAAATCAAGTGGAGGAGCGCTAATTCGCCCCCGCATAACAATGGAGAGGGGTGGTTGAAAATGGAGTAAAAGGGAGTAAAGTGGGGAATTAAGCAGAACGGGGGTTCTGCGGCAAGACCGGGGGAGGTATCAAGTGTTTTTAGGCACCCATGAACCTCGTCTCGATGAAAAAGGTCGATTGATTCTTCCCGCGAAATTCCGCGATGAATTAGCAAATGGATTGGTAATTACAAAAGGTCAAGAGCGTTGTTTATATGTATTTCCAAGTAGTGAATTTGCTCGAATCACAGAACAGCTAAAACAAGCGCCATTAACTGCAAAATCAGCGCGCGATTACATGCGCGTGATGTTTGCCGGTGCGCACGATGAAATTCCAGATAAACAAGGTCGCGTCATGATTCCAAATGGACTCCGTGAATATGCAGCGCTTGAAAGAGATTGCGTAGTCATCGGCGCAAATACTCGAGTTGAAATTTGGGATAGCAAATCATGGAAGAGCTATTTGAAAGATCGTGAAAAAGGTTTCGCCGAGGTCTCGGAGGAGGTGTTCCCGGGATTGTTCTAAATCTTTAGGCCTCTTCTCTGGCCACCGCCGACCTTCAGCGAGCGACGCCCCTTCCCCGGCGCCGTTCGAACCCCAGATCCGTCGGCCGGCGGTGACCAGAGCAGAGGAAGAGAGGTAAGGAATTAAGGGAGAAGATGAAAGAGGGGAAGATAATTCACCAATCTGTGATGTTAGAACGTTGCATCACTCTTCTCACTCCATCGATTAATAGAAGCACAAATCCGATTGTTGTCGATGCAACTCTAGGTTTAGGTGGACATTCCGAAGCGCTATTAGAGCGATTCCCAAATCTTCGAATCGTCGGATTGGATCGAGATACCGAGGCAATCAGCCTCGCAACTACCCGGTTAGCTAAATTCGGATCACGATTCACAGTAGTTCACGCCGTTTATGACCAGATGCCAGAAGTCTTAAGTGAACTAGGTATTGATGGCGTTGATGGAATTCTCTTTGATTTAGGAGTCTCATCGCTACAGCTCGATGAGATTGATCGAGGTTTCTCGTATTCAAATACCGCTCCACTCGACATGCGAATGGACAAGAGCTCTCGGGTTACTGCAAAGGATGTATTAGAGAACTATTCAAAGGAAGATCTAGTACGAGTCCTTCGGACATATGGCGAGGAGAGGTTCGCTCCTCGAATCGTAGATAACATCATTAAAGCTCGGAACACCGGAGCGCTTAAGACAACTACTGACCTGGCCGAGATAGTAAAAGCAAGCATTCCTGCGCCAGCAAGAAGGGTTGGTGGAAACCCAGCAAAGCGCACCTTCCAAGCGCTTCGAATCGAAGTGAATCAAGAACTCTCCACATTAGAGCGAGCAATTCCAAGAGCGCTTGAACAATTAAGAGTTGGCGGGCGAGTGGTGATTATGTCTTTTCAGTCGCTCGAAGACAAAATCGCTAAACAGATTTTTGCAGCAGCATCTGAATCAAAAAGCCCAAGAGGGTTACCAGTAGAAATTGATTCCTTGAAGGCCAAGTATCAACTTGTCTTTCGCGGAAGTGAGAGCGCTAGCCCTGAAGAGATAGAGATGAATTCCCGTGCGAAATCCGTCCGGTTACGTGCGATTGAGCGGGTGGCGATCTAATGGCGCTATCCGCTCTCGCACCGGCCGTTGCTAAGTCACGTAAAGCAGTCGTGGATCGCTCTGCCCGAGCAGTCCTTCGTTTAGTGCCTGATTTGAAACCTACTCCGGGGGAGCAGGCCAGCGATCGTCTCTTCTACGGATTGATTGGGTTCATTCTCTCCCTTGGTCTACTTGGATTATTGGGAATCAATATTTTGCTTGGTAATGATGCGGTTCGCATAAAGGAATTAAAACTTGAAGCAATTGCAATCAATGAAGAGCGTGAAGCCGCGCTCCGTGAGGTTGCTCGTATCTCTACCCCGGAAAATCTTGCGGCTCGAGCCACAACTTTAGGAATGGTACCTAGCACTACGCCGCGATTCTTGGATCTCACCGAAACAGTAGAAGCAAAGGTGAAGCCCTAGATGCCACACGAACTGCTCTCGCTACGCCGGATCCGTTATCTAGTGGCGATTTCGTTGGTTCTTATTGTCGCCTTCGCAGTTCGATTGGTTGATGTTCAAGCAGTAAGGGCGGCAGGCTATGCGAATCGAGCCGATGCCGAGCTCGCCAAGAAATCGATTATTTTGGCGCCCCGAGGGGCGATTACCGATATCAATGGCGTTGAATTCGCTCGCTCTGTAATTTCCTATCGAATCCTTGTTGATCAGGCAATCATTGACTACCCCAAGAAACTGGCGAACCTGGCAGCGCCGATTCTAGGTATGAGCGAATCTGAGTTATATCCGAAATTAATTGGTGACCGAAGATATGTAGTAATTAGCAAGAGTGTGAAGCCAGCGATCTGGCGGGAGCTTGAAGCTGCGATTGAAAACTACAACGCCGCTGTAATGGAGACCGAGAACGGTTTTAGCAAGCGGTTATCTGGTTTCTTCGCCGAGCGAATCTATGCTCGTGAATATCCAGAAGGTGAGCTAGGCGCTGCCGTTGTAGGTTTTGTAAATCAAGCCGGCAGTGGCGCTGCTGGTCTTGAGTACAGCATGAATTCAACTTTGGCAGGCGTAAATGGCGAGTACACCTACTCCAATGCTGGCGGAACGATAATTCCGGGAACCCAGAAGATCACTGCGGAGGAGCGGAAAGGCAACACGATCCATCTAACTATTGATCGAGATATTCAATGGGTAGCACAGGAAGCAATTACGAAGGCGGTGAAGAAGGCCCGCGCGCTATCTGGAACTGTAATTGTTATGGACCCTGCAACCGGAGAAATTATCGCCCATGCCACCTACCCATCATTTACCCCAGGTAAGACGGACGGAGTAGACCCTTATCGCTGGAAGAACCCCTCCGTCCAAGAAGTTTATGAACCAGGCTCTACCGGCAAGGTTGTGACTTTTGCTGCGGCGATGGAAGAAGGAAAAGTTGAGCCCGAAACTGTTATGACCGTTCCTTATAAATTGAAGCGCTCGATTAAAGTCTTTAAAGATCACGATCCACACCCCGTCTTACGGCTGACCTTGGCTGGAGCGCTTGCGCAATCAAGTAATACAGCATCAATCAAGATTGGCGAGATGATTACCGACGATAAGTTATATAGCTATCTAAAGAAATTTGGCGTCGCCACAAAGACTGGCTCAGGACTTCCAGGTGAGGAAACTGGAAAACTCTTGGAAGTTAAAGATTGGTCAGGAACAACAGCGCCCACCGTTGCCTTCGGTCAGGGTTACTCTGTAACAGCTATGCAGGCCACCTCAATTTTCGCAACTGTGGCAAATGACGGCGTAAGAGTTACACCAACGCTGATTGCCGGAGTAAGTGATGCGGCAGGAAGATATACCCCAGCCGATAAGCAATCCTCGCAGCGAGTTATCAGCAGCGAGACGGCATCCAAGTTGCGGCTAATGATGGAGAGCGTTGTTTCCGCGGCGGGAACTGCTCCGAGCGCTGCGATAAGCGGATATCGAGTTGCAGGAAAGACCGGTACCGCGAGAAGAGTGGATGATAGTTGTGGTTGCTATCGAGGATACACCGCTTCTTTTATTGGATTTGCTCCAGCAGATAAACCTAAATTTGTAGCAAGCGTTACCATTCAAGATCCAAAGGGAATCTATTACGGAGGTTACCTCGGCGGACCAGTATTCAAAGAAGTAATGAGCTTTGTACTCAAGGACCAACATGTTCCACCAACTGAAAAATCTGATGGTCTCTATCCACTCGATGAAAAAGCGTTAAAGAAGAAGATTGCCGCGCAGCAAGCTGCGCAAGAGAATCAAACAAAGCGAAATCACTGATGAATCGCCCCAAGAGCGCTAGAGAGCGGAGCCTCTCTCAGTTGGCGAACTTCTTGGGAGTTCAATCCTCCACTCAATCCTCCACTCAATCTGACACGAAGTTCACTGGAGTATGTAGCGATTCTAGAAAGATAGAAGAAGGCGACTTATTCATTGCATTTCCTGGTGCGCGAAGCCATGGAAGTGCCTTCCTTGCAACCGCATTGGAACGGGGCGCGAGGGCGATACTTACTGATCAGCAAGGCGATGAGGTTGCCTCCCGCATCGCTTCTGCCATCCCCCGATTAGTAGTGTCGAAGCCCCGCTCCATTTGCGGCTTAGTCGCGAGTTGGTTCTATGGTGAACCAAGCAAATCTCTATTTGTTGCCGGCGTTACTGGCACAAATGGAAAGACAACAACTACTTACCTTCTGGAGCAGATCTGGAGAATTGCTGGCTATAAATCGGGTCTAATCGGAACCATTGGTATTCAAGTGGGAGAGCAGAAGTTTGCTGCCACACATACAACGCCTGAGAGCGATGAACTTCAGCGGCTACTGGCGTTAATGAAGGAGGAGGGCGCACGGGGAGTTGCGATGGAAGTTAGCAGCCATGCTCTCGTCCAGGAACGAGTTAAATCAATTAATTTCCAAGCGGTGGGATTTACCAATCTAACTCAAGACCACCTTGACTTTCATGGTTCCATGGAAAATTACTTCCAAGCGAAGCGCTCACTTTTTACCCATGACTATGCTGAATTCGGAGTAGTTTCAATTGATAGTGAATATGGAAAGCGGCTCTGGAATGAACTCGCGATTTCGAAGCAATCAATCTCAATTCATGGAAGAGCTGACTGGTACTTTGAGCGACGAGAGCGTATCGCTACTGGATTTGAGTTGTTAATTCGAGGCCCAGAGGGAATATCAATAGAAAATTCCTTCCATTTAATCGGGGAACACAATCTTGAAAATCTTCTTGTAGCTATAGCGCTTGCCTTTAGAAGTGGAATTGATCCACTAGTAATTGCAAATTCACTTCCAACTTTGACTGGTGCACCAGGAAGGTTAGAAAATGTTGTTGGCCCAGCAACAACATCAATCGGTTTTAAAGTCTTAGTTGATTATGCCCACACTCCTGATGCCGTCGAACGAGTACTTGCAGCAGTGCGAGAACAAGGTTTTGAACGGATAATTGCGGTTCTTGGTTGCGGGGGAGACCGCGATACAGCTAAGCGGCCGCTGATGGGGAGCGCTTTAAACAGCGGTGCAGATATACCGATTTTCACTAGCGATAATCCCAGAAGCGAGGATCCAAAAAAGATCATCGATGAGATGTTAAGTGGAGTTAATTTAAAAGAAGGTGGCGAGGTGATCATTGATCGGCAAAGCGCCATAAAGCGCGCCGTTCAACTCGCTCAAAAAGGGGATGCGGTCGTAGTTCTGGGCAAAGGTCATGAAACCGGACAAGAAGTAAACGGCGTTAAAAGCCCATTTAGCGATGTTGAAGAGTTGAAGCGCGCTCTAGCGGAGCGGTCATTATGAAGATGAAAGCGGCGCAGATCGCAAAGGTCATGGGTGGCAGTTTCCACGGTGAAGATTTAGAAATTAACGGAGAATTCCACTTTGACTCCCGCCAGGTCACACCCGGCTCCGTTTTCATAGCGCTGAATGGTGAAACACAAGATGGACATGATTTTGTGAAATCGGCTTTAACTAATGGTGCCGTGCTCTCCATAGTAAATCGCAGCGTTGCCGGCCCTCACATTATTGTTCCAGATGTCTTAGGTGGAATTGCAAAATTGGCTACCAATTTACGTAACCAGCTATCGACGCTAAAGATTGTCGCGATTACCGGCTCGCAAGGTAAGACCACAACAAAAGATATGCTCCATTCGATTCTTTCTTCTCAAGGTCAATGCGTTGCCCCAATCGGTTCGTACAACAACGATATTGGCGTTCCAATCACACTCTTGAAATGCAATGAGAAAACTCAATTTTGCATTCTTGAGATGGGCGCGCGCCACCTGGGTGATATCGCTCGACTTACCGAGTTAGCGAGCCCTGATGTGGGGGTAGTTCTTAAAGTCGGCACCGCACATCTTGGTGAATTCGGTTCGAGAGCAAAGATTGCAGAGACAAAGGGTGAGCTAATACTTGGTCTAAAACCGGGGGCAACTGCCGTACTTGGCACTTACGATGAGTTCACGCCCAAGATGAATGCAAACTCGTCGGTAAAAACTATTACTTTTGGTGAGAGTACGAGCTGTCTGATTCGTGCCGCCGATCTTGAACTCCATGGAGGTTTTCCTGCCTTTGACTTAGTCACTCCTGAAGGGCGCGAGCACGTTGAACTTCAATTGTTGGGAGTCCACCAGGTTCCAAATGCACTTGCAGCTGCCGGTGCGGCTTTTGCGTTAGGGGTCTCTACCGCAGATATTGCAGCCGCCCTATCAACCCACCAGAACACAGGCAAGTGGCGGATGGAACTAACTGATCTCGATGGATTGACTCTTATAAATGATTCTTACAACGCAAATCCAGAGAGTATGTCGGCAGCCCTTAGAACTCTCTCTCTGCTAACTCAGGAGCGAGGTGGAAATTCCTGGGCCTTTGTTGGAAAGATGCATGAACTCGGTAAGGAGTCGGAAGAGTTGCATCGCAAAGTTGGTCAGCTTGCTGGCGAACTTGGAATTGATCACCTAGTTGTGATCGGCGAGCGGAGCTATATCTCCGATGCGATTTCGCGAAATACGACAATTCATTTTTATCCCGATCAGAACTCAGCAACTGAACTTTTACAGCGCTTTGATTCGGGCGATGTAGTTTTAGTCAAAGCATCAAGAGCAGAGCATTTAGAGGTAACTGCAGAACAGATAGCTAATAGCTGGAGCGAGAGAATGGGAGCGGGATCTTGAGAGGTATTCTGATAGCGGGCGCGCTCGCTTTCTTGTTGAGTTTCTTCATGACTCCGTTGTTTATCAAGTTCTTGGCGAGGCGCGGATATGGCCAGCAGATACGCGATGATGGTCCGAAGACTCATCATGTTAAACGGGGCACTCCGACAATGGGCGGAGCGGTACTGATCTTCTCGGCGCTAGCTGCATACTTCACTTCTCACTTGGCAACCGGAGTGCCGGTAACAACTTCTGCCTTACTAGTGATCGGTTTGATAATTGGGCTTGCGGCAGTTGGATTCTTGGATGACTGGTTAAAGGTCGTCAAACAGCGCTCACTTGGACTTCGGGCGCGAGAGAAACTCTTTGGACAAGCGCTGGTTGCAGGCGTTTTCGGCTATTTCGCGACTAATTTCCCCGATGAAGTAGGTAACACTCCACTATCTCTATATCTCTCAACAGTACGAGACACCACTATCAAATTAGGACTCGTTCTTGTAATTCTCTGGGCAATTCTGCTGGTGCTTGGGACAAGTAATGGTGTGAATTTAACCGATGGTTTAGATGGCTTGGCCACTGGTGCGGCAATTATGTCCTTCCTGGCATTTGTACTTATCGGAGTTTGGAAGTTTGGTCAGCGTTGCGAAATCGTGGTAGACAATTGCTACAACGCTCGCGATCCACTTGATATGGCAGTTCTAGCAGCCGCGTTAGCGGGCGCTTGCGCTGGATTCTTGTGGTGGAACGCTTCACCGGCACGAATCTTCATGGGCGATACGGGCTCCCTGGCTCTTGGTGGGGCGCTCGCGGGATTAGCGATGACCCTTCGCACTGAACTGTTGTTGATACCAATCGGCGGGCTCTTTGTGATCATCACCCTTTCGGTAATCATTCAAACTACCTATTTTAAAATTTCAGGTGGCAAACGAGTCTTCAAGATGGCGCCACTTCAGCACCACTTTGAATTACTAGGTTGGGGAGAAGTAACGATCGTCATTCGTTTCTGGATTATCGCGGGACTATGTGTAGCTGCCGGTCTTGGACTCTTCTATGCCCAGTGGGTGGTTGCCTAACGTGAGCTTTGTCGATTCACTCAGCGAAAAAATATTGGTGTTTGGCGGCGGCGTAACAGGGGCTTCAGTCAAGCGTTTCTTGGACTCGCGCGGTGCTTCCACATTTCTCATAGATGAGAATGAGAGCGTCGAAGAGACCACTAAATTTGAAAAAGTTAAATTAGAAGAATTTCAACTAGGAATCGTCTCACCCGGCTGGAAGCTAGACCATCCATTTATCTCACAGAGTAAAGCTGCTGGAATCGAATTAATTTCAGAGATCGACCTTGCTTGGAGGGTAAAGAGCGAGTTAAACCCCGCTCAGGTCTGGCTGGGATTAACGGGAACAAATGGCAAGACCACTACCGTGCAGATGGCTGAAGCTATGTTGCTACAGAGCGGGATTAGGGCTCGGGCTTGCGGAAATGTCGGTGATCCCGTGATTGATTTGGCTACCGAAACAGATCTAGACATTTTGGTCCTCGAACTTTCCTCATTCCAACTTAACTGGAGCAGCGAAGCCCACTTCAAGGCTAGTGGAATCCTAAATATCGCTGATGATCACATCGACTGGCATGGGAGCTTTAATAATTATGCGGATGCGAAGCTCTCTATCGCAAAGTTAAGCGAGACACTTATAGCGAATTTAGATGATGAGAATCTCGCATCAAGACTCGGCCAAGTCAAATCTAGATTGGTCACTTACACTCTTGAAACCCCAAAACCACACCAAATTGGATTAGTTGAGAATCTAATTGTTGATCGGGCATTTGTTTCTGGCGATGCTGAAGTTCTCTTTGAGTTAGGTGATATAAAACCAGCCGTCCCGCATAATGTCTCAAATGCGATGGCGGCTGCGGCTCTGGCGAGATCGGTTGGTGCCGATGCCACTTCGATTGCAAAGGCAATCTCTGAATTCCGCTTAGATCATCATCGTTTAGAAGTTGTTCTCGAAAAAGATGGGATTACTTGGATAGATGATTCAAAAGCGACCAACCCACATGCTGCGCTCGCTGCTTTGAAATCCCAACTTAGGTCGGTATGGATTGCCGGCGGTCTTGCCAAGGGTGCATCTATGGATCAATTAATTAAAGAGGCGGCTAGTCGAATCAAGTTTGCAATCTTGATTGGAACCGACGCGCAATTGATAGAGGATGCGCTACGCCGTCATGCACCTCTGGTTGAATACCAAGTTATAGATAAGGCCTTAAAGGGAAGAGAGTTGATGCAAGAAGTAGTGAAAGTTGCGCTCCACAAAGCTCTACCAGGCGAAAGCGTTTTATTGGCTCCGGCCTGCGCTTCAATGGATCAATTTAAGAATTATGGTGAACGGGGCGATCTATTTGCTTCGGCGGTAAAGGAGCTTGTAAATGGCAAGTAAGGCTTCTTTATTCTCCAAACCATCCTCCGCCTATTTCCTAATACTTGGCTCAGTCTCCATCCTCTCGGCACTTGGAATAGTTATGGTGTTGAGCGCTTCTTCAGTAAAAGCCCTAAGCGAGTCGGGAAATTCTTTTGCAATCGTCTTTCGTCAAACGATATTCCTGGCACTTTCTGTCTTGGTCACTTGGCTTGCCATGAATTTGAAGGAGAGTCTCTGGAAACCACAAGCTCGGCTGGCGCTCATCTTTGCTGCTGTATTTCTAACCCTGCCACAAGTTCCGGGCCTAGGAAAAACAGTCGGTGGTAACACAAATTGGATTCAAATCGGAAGTCTTTCAATTCAGCCAAGTGAGTTTGCCAAGTTTGGATTAATTCTCTGGTGTGCGCTGCGACTTCGAATCCACGATCAAAAAATGATCGAACGAGGATCAAGTAATCCGCTTCCGTTGGTAGCACCTGGCATTGCGCTAATTCTTGGTCTGGTGATGTTAGGAGATGATTTAGGAACGGCGGCTGTTATTGCGGGAATCGTTGGCGGAATGCTCTTCATTGCCGGTATGCAAGCGCGCTTCTTTGCAACCCTCTTTGCCCTCGGCATAGTTGGCTTTGCAGCATTTGTAGTTACTAGTCCAAATAGATTGAGTCGGTTTTCCGCCTTTTGGGATCCATTCTCCGAAGAGAATTACAAGAGCGCTGGTTGGCAGCAAGCGCATAGCATCATGGGGCTTGCATCTGGCGGTCCACTTGGTACCGGTTTAGGCTCTAGTAAACAGAAGTGGGGAAATCTTCCAGAAGCCCACACGGATTTCATATTTGCGGTTATCGGCGAAGAGTTGGGTTTACTTGGGACGCTCACGGTCCTAGTTCTTTATGCAATTCTGATTTTAGGAATCTTCCGAGTGGCGCTTCGCGCTCGTAACAATTTTGATCGATACGTAACTGCCGGAATCGGTTGCTGGATAGCTGTTCAAGTAATTATGAATATTGGAACAGTTATAAGCGTAATGCCGGTAGTAGGAGTAACGCTTCCATTCATTTCTTACGGAGGCTCTTCGCTACTTGCAACTTTTGCCGCAATTGGATTTGTGTTGGGTGTCTTGCGTCGCGATCCAGAGATTGCAGAAGACCTGCGGGCTCGGCGAGCGGCTAAGAGCGCGAGAGGATAGCCCCATGGCTAAACGGATCGTCCTCGCCGGGGGAGGAACTGCAGGGCATATTGAACCGGCGCTCGCTGTAGCAGATGCGGTTCGGCGAATTGATCCAACGATAGAGATTGAATTTATCGGTACTGCTACCGGCTTAGAAAGTCTCTTGGTGCCGCAACGCGGTTACAGACTCCGCTCTATCCCGAAAGTTGTGATGCCAAGAAGCTTCGCAATAAGTGCTATTAATTTTCCATTTGCCATCATGAGAAGTGTTTGGCTATCTAGGAAGATATTGAAAGGCGCGAGCGCCATAATCGGCTTTGGTGGATATGTGAGCGCATCTGCCTACCTTGGCGCAAGGCTTGCGGGAGTTCCAATTGCAATCCATGAAGCAAATGCCAAGCCAGGTTGGGCTAATCGTTTAGGAAGACATATTGCCAAGTTGGTAGCGGTTAATTTTGAGGAAGTAAGAAATAACTGGGCCGGTTCGGTACTGACCGGAATGCCAATTCGAAGCGCCTTATCAGAGTTGGCAAAGTTATCTAAACCGGAGCAGATAAAGTTTCGCGAATTACAAGCAAAGAGCCTTGGCTTAGATCCAAGTAGGCCGATAGTGGCTCTCTTTGGCGGATCGCAAGGATCGTTGCATATGAATAAGGCGATAGAAACTTATCTAGCTACTAGCGCGATGAGTACCGAGTCGAAGGTCCAGATCATCCATGCTGTTGGAATAAACAATCCACTCCCGCGGCCGCAAAGAGATTATCTTCCGATGGCTTACTTTCACGACATGGCAGCCGTATATGGCGTTGCAGATCTATTAATTACACGAAGCGGTGCAGTAACCTGCTCTGAATTGATGACAGTAGGAAGATTTGCAATTCTGGTTCCGTTGCCACACGGAAATGGCGAGCAGGTTGATAATGCCCAGGCGCTGGTGGATCAAGGTAGAGCAATAATGGTCAAAAATGAGGAATTTACGGGTCGCTGGCTCACGGAGAATCTAGAGAGAGTCGTCGCCACGGCAACAAATGATTTGAAGCCAGCCGAGCTTCACCTTGATGCCGCCAACCGCATTGCGGCTTTGGTACTTAAGGATCTCCTCGGCAATCTGAGTGAGAAAAACCGATGAACTGGAGCGGTTTACGCGTACATTTCATCGGAATCGGTGGCTCCGGGATGAGCGGTATTGCAAAGGTCATGGCGGCAAGAGGTGCCATCGTTTCCGGAAGCGATCTACAAGATTCGGGAACGTTAGAGGCGCTAAGAACAATAGGGATTTCGGTATTTGTTGGACATTCAGCTTCGCATATCGAGGGCGTGGATTTGATTGTGCGCTCTAGCGCAATAACTGCTGACAATGTCGAGCTTGCTGCTGCCGCTAATTCGGGAAAGCCGTTATTAGGTAGAGCTGAAGCTTTAAGCAAGTTATTAGTAGATAAAAAGTCAGTCGCTATCGCCGGTACTCACGGAAAGACAACTACAACTTCGATGCTGACTGTAGCTCTTCAAAGTTGTGGGCTAGATCCATCATTTGCCATCGGTGCCTCTATTCGAAATTCAGGCACAAATGCACACCATGGCTCAGGAGAAATTTTCGTTGTAGAAGCAGACGAGTCGGATGGCTCCTTTACTTCTTATAAACCTTTCGGAGCAATCATTACGAATATCGAGTTAGACCATGTTGATAATTTCAAAGATCTAGCGAGTATCGATGATCTCTTCTTGAAATTCGTTGGCACAGTCTCTTCAAAGTTAGTCGTGTGTAGCGATGATGAGGGAGTAAGGCGTTTGATTGCTCGAGTGGAAAGCGAGAATTCGCGGGTGGAGATTCTCACGTATGGAACCGAAGGGGACCCTGACTTACTAATCGATCGAATTTTCCTAGGCGCTCGCGAAAGTAAAGCCCGCCTAGTCTTTCGGGGGAGGGTTTGGGGCGAGCTCGAGTTAACAATTCCGGGCAGGCACAATCTCCTCAATGCAGCCGCGGCGGTTGCAATGGGCTCTGAGTTAGGCGCACCCATCGGACCTCTTCTGGCGGGGTTAGCCAAATTCACGGGTGCGCGTCGTCGCTTTGAGGTTCGCGGTTCGGCAAATGGCATTACGGTGGTTGATGACTATGGTCATCATCCAACTGAGATTAAGGCGACTTTAGAGACAGCGCGGAATTTTGTAGGAAGTGGTCGCGTCTTCGTTATCTTCCAGCCGCATAGATTCTCAAGAACAAAGGCTTTTGCTGAAGATTTCGCCAAAGAGCTTGCCAAGGCTGATCACACCTTTTTACTAGAGGTATATCCAGCCGGCGAAACCCGGCTGCCTGGGGTTAGCTCGCTCTCAATTTCTTCCCGGATGCCCAAAGAGTTGGTTACGTACGAGCCCTCAATGCCTGAGGTAATTTCCAAAGTTCTTCAAGTCGCAAAGTCCGGAGATCTCATTTTGACCTTGGGCGCTGGCGATGTGAGCTCACTCGCGCCGCTAATTGTTGAGAATCTCTAAAACAATTTCATGAGACGTTTGATTCTGATAGCTGCAATTGGCGCGATTTCTGGGCTGGCCTATCTACTTGGATGGTCGAATGTGTTTCCCGTAAAGAGTATTGAAATTGCCGAAAGCGATCAGTCAATTGTTAAAGAAGTCAGCGCTCGACTAAATCAATTCCCAGCTCCAGTAGTAATTGGCGAACCGATGGCCCGTGTCGATAAGCGCGAAATTACAAGCAGATTGCGTACTCTGATTTGGGTAGAGGATGTTCAAGTACGAAGAAGTTTTCTCTCCGGAAAAGTGAGCATTTCGGTAAGCCCGAGGTCCGCTATCGCACAACTTGATTCGAGATGGAGCGCAAATCCAAATGAATTGGGATTCCTTGGCTCTGACCTTGAATTCTTCTTCGTCCCTCAAAGTGAGGTGGCGAAGGCGGCTAAATCTGGAGATGCGGATTGGTTATCTCTGCCCAATCTTTCATTGGGCTCCTCCGATCGCGCTCTGATTGAAGATGTTGCTGGCCTGATGGCCGCACTTCCGGGGATTGGGGCTGAGATAAGAAGCGTCACCGCCCCCAACAGAGAATCAATTAAGACTTTGATCGGCTACAACGAGCGGGAATTGGATATTTCTTGGGGAAGTGTCAAAGAACTAGAGCTTAAATTTGAAGTAATGGCGCGATTACTTGAATTGAAGGCGAATCGAAATGTAAAGCGGATTGATTTATCTGCGCCATTGGCGCCAATCGTTTCCAATAGTTGATTCTTAGTAAAAAAAACTTCTCGCAAAACTCTCGTGTCGGTGTTTGCTACCTATTAGGTACCCGCCTACTTTTGCGCGCACACTTTGGGGAAACCCTAAGTCTAAAGTTGAGAATTAGGGTTAAAAGAGAGGCGTATCGTGGCAACACCACAGAACTATTTAGCAGTAATAAAAGTTGTCGGAATTGGTGGCGGTGGAGTTAACGCAGTCAATCGAATGATTGATGCAGGACTCAAGGGAGTCGAATTCATCGCAATCAATACTGATGCGCAAGCTCTTCTTATGAGTGATGCAGATGTGAAACTCGACATTGGAAGAAAACTAACTCGCGGACTTGGCGCTGGAGCAAATCCAGAAATTGGAAAGCAAGCCGCTATTGATCACACTGAAGAGATTGAAGAAGTGTTGCGCGGCTCGGATATGGTCTTTGTAACCGCAGGCGAAGGTGGCGGAACTGGTACCGGAGGCGCTCCAGAAGTTGCAAAGATTGCAAAAGGTCTTGGTGCACTCACAGTTGGTGTTGTTACTCGACCATTTAGTTTTGAAGGAAAGCGTCGCTCCACTCAAGCTGAGATTGGAATTGAAGAACTCCGTAAAGAAGTCGATACCCTCATTGTTATCCCAAATGATCGCTTGCTCTCAATCTCAGATCGTTCAATTTCTGCACCAGAAGCCTTTAAGACCGCAGACCAAGTACTTCTCTCTGGAGTCCAAGGAATCACTGATTTGATTACAACTCCGGGTCTAATTAATCTCGACTTTGCCGATGTTAAGAGCGTCATGGATGGCGCAGGCTCGGCGCTAATGGGAATTGGCTCAGCTCGTGGTGAAGCGCGGGCCACGCGGGCAGCTGAACTCGCAATCTCCTCACCACTACTTGAAGCCTCAATCGAAGGTGCGCACGGAGTACTCCTTTCCATCGCTGGCGGCTCTGATATGGGCTTGTTTGAAATTAGCGAGGCGGCCGAATTGGTTGCCAAATGCGCACATCCCGATGCAAACATCATCTTTGGAACAGTAATTGATGATTCGCTAGGCGATGAAGTTCGGGTAACAGTTATCGCCGCTGGTTTTGATGGCGGCGCACCTAAGCGATTGTCCGTCCCGGTTCTTTCTACCGCTGGTCTAAATGGCCAAGCAGATCCGATACCTTCAAATGACCCAATCCAGGTAGCGATGGAAGCGCCGGCCCAAGCTCCAAAGCGTCGGATAACTTTCGAGGAGTTAGTTTCTGAGGACGATATTGATGTCCCAGATTTCATGAAATAACTCTTAGGGGTTCGGGATGGCCAATACTCTTTTTACATCTCGCTTAGGTGGCGTTAGTTCCCCACCATTTGATTCTTTTAACTTGGCTTCCCATGTTGGAGATGAAGTGGTGGCGGTCGCCAAAAACCGGGAGATTCTCGCCTCAATGATTGGCTTGCCGAGGAACCAGATCTTCTTTATGACCCAAGTTCATAGCAACGGTGTTGCTGTCATAGATAAGGACTCTGATCCGCAGAGCGCTCCAACCGCAGATGCACTCTTTACAACCACACCAGGTTTTGCGCTGGTTACCTTGATCGCAGATTGCACGCCCCTACTTTTGAAATCAAAGAGCGCAGTTGCAGCGGTGCATGTTGGCCGGAAAGGGCTAGTCGCAGAAGTCTTTGAAGCGACATTAAAAGTCTTTAATCAACATGGAGTTTCTAATCAGGAGATAACCGGAGAGATTGGTCCATCAATCTGTCGCGACTGTTACGAAGTGGACTTGGGTACTTATCGGGAAGTGGTTTCACTGAATCCAGCTGCTGCAACTGATGAGTCGAGACGGTGTTTGGATGTGGCTGGTGGTCTTGCGGCTCGACTAAAGAGCGCAGGTATTGAGTTTTGGGCTTCTCAGTTATGCGTCCGCCATACACCGGGATACTTCTCTTACCGAAGAGATGAAGTTACTGGAAGACAGGCAGGCGTGGTTTGGCTATGAGTAATTCGGCCAGGGAGTCTCGAAAATTGGAGATTTCTTCCGCGCTTACCCGAATACGAAGCGATATTCCAGATTCCGCGACGCTCATTGTGGTCACAAAAACTTTTCCGGTTAGCGATGTTGAGATTCTCTATGAATTAGGAGAGCGAAACTTCGGTGAAAATCGCGATGAAGAGGGTAGTGAGAAATCAAAGGCGGTACCTGAGGATGTTATCTGGCACTTTCAAGGTAACATCCAGAGCAACAAGATCCGTTCCATCATTGGGTGGGCAGATTTCATACATTCTCTTGATAATCAATCACATGCTAAAAAGATCAATGAAGTGGCATCCTCGCTGGGAAAGTCACAACAAGTATTCCTCCAAGTAAATCTTGATTCAGGTACGGGAAATGAGAATCGAAGCGGAATTGATCCCAAGAACTTTGAAGAGTTTTCGGATTTTTTGTTATCCCTAAAAAACGTCGAATTGGCAGGAGTGATGGGAGTAGCGCCGCTAGGAATAGACCCAGCCCCAGGTTTTGAACTTCTCTATGAGCTTTCCCTCAGGTTGCGCACCAAGAAGTCGAGCGCATCCTTCATTTCTGCAGGAATGAGTGGGGATTACCCGATAGCGCTTAGATATGGAGCGACACATATCCGAATCGGAAGTTCAATCCTCGGTTCAAGATAGCCCAAACCCTAAAATTAACCCTATGGCTAACGGACTTAGAAAAATGACGAACTATCTAGGGCTTACTGAAGATGATGGTTCAGCAGCGCCTGCTCCAACTCGCGCTCTCAATCCAGTTGTGAAGACCCCAGCACCTAGCGCTCGAACCCAGAAGTTAAGCGTTGCCCCGGTTGTTGAATCACAACCTGCGATGGATCGAATCGTGACAATCACACCGCGCTTCTACAGTGAAGCTCGCGCGATTGGCGAGTATTACCGTGAAGGTAATCCAGTAATTATGAATTTGAGCGATATGGAAGAGTCAGAGCGGAAGCGTCTAATTGATTTTGCTTCTGGCCTTGTGTTTGGTCATGCTGGAACTATTGAAAGAGTTACTTCGAAGGTTTTTCTTCTCACTCCACCTAATGTGATTGTTAGTGGCGAAGAGAAGAGCGCTGCGGCGCAAGCAAGCTTTTTCAATCAGAGCTGAGAGCCTTGCTTAATTTCACTTCTTGGATAGTTTTTGCGCTAAACATCTTTCTGCTCGCGCTTTTCGCGCGATTAGTTCTCGACTACGTCCGGTTGTTCCGGCCGAGTTGGCGGCCACGCGGAATTTTGATGCCGCTAGCTGAAATCATCTACATCCTTACCGATAAGCCGTTGGCATTTGTTCGTCGTTTCATTCCACCACTTCGAATGGGGCCAGTTGCGCTAGACCTCTCCTTCATAGTGCTTTTCTTTGGAATTCAAATTTTGATTGGAATCTTGCGCTAAATCGGCTAGGTCATAGACTCCACTTATGGAGCGTTCGCAAGCGGTTGCACTTGATCAACAAGATCCGCTACGAGAATTTAAGAAGCGCTTTGTAATCACCGATCCTGATACCTGTTACCTAGATGGCAACTCTTTAGGTCGACTTCCGCATGAAACCGTGAAAGCCATCAATGATTTCCTCCATGATGAATGGGGAAGAGAAGTAGTAGTCGGTTGGGGCCATTGGATTGACGAGGCCCAGAACTCCGGAAATTTGATTGGTCGATCGGCTTTGGGCGCTGCACCTGGCCAGGTTTTAGCTTGCGATACGACGAGTGTAAATATCTATCAATTAGCATCGGCGGCGCTGAAGGCTCGACCTGGTCGCAAAACCATCATCACAGATACGGCAAATTTTCCAACGGACCGCTACATACTCGAAGGTCTAGCAAAATCCTACGGAATGAACTTAGTCACGATAGATAATGAAGATACCTCGATTTCAAAGAATGAATTGATTACCCCAGAACTCCTTGAAAAATATCTGAGTGAGGATGTCGCGCTCGTAAGCCTCCAGGTTATTCAATACCGCTCTGGAGCTAGACAAGATGTAAAGGCGTTAACAGATTTAGTTCACAGATACGGAGCACTAGTTCTCTGGGATGCTGCACATGCGATTGGTTCGATAAAGCTTGATCTTGATCGGGATGGTGTTGACCTTGCAGTTGGCTGTACCTACAAATATGGAAATTCTGGTCCTGGTGCTCCGGCATGGTTATATGTGAATAAGCGAATACAAAATGAACTACAAGTTGCAATTCAAGGTTGGTTTGCGCAACGTGATCAGTTTGCCATGGGCCCGACCTTTGAGAAGGATGATTCAATTCGAGGCTTCCAGATAGCTAGTCCTTCAATTATTGGATTACGTTGCATTAACACCTCCTTCTCCATGATAGAAGAAGCGGGAATTGATGAGATTGAAAAAAAGTGCGCAACTGGTACTTCCATGATGGTTGAGTTATTTGAAGAATGGCTAAAACCGCTCGGCTTTAGCTTGATAACTCCTGCATCACCTACTCAACGGGGCGGCCACATAACTATTGCGCATCCCGATGCAGAGCGCATTTCTATTGCTCTCCGTAAGTATGCAAATACAGTGGCGGATTACAGAACTCCCAATTCGATTCGACTCGCAATCTCCCCATTAGCAACCTCCTACACAGAAGTTTTTGATGGCTTCGCTCGAATTAGAGATCTCGTCGCATCCAAGCAGCACGAGAAAGTTGGCGTGGGGGAGTCCCGAGTAACATGAGCAACGAGCAGGCGCTTAATTACAACAACTATCTAAAGGTTGATGAGCTTCTCGCGCTCCAACAGCCACTATCTGATGGCCCGGAGCATGACGAATTGCTATTCATAATCATCCATCAAACTTATGAACTATGGTTTAAGGAGTTAATTCATGAATTTGCCGCCTCCCAATTAGCCCTTGAAGCTGGGGATACTCATAGAGCGCTTTCGATACTTGGGCGGATCAGAACTATTTTGAAGATTTGCGTTGCCCAGATAGATATCCTCGAAACGATGACGCCACTGCAGTTCAATTCCTTTAGAAGCCGACTTGGTGAATCAAGCGGTTTCCAATCCGCACAGTTCCGCGAGGTCGAAGCGATTCTGGGAAGACGTGATAAGCGCGCAGCTGCACATCTGCTACCGGAAGATAAAGTTCGAGTAGAACGTTGGATGGCATCTAGATCGCTCTGGGATTGCGTTCTGCATTACGTTGTAAAGCGTGGTTATAAAATTCCAGATTCAGTTATGAATCGAGATGTCACCAACGCGTATGAACCGAACCCAGATGTACAAGAGGCTCTAATTGAGTTACATCGCAGAGATCCAGAAGCCGGTCTGGTATTTGAGCGCTTAGTAGATATCGATGAAGGCTTACAGGAGTGGCGTTACCGACATGTGAAGATGGTCGAGCGGACGATTGGAAGGAAGAGCGGAACTGGCGGATCGGCTGGCGCGGACTATTTAAGACAGACTCTTTTTACGCCAACATTCCCAGATCTTTGGGAGATTAGGAATCGCTTTTAGAGTTTAGTTAGCTTAAGTGTCAGTCCTAGCTCTTCACTAGTTAAGGAAAGGCTTTTATCTCGCTCGAAGGAAGTGGCGAGAACTTCTTCTGAGATATGAATCGAAGCGTCAGTAATTGCGTTAGCTACATCTTCATTTGAGTTCCATCGAACTTGAATACGATCACTGACGTCAAAGCCCGACTCCTTGCGAGCATCTTGGATCGCCCGGATAGCTTCACGGACAACACCTTTGGCGATAAGACGAGCGTCTAAGGCTAGATCTAAAGCGACGCTCTCCCCGGCGTGAGATGCGACCGACCATCCAGTTCGAGGCGTCTCAGTAATTACCAAATCTTCTTCTGAGATATTAGCTACGCCACCGCTGTATTGGAGTTCGGCGCTGCCAGAAATACGGACTTTAGAAACTAATTCCGCGGCATTTAGCGCAGCAAGTGCTTTTGAGATCTCTTGCACCGCGCCACCGTATTTATTTCCAAGGGAACGGAAATTCGCTTTGATAGAGATATCAACTAAGTCAGGAGCGCTCGATAGATCATCTAGTTGCTCAACATTCAACTCATCTGAGATCTGATCTTTTAGCTCCGAAGCTAGGTTCTTCCAACCGCTTGCCGCGATGAGTGCTCGAGATAGTGGCTGCCTAATCTTTACTTGGGATTGGGCTCGCGCAGCTCTACCAAGCTCTACCAACCGGCGCGCCAAGGAGACATCGCCGGATAGTTTCTCATCGACGGCGTTTCTATCTGACTTGGGAAAGTTCGCAAGGTGCACTGAGAGAGGTGAGTTCGGATTCACTTTTCGTACCAAGACTTGCCAGACATGTTCGGTGATGAATGGAACCATCGGGGCCATTAACAAAGTTACGGTTTCGATGCACTCATGGAGCGTTGCTAGTGCGGTGCTATCGCCATCCCAGAATCTTCTTCGCGATCGCCTGACATACCAATTAGAGAGATCATCGACAAACTTGGCGATTGCACTTCCAGCTTTCTGGGAGTCAAAATCTCCATATGAAACATCGACAATTTCAACGAGTTGATTTAACTCACTCAAAATCCAACGATCCATCATCGGGCGCTTGGAGATCGGAGTTACCTCACCCGGGATGTAATTAGAGGCTGATGCATAAAGTGCTAAGAATGAGACGGTATTCCAATAAGTTAGAAGGGTCTTTCTCACAACTTCCGAGATGATGTCATGGCCTACACGACGGGCGCTCCAAGGAGAACCTGATGCCAACATGTACCAGCGGACCGCATCAGCGCCATGTCGATCCATGAGAGGCATTGGCTCAAGGACATTACCCAAGTGCTTGCTCATCTTCCGGCCATCTTTATCGAGAATATGGCCAAGACATAACACGGTCTTGTAAGAGGATTTATCGAAGACCAATGTTCCTATAGCCATTAGCGTGTAGAACCAACCACGGGTTTGATCGATAGCCTCACAAATAAAGTCAGCTGGATATGCCTCCGCAAACTTCTCTTTAGATCCCGCTTTATGCGGATAGCCCCATTGAGCAAATGGCATAGCTCCAGAGTCATACCAACAATCAATTACCTCGGGCGTGCGCACCATTACTTTCTTACATTCATTACACGGGAAAGTGATCTCATCGACATATGGACGATGAAGCTCAAGATTCCCAAGATCTCGCCCTACATGCTGTGCTAATTCGCTCTTTGAAGATATCGCTAACTCATGTCCATCTTCACATCGCCAAATAGGAAGTGGGGTTCCCCAATAGCGGTTGCGAGAGAGCGCCCAATCGATATTGTTGTTTAGCCAATCGCCGTACCTTCCAGTCTTGATAGTTTCAGGATGCCAATCTGTTGCGGCGTTTTCTCTAAGTAACTCATCCTTTATCTTTGTGGTGCGGATATACCAAGAAGGTTGCGCGTAGTAGATAAGCGGAGTGTGGCACCGCCAGCAATGGGGATATGAATGTTGAAATGTTTGGTGTTTATAGAGAGCGCCACTTTCCTTTAGACTCTTGATTAGAATCTTGTCAGCATCTTTGAAGAACTTGCCACCTACTAAATCCACTTCTTCTAGGAAGTGCCCATTTGGGGCCAATGGATTTACGACGGGCAACTCATAACGTTTACAAGTCGCCAAGTCATCGGCGCCGAATGCAGGTGCTTGATGAACTAGACCTGTGCCATCTTCAGTAGTG
>VERH01000057.1 GCA_018882735.1 Candidatus Nanopelagicaceae bacterium
GATTAACGCTGAGCTGTAGACCCGGAAGCCACTAGTGGAATCATTTACATGAAGATTTAAAACGGCACGCACATAGCGATTAGCAAATCTAGATAGTAATTCTCGGGCCTTCGACCAATTCTCAATCTCGCCACCACTAATCCATCGGCTACCAATTACAAGATCTGCCGAAAGCCGCTTTTTCATTTCAAGTAAGTTTGAGAGATCGCGCACTCGATGTGATAAATCGCCATCCATCTCAACTAACTCGCCATAGCCACGTGATAAACCCCAGAGAAATCCGAATCTATAGGCGTTTCCTAGTCCACCCTTCTTACCTTGGTCAATCACCTCTAAGGCTGGGTATTTGTTTGCTAAATTCTTAGCTATCGGGGCTGTTCCATCTGGTGAGCCATCGTCAATTACAAGAACTGTGCAATCCTCAATGTATTTGAAGATTCTAGGTATGAGAACTTTTATATTCTCCGCCTCGTCATAAGTCGGAAGGATTATTAGTCGCTTAGGCATAAGTCCTGACTATCTCATCAAGTACTCAAGTAATGCTCGCAACAAAATCAAACTTGAATCTCATAAGAGGGATTAAGAATCGTAAGTGCCCCGTTATGTTCGCCAACCATTCCTTCCGCCACAAGGGTTGAACCAACTTCAAGGCCAGCAATCTCACGTCTTCCCAGGAACTGTAGGGTCACGCCACCGCTCTCATCCCAAATCTCTACTTCAAGCGTAGGTGCGGATGCCATCGATGCCGGACGGATGGCGGTAACTTTTCCAACAACATGTGCGCGTTTACGCCATTGGATATTTCCAATCGGCATCATCTTCTCTTCGTAGTGGCTAATCTCTTCATTATTTGAACTCCATTTACTCTGGGTGCGTACTGGAGCAGTTGGCTTAGAAACGGGGACATCAACTTTTGGTTCAGGTGAAATCTCACCTGAAATCAATTTATCAATATCAAACGGAACAATCGTTGCAACTGTACGCGCTAGCTGGGAGATAGGACGTGCGATTTCTTCGGCGGTTTGATCGTGTAGTAATCGACCTAAAGCCCCTCTATATGCACGTCGTGGCAAGAGAAGAGTTAACTCAACATCAGACTGTTGTGTAACTCGCAGGGCGTAATCAACGGCAGCATTAGGTAGTCGTCGGTCTGGGCAGTCGATGAATTCGATTGGGACATCATCAAGTGCGTGATTAGCCATCCACGCCTCCTTAATTTGTTCAGCCTTTACATCGTCAAGAACAAAATGAACTGCATGAAGCGTTCTTGGTTTGAGACTTCGTGCATAACGAACTGCTCCGACCGTTGCGAGATCAACCGAATCAACTAGAACTGTTACATCATGACGAGTGATACTTGTTGCCCGTTCCTGCTCTTTACGAATTTGTAGCGCTTGTTTCTCGGCTTCATAACGCTTATGTAATCTCAAGAATGAGGCGACCAAGATTGGAGTTACCATCAGTACAACCCAAGCGCCTTGACTAAACTTAACTACTGCAAAAATGATTACGACGAGTACTGATACAGATCCAGCGATTGCATTAATGACAAACTTTGCTTTCCAATAACTCTCTTTATGAGTCAAGTTGTACTTAGCCATACCAAGACCCGAGATGCTGAATGCCGTAAAGACGCCTAGCGCGTAGAAAGCAACTAAGAAGCTGACCGATGCTCCAGTAATGAAGACGAGAACTAGCGCAGAACCGGAGAGCACCAGAATTCCATTTGAGAAATTAAGTTTGTGGCCGCGTTTTGTCAACCATCTTGGTAGGTATCCATCAAGTGCTGCATAGTTAACGACTATAGGAAATGCACTGAAAGTTGTATTTGCTCCTGCGAAGAGAATCAACATGGTCGCTGCTTGAACCAAATAGAAAAAGGCTTGACCCAAAGCACTTTCGCCGAGAATTGTTTGGGCAACCTGCGAGATCACCGTGGGCGATTCGTCTGCGTAGGGCATCGCATAAATC
This sequence comes from Candidatus Nanopelagicaceae bacterium, assembly GCA_018882735.1. Taxonomy (GTDB): domain Bacteria; phylum Actinomycetota; class Actinomycetes; order Nanopelagicales; family Nanopelagicaceae; genus MAG-120802. The sequence goes on from VERH01000057.1 coordinate 1,972, forward strand.
TTGTGCGCGAAGTATGAGATTCCAAGTACCAAGGTTCCAAGAATTGTGGCCATGATTACCAAGGTTCGGCGGGCATTCTTGTATTCAGGCTTCTCGAATAGACCCACGCCATCGGAGATTGCCTCAAGTCCAGTCAGGGATGATCCACCGTTAGCAAATGCACGGAGCAACATAAAGATTGCAGCGGCGGTGAGTAAACCTTGCTCTTCCCCCAAAGGCAGCGTTCCCGGAACATCAGTCTCTAGAACTGGAAGCGTCCCCGTTATGTCTCGGTAGATTCCGATCAAGAAGACTGTGAACATAGAGATGATGAAGAAATAAGTAGGTAACGCAAAGACTTTGCCAGCTTCTTTGACCCCGCGAAGATTCCCGAAAGCCAAAAAGACGATTATTCCAACGACCATTGGCAATTTGTAAGGAGAGAGTTCTGGAAAAGCAGAGATAATCGCAGCAACACCAGCGGCAGCTTGAATCGCGAGCGTGACTATGTAATCAATAATGAGAGCGACTGCAGCTAATTGCGCAGTCACTGTCCCGAAGTTCTCGCGGGCAACTATGTAGGCGCCACCAAAATGGACATATGTGGAAATCACGTTTCGGTAAGAGAGAGTGATTATCACGAGAATTACGAGAACGACCGCAGTCATTGGCATCAGCAGCGAAAATGCCATCAGACCAAATACCGGGATCAATCCAACGAGAATCTGTTCAGTTCCATATGCACTCGAGGAGATCGGGTCTGATGAAAGAACTCCAAGCGCGTAGCGTTTCTTCAATCTCTGATGTCCAAGCGTGTGGCGATTAAGCGGAGAGCCGAGAAGGAACTTCTTGATTCGATAAGAGAGCGGATCGCGCATATGTGCTTGCTCTGAAAGCGCCTTGGGAGAAGGCGCGTTATCTGTCCAGGATTTAGCCACGGTAGTAGCGCATTCTACGCCTCTTGATTTCACGCGTATGCTCTGCCTTATGCAGCTAAAAACCGATCTTTATATCGATGGGAAATGGGTAAAAGGCGCTGGAACTGTTCCCGTTTATGACCCGAGCGATGATTCTGTAATCGCTGAAATTCAAATTGCTGGAGAGAAAGAGTGCGATGCCGCCGTTGATGCGGCCTTCCGTGCATTCCCTGAATGGTCTAAAACCGCGCCCCGTTATCGCGCTGAGATTCTCCGTAAAGCATTTGAAATCATGGTCGCCGAAGCTGATCAATTAGCTGAATTAGTTTCTCGTGAAAATGGAAAAGTAATCACCGATGCAAAAGGTGAAATTCTCTACGCCGCCGAATTCTTTAGATGGTTCTCGGAAGAAACCGTCCGCGTCCAAGGTGATTTCCGCAAAGCCCCAAGCGGCGATAAGCGAATTCTTGTTACCCACCAACCCATTGGCGTCTCATTACTCATTACACCTTGGAACTTCCCAGCCGGAATGGCTACTCGAAAGATCGGCCCCGCAATCGGCGCCGGTTGTACTGTAATTCTTAAGCCCGCGATTGAAACACCACTAACCGCGATGGCAATCGTCGACATCTTGGAGCGAGCTGGTGTTCCGAAGGGCGTTGTAAATCTCGTAACCCCAACCCCAGCTGGTCCGATGGTAAGTCGAATGCTTCACGATCCAAGAGTCATGAATCTTTCATTTACTGGCTCTACCGAAGTGGGAAGAGTTCTTCTCAAAGAAGCCTCAGATCGCGTAATTCGTTGCTCTATGGAGCTCGGCGGAAACGCACCATTTGTTGTTCTAGATGATGCAAATATCGATGAAGCAGTCAAAGGTTTGATGTTGGCGAAGATGCGAAATGGTGGCGCAGCATGTACTGCCGCAAACCGCATCTATGTCCATAAGAAGATTGCCAATGAGTTTACAAATAAGTTTGCAAAAGCAATGGCCGAACTTCGTATGGCCCCCGGCCGCGAACCTGGCGCCCAATTAGGAGCAAGCGTCTCTAAGAAAGAGCGCGACAAGTTTGCCCAATTAGTTGAGTTATCAGTAAAGGGCGGCGCAAAGGTTGAGACTGGTGGCGTGCTCCCAGAAGGCCCGGGCGCTTTCTACCCACCTACTGTGCTTACTGTTGATAAAGATAATGAAATCCTTAAGTACGAGGTCTTCGGCCCGGTTGCTCCAATCGTTACTTTTGAAACTGATGATGAAGCAATCAAGCTCGCGAACGACAGCGACTTTGGATTGATTAGTTATGTCTATTCAGGAG
>VERH01000058.1 GCA_018882735.1 Candidatus Nanopelagicaceae bacterium
CTCTGCTTGATAGAGAGCGATTGAAAGCGGTGCGTTACGAGAACCGGGAGATAAAACCGCATCTTCGATACCGAGTTCGATTAATTGGCGAACCGTGTTTCGCGCGAGGTTTGTGGAGATACTCATCCCAAGACCTCCCAACAGCGTTTGATTCGCTCGCGCCACCACTCTAATCGCTCCCTCGGGGCAGCAAAACTCTCGAGCGCCTCAAGATTCGGAGTTTGTGAAGTTAGAGAGATAGCACCATCTCTTATCTCATGAGTAGCTACATCGGCGGTGAAGAGCGTGCCGGTCGCAAGGCCACATACATACTCCAACTTTGGTAACGCAGCTGCTAGACGAAGTCCATGTGAAATACCGATGGCTGATTCAAGGGCGCTTGAAACTACAACTGGAAGATTGTGGTGTTGAGCGATCTCAAGAGAGCGTTTGATTCCACCTAGGGGTGCCACTTTAAGCATCAAGATATCTATTGCGCCATCAAGGGTTATCGCAAAAGGATCGCTCGCCTTTCGAATCACCTCATCGCCAGCAAACTTCACATCTACATTAAGTCGCTCTTTAAGTTCCTTTAGCGAGTCAAGTTCAGCAACTGGTTGCTCAATATATTCAAGTTCACCAATCTCACCGTAGATATTTTCGATATTTTGAAGTGCCTCATCAACGCTCCAACTTCCGTTTACATCAATTCGAAGCCTTGCTTTCGGGGTCAATTTCTTTACCTGTTTGAGCCTCGCCAGATCTGTTTGCAAATCAGTTCCAACTTTTACTTTAAAGACCTCAGCGCCTTGGTAGAGCGAAACAAGGGTTTCAATTTCTTCAATGGAATCAGTCGCTGGGATAGTTCCATTTACCTTCACTTCATCTCTAAATTTAGGAAAGTCATGGGATGTGGCCGCTTCAATTCCGCTCTTCAACCAATTAGCTGATTCAGCATCGCTATATTCAAGAAATGGCGAGAACTCGCCCCAACCGGCCGGTCCCTCAATAAGCGCTACTTCTCTACTTGTAATTCCACGGAACTTTGTCCGCATCGGAAGTTGCACCACCCGAAGCGAATTTAGGATCTGATTGAGATCCATTTAGGGGCGCTTTGGGAACTTACCGAAATCAGGCGCACGCTTTTCTTTATAAGCATCGCGGCCTTCTTGTCCCTCTTCGGTCAAATAGAAGAGCAAGGTGGCATCGCCTGCGAGTTGTTGTACTCCAGCTAAACCATCATCAGCTGCATTTAAGCCAGCCTTTAGAAGACGGAGTGCCATTGGTGAATGACGGAGCATCTCGCGCGCCCACGAGATAGTTTCTGCTTCTAATTCGCTGACCGGAACAACGGTATTAACTAATCCCATTTCCAGAGCTTCTTTTGCATCATATTGACGGCACATAAACCAGATCTCGCGCGCTTTTTTCTGACCAACATGTCTTGCAAGAAGTCCTGCGCCATATCCGCCATCGAATGAACCAACCATCGGTCCGGTCTGGCCAAACTTTGCGTTATCTGCGGCGATCGTTATATCGCAGACAACATGAAGAACATGGCCGCCACCAATTGCCCAGCCGGCAACCATCGCAATTACTGGTTTCGGGGTTCTGCGAATTTGTATTTGAAGATCTAAAACATTTAATCGGCCAATGCCTTTTTTCCCGACCGAATCACTTCCGATGTAGCCATCATCGCCACGCACCGAGATATCCCCGCCCGAGCAGAACGCCTCGGTTCCCTCGCCGGTAAAGATGATTACGCCGACTTTGTCATCATCGCGAGCAAAATTGAAAGCTAGTTGAAGTTCAGCAAGCGTTTCAGGTCTAAATGCATTACGAACTTGTGGGCGATTGATTGTTATCTTCGCCATTCCTTCAGCCACTTCATAACGGACATCAGTGAATTTTTCGCTACCTTCACCTCGTTGCCAATTAGGAATAGTGCGGCTTCCTGGTTCGCGTTTAATCGGCTTGCTCATATGGCATACCCTACGGTGGTTATGGATTTCACGGTAAGTCGAGAGCTGCGTGCGATAGAAAGTTCGTGGTCGACCCCACAACTTCTAGATGCGCTATTGCTAGCCCTTAAAGGTGATGGACCTGCGCTATCGACCTCGCGAATATTTGTTGCGGGCGTAGATCCCAAAATTGCACTGGTCGTAACCACATCAGGTTCAACCGGGGCGCCTAAAAGTGTTGCACTTACTGCCAAGTCGCTAATTACAAATGCGCGCGCTACCCATAAATATCTGGGCGCAAAGATTGGACAGCGTTGGTCTCTATTGCTTCCGACTAATCATGTCGCAGGTATCAATGTTCTCGTTCGCGCAATCGAACTTGGCACAACTCCGGTCGGAATCGAAAGTAAAGCAGACTTCACCGCAATCGTTCCCACCCAACTACATCGTGCAGTTAATGATGACACTGAACTTTTAGAGCACTTGAAAGCATGCTCAGCTGTTCTAGTAGGTGGTGGGCCGTTGGATGAAGCGCTACGCGTCAAAGCTGAATCACTCGGTATAAGGATTATTGCTACTTATGGGGCGACTGAAACTTGTGGTGGAGTTATCTATGACAGAGTGCCACTTGAGGGTATTGAGGTATCCATCATCGATGGACTCATCGCAATCAAAGGTCCACAGCTTGCGTATGGATATCTAAATGGAGAATTGCCTATCAAAGATGGATGGTTTATTACATCTGATCTAGGCGAAATTGTAGATGGCAAACTCAAGGTTATCGGGCGAAGTGATGATCAGATTATCTCTGGTGGCGAGAAGATCTCTTTAAGTGCCATAGAGCTATTCCTACAAAATGAATTTGAAAGCCCAGAAATTATTGCATTTGCTAAGTCAGATGCCGAGTGGGGCGAGAAATTATGTATCGCCACTACCCAAGATCTCTCGCTAGAACTGCTTTCTAATAAATTAAAATCAAAGTTTGGCGGATATGCAGCACCGAAAGAGTTGATTCGCGTCAATGAGATTCCATACTTGGCTCTAGGAAAACCAGATCGAAAGCGGTTAGCAAATGACTACGAGTGAGGAATGGATAGCTGGGGCTCGTCCCAAAACTCTTGCCGCGGCTATCGCTCCAGTTTTAGTTGGAACAGCTTTCGCTGGATATAACGCAAATACCCTTAATTTCCTCTTAGCTTTAATAGTTGGGGTCGGGCTACAAGTCGGTGTGAATTACGCAAATGATTATTCCGACGGAATCAAAGGTACTGATAAAGACCGAATCGGCCCCATGCGACTTGTTGGTTCGGGAGCAGCCACCCCAGAAGCAGTAAAGCGCGCTGCTTTTATTGCAATCGGTGTTGCTGCTATCGCTGGAGTACTTCTTGCTGCTCGCACTAACTGGCTACTCCTAGGAGTCGGCGCACTCGCGATTGTTGCAGCCTGGACCTACACCGGTGGACCAAAGCCTTATGGTTACTTTGCCTTAGGTGAAGTCTCGGTATTTATCTTCTTTGGATTAGTAGCAACTCTTGGAACTTATTTTTCACATGTTGGCTCTTTATCGCCTCAAGTTATCCTGGCTTCGTTCGCGATGGGTTTACTCGCCTGCGCAATTCTCGTTCTTAATAACCTTCGTGATCTTGAGAAAGATAAGAGCGCTGGAAAGATAACGTTGGCAGTGAAAATCGGTGACACCCAAACTCGAAAGTTTTTTCAAGGACTTATCTTCGCACCGCTTCTAGTTGCATTGGCTCTAGTTCCAACTTCTTTCTTTTTTCTATTAGCTTTCTTGGCACTTCCTCAGATTTTGAAGGTGGCGAGTGCAATCAGATCGGGCGTGAGCGGAAACGCTCTTATTGAACTTCTTGAGCGGACTGGAAAGATCCAAATCATCTACTCGCTCGCTTTATCTTTAGCGATGTTGCTCTACGCCCGCTAAACTTTAGCCATGCTCCGCGCCGCGGTCTTTGGAATCATCATCGTCACTGCCCTGACGATTTTTTCGATTATTGACTGTTCGCGCACTGAAGAATCCAAGGTCCGCAGTCTTCCTAAATGGTCTTGGCTTGTAATCATCATCTTCGTTCCTGGAATCGGTTCAATGGCCTGGTTGATTGCCGGCCGACCTAAGGGACCAGGCCGTGGCGGAAGAAAGAAGCGGAAGATTGTTCCGCCAGATGACAACCCAGATTGGTTGAAGAAG
>VERH01000024.1 GCA_018882735.1 Candidatus Nanopelagicaceae bacterium
CTAATGTCGCCTACGCAGATACAGCAAAGCCTGGTTCGAGCATGACTCACATGAAGACAGCTGCAGGAGTTGCATCAACTCTTGAAGCAGCTGGAGTAATTCTCTATGTGCAAGGTGGCGCAACTTCTGCTGTAATCGGCGAGAACTTGAGTTCGGCAACCAGCCAAGTTGTATTCCATATTCCAGTAACTGCAAACAAGGCTGGGGTCCAACACACTGGAAGCAACATCATTTTCTTTAACACAGCAAACAACCAATTCCTCACACTTAGCAACCCAGTTATAGATCTAGCCAAGGGGGTTGTTTCAGCGACTGTTCCTCAAGCAGCAGGTGCAAAGGTAGATATTTTGACGATCACCAATGCATCAACAGCAAAACCAAAAATCACAAATGATAAGAAGGCAAAACAGCGCACAACTGCTTACACAGGTACCACCTTGGTACTTGCTCCAGGAGTGGCTGCAACAATCGCATCAGTCTTAGGTTTGCCAGCTGGTTCGTTACCAGATGGATTGGCCTTTGGAACGGCTGATGTAACTCTGTACAGCAAGCTGAAGTAAGGTCTAAAAATGGAACCAATCTCCCGTCGCTCTTTCATTGCAGGCGTTTGTGCAGTTGTCGCACTGAGTGGAAGTGAACTGCCAGCTGCGGCAAACACAGCGGTGAAGAAACTTCCCGGCGGCCGCATATCGGTGAACCTGAAGGCTGTCCCCGCATTAGCAAAAGTTGGTGGGGCAGCAAAGATTGGATCTGTAAAGGGGGTGCCAGTTGCGATTGCTCGCATTGGCACCTCTAAATACATTGCTTTTAATCTTTTGTGCCCTCACCAAGGGGTGCCTGTCGTCCGAAATGAAAAAGGGTGGATTTGCAATGCACACTCATCAGAGTTTGAAGCTGATGGTGATTTGGTATTAGGCCCGGCAACGACAGGTCTTGCTCGAGTGCCTATAAAGGTTTCAAGAAATGTAGCAACACTTGGGTAATTGAGATTTTTCTCAATTTACTCAGATGAATGAATTGGGCCTGGGAGATAAGCCCCTAGGCCCAATTCATTCTAAATAACCACTTGAAGATTAGAATTTCTAGGAAGGATGGTGCTCAATGCGTAAGTTTTTTACAGTCTCATTTATTTCAACTCTTGCAATTGCAATCGCCTACTTCCTGCCAAGGAGCGTTTGGGCCGAATTTGGTGGGCTACCCGCACACCCCTTAATTATTCATGGTGTAGTGGTTCTTCTACCTCTAGTCGCAATTTTTTTACTTGTGGGACTTTTTTGGAAGAATCTTCTTACGAAGTTTCATCTCTCCATAATTGGAACACTTGCACTATCTGTCGTGGGAGTTCTTGCTGCTAAGTCATCGGGATATTCGCTATCGGCGGTCGTAGGTCTTCCTAAATCGCACACACAATGGGGTAATTATCTAGTCTTACTTGCTATGGCACTCTTTTCCTCATTTGTTTTTTTCATTTTTTCTGTCTATAAGAAAAGCAAGATCGCATCATTAAGCTTTCGAGTTTTAATAGCGGTACTTGCTTTCAGTACGATTGGAATGACCTTTTTAGTCGGTCATTCAGGAGCAGAAAGTGTTTGGAAATATAAATATGAGATTGGAAAGGAGCAACAAGGATTACCTTAGTTGAGGATCCTCTCAATAAAGCTTCTCAATCTTTTTGGGGCAAATGGGAGGGCAATCGATAGTGATGAGCACACTTTCACTATTGACTGCTTCTTTTCCGGCTTATAGGGCGACTCTTCATTTGAACAAGTTCTAATATGCATTCATGGACCAAGACTTAGAAAATCTAACTCGGGAAGAACTCATCTCAGAGATTAGGGCCCTCAGAGACGCCATTCGAGAGCATAGAGATGCATCTCTACATGACCTTTGTTGGTATCAACCAAAATTATGGGGACTCTTGCCTGAGAAGTCTGCCATTCAAATTGAAGTTCCATCTCGTGACCAATTCATGAAAGGCTGCGAAACATTCCGGAACTCGCTGGACGCTCAATTACCAGATGCTCCGAGGGTGGCCATTGACTTTGAGGGGTAATTCCGGCTTATAGGGCGACTCTTCTTTATCTCTTCTCAAAACGAGTCTTAGCAAGTTGGTATGACTCTTGAATCAATTCCTGCATCGATTCCCAGGTCTCCGTAGACGGATTTAGAATTTGCACCCAATTCATCCACGCATAAATTGGATGAGGCATTAAGTGATTGGTATGTGTGAAATCGTGACCAGTTTCCACCACTCCACCTTTTGCAGGTCTAGGTGGTTTTGGTCCAAATAGATTTTCAAAAGAAGTTGGAGATATCCCAAAAGAAACTCGAAATATGTCAGCCCTATTGAGCCCTGAAGCCTTGTCGTTTTCCCCGTCACTTTCCTTCAAGGTGAGAAAATATGCGCCGTTAGGGGACTTATTTTCAGGGTTGAAAAATAGGGAAGTTTCACCCCAAGTCTTTTTGGCATGAAGATGCTCGAATTTCATCATGAGGCTTTTGACAATATCTTCAGGCAGCACGCCTTACCTTAATGATAAACGCCAATGTGGTGTCAAGTCCGGCTTATAGGGCGACTCTTCTCTTTTGAAAACTTCCGGTGCAATGAAATTTATGTAATACTTGGGCCACAGTGGTTTGGTGGTAATCGGGACTTGGAATCAACCAAGTCCCTTTTACTTTTATACGCAAATTCGTATATCCACAGGTTTCACTATTAATCATTTTCTTAACAATTGAAACAGTAACTTCGGTCTCGTGATGGGGGCGTGTTGTAATGGGCAGCCTAGTCGTCTACCAAACCACTGGAGCGGGTTCGAACCCCGTCGCCTCCACCACAGTCGTAGTCCGATCAATTTGATCTATTGGTAGTGGTCAAAAGAATTGATCTAATTGCGCAAGGAAGGGCCTTGAGAAATCGAGGTCCTTCCTATTCCTCTGGCCTTACGGGCCGACTCTTCTTTCTCCGTTACAACAGTAACTGAATTACTTTAAAGTCTTCTTTCCCAGCAAATAAAGTGGCAAACCTAGCGCTAGGACAAACGGTATATTGAAAATTGCGTGTGTTGGATAAGCAAGAACGAGCGACATTCCTGTATCCAAGATGAACCAAAGAGTGAGTGAACTAAGCATAAAAGTTCTAGCCCAAGGAATGCCCTCTCTCAATGGTCCTCTAACAATTTGAAGCATCATGAACGTCCACCCAGCCATAACGGCTCCGAGGACCATATATGGAAGCAATAAGTAGTCTCGAAACTCTTGAGAGTTTATTGAGTCATCAGGGCCAAATCCAAAAACAGAGAAAAGCTGACCCGCAGTGGCTCCTGCAAATACCAAGGTTAGTGAGTAGATAAAGACAATCACTATGACTATCTGTAGCCAATTAATCAGCAATTTTCTTGAGATCATCCTAAAAGTGTAGCAATCCGGCTTATAGGCCGACTCTTCTTTAACTTAAGTAGCTTAAAGAGTTGGTCAATCAATAAGCGGCAACGAGATCCTTTATGACTGAACTCCAAGACTTAGGTTTCAAACCAAATGCCTTTCTAGCCCTCTCATCACTCATGATGAAAGGTGCGTTGAACTGATAGGCAGAATGGCTTAATTCCCGCATAACTGGATTAAATAGGCCAAGTGCTCTTTCAACTATTGCAGGCACCGAACTGACTTTCGGATTCTTTACACCTATCTCTAGAGCGATGTCGCGAACAACATGTCGTTGGGTCATTGGGCCATTGCTTGGGACATGCCACGGTTTGCCCCAAGCAACTTCTTCTTTCGCAACAACCATCATCAAATTTGCAACATCTTCAGGATCAGTCCAAGTGTGTAGCTTGTCCAGTTCACCTAATAATTGAACGCTCCTGCCTTCCTTCAAGCGTGGAACAACTCGATCACCCATTCGGCTTTGATCGGATGCGGCAATGTAATCCGAGCCTCGTACCTCAGTTGCTCTCATCTTTCCCGCATCATGAAGCTCTTTTAACTCAAGCCACATATCGGCGCGAACACGACCGTTTTTCCAAGTGGCGTTGAGAGGTAGGTCTTCTGTGAGAACACCTTTATGAGGACCATATCCGTAGAGATTGGAGCAGGTAACGAGAACAGCTCCTGTCTTCATTGCTAACTCGATAAGTGCTTTATGAATTGGCGGCCATTGTTCCTGCCATTTGTTGTAGGGAGGATTCGCACAGTTGTATAAGTAGTCGGCTTTAGGAGCCGCCGAGGTCAGGCTGGAAATGGAGGATGCATCTGCTTGCACTCGCGTCACATTGGGAATTTCTGCTTGTTTATTGGACCTTGAAATGAGCAGAACCTTCTGGCCAGAGGCAGCAATCTTCTTCGCCAGAATCGTTCCTACTGTTCCACTTCCGATGACTACATGTATCTCTGAATCCATCATCAGAGTTACCTCTCCCTCTTGACCAAGAATCGATGATGGGAGAGAATGTAAACAATGTTAACACCTCGGAGCAAGGGACACGATTATCACCATGGTGATCTTCGTGCCTCGGCTATTGCCGCAGGCAGGGAGATGATTAAAAAGGGTGGCATAAATGCATTAGGACTTCGCAAAGTTGCGGAGCGACTTCAGGTTTCACCTGCGTCCCTCTATCGGCACTTTGAAGATGTAGAAACCCTTCAGGCTGAGATTTGTTCGGAGGTTCGTCAAGAACTCGGCGAATACATGCTCGTCGCTCGGGAAAAGGTTCCAAAAAGTAGAAGCAAGAGCCTGAATGCAAAACTCCGCTTTAGGGCACTAGGTCATGCATATATGGATTTTGCTAATAAAAACAAGAAGTTGTTTGAAAGTGCTTTCTTGTTTCGAATGCATAACCAAAACCAAGATGCCGAAGGGTTGGCATGGAATTTGCTTACAGAATCGCTCGATGAATTGCGTAGCACTGGTGAACTCTTAAGTAAAACAGATGAAGAGGCCTGCATGCTGGCGTGGAGTGCTGTTCATGGTTTGGCGACTTTGGTTGCACAAGATGCAATTGAGCCGGAGCGGTATGAGCAGAGCAAGATCCAGATCATGAACGGAGTAGAAAGAGCTTTGACCGGAAAGGTATCTAGATCAGCAATTTAAATCAGCAACAATTAGAAGTCGGAGCGAAGCGACTTAGTCAGTAATGCGAGCAGTGCAGTAGTAGAGAGAATCAAGGCCAAAGCCAAGTAGGTGCTCTCAACCCCATAGCTCTCTATCGACAGACCAGTAAGTACCATTCCAAGGGGTGGGGCGGCATAAAAGACTGAAGTTTGAACACCGAAGACCCGACCATGCTGATCAGCCGGCACTCTTGTTTGTATCAGAGAACTAATCAAGGGATTAAACGGACCCCAAGAAAGGCCGAGGAAGAATGCCGCCGTGACAAGTATCGGCAATGATGGAAGTAAGGCCATCGGGATAATGCTGATTGCGCTCCCAACTAGGGTGATGCGAGCGAGATTCTTTCGTGAGATACGTTCGCTGATCCAGCCGTATCCAAAAGCAGTGACTGCAGAGCCTGCCGCTAACGCAGAAATCACCAAACCTAGGCCGGCAGGATTATTGATATCTTCAAAATATGTTGGCAATACAACAGATTCCGTCGGCAGATAAACGCCGGCAATAATCAGAACAGAGATTGTGATGGTTCGAAGTAGCTTGTCTTGCCAAAGCACTTGAAATCCAATTCGAATTCCGCGCTCGCTCTTTTCGCCGGTTGACTCAATCAATTCTCTGGCCTCTTTGCCTGAGTCGCCAACTTTCAAGACCGAGATTGCGATCGCGGCTACAAGAAATAGCCCTGCAGATACCCAGAAGGAGTTAATTGCGCCAACAGATGAGATCAACCAGGCTCCAACTGCTGGACCAAAAATCCATGCCACGCCAAGGAATCCATCATGGATTCCATTTAGTCGATCGAGTTCCATATTTGATGCTTTAGAAACATCGGTGAGAAGTGTCCTTCTCGCTGTGTATCCGGCAGGATCAAAGATTGCGCCAATAAGCGCGATGAGCAAGATTGAAAGATTAGATAGACCAAAACTAGCCGCGATGATTGGGAAAGCCATGACTGAAATCGAAGAGAGAACGTCGGCACCGATACTTACCGCGCGGCGACCTAGGTGATCAACTAGCCAACCTGCGATTGGTGAGATTAGAAGCCCTGGAAGCACTGAGACTGCAGCTACAAGACCAGCAAAAGAAGGCGAGTCCGTCTTTTCTAGAATCAGCCAAGGAATCGTGATCATTATTATCGAATTGCCAAGACCGGAAGCAAAATTAGAGAGTTGCAGCAAGGCAACCTTTGGATGCAAGTTCATGAGAAACCTTATTATGTAGTAATTACAGCGCCGGCGTCGGTTTAGACTTAAGAGATGAAGTCGCTCTTGGCAAACTTTAGAATATTGGCAGGCGGACTCTTTTGTTAAATGCGAGGGGCTCTTTAGCGCTCGTTGGATCTGGTGAATACCTGCCGGAGATGGCAAATTTAGAGAAATCACTGATTGAAGATGGAATCGGAAATCAAAAGGCGCCCACTTATGTTCAGATTCCAACTGCAGCCGGTCGGGAAAGCCGAGACCGACTTCTTTACTGGCAGGAACTAGGGCGTGCTCAAGCAGAACGTCTAGGGGTACAGCAGATATTTCTTCCTATTTTTGATCGAGATGCCGCCGACAATAAGGAGTTTGTGGCCCAGATTAGAGATAGCGCTTTGATTTATATGTCTGGGGGAGATCCTCATTACCTGGCAAATACATTGAGAGGAACACCCGTACTGGATGCGATTGTCGAAAACTGGAACACGGGCGGGTCCATTGCGGGATGTAGCGCCGGGGCGATGGTGATGAGTTCAAAGATTCCTAATTTTCGCATCTCAAGGAGCGCACCTACCGACGGTTTTAATCTTTTGCCGGATCTTCGCGTGATTCCCCATTTCAATAAGTTCTTCAAATGGATTCCTGATAGCGCCGCAAAGGTCCTCCTTGATGCCCCCGGTGATTCAGTTTTAATCGGAATAGATGAGTTAACTGCGCTGGTCCAAAGAAGTGGTGAACAAGAGTGGCGGGTATTCGGTGAAGCTAAAGTCCATATTTTGAAAGGTTTGCCAGCCCAACAATTGGCGCATGATGAAGGTATTTTTATTGGCTAGGCTCTTCTAATGACAATCGGATTAGAGAGACTTCTTGCTCATATGAAGTGGGCAAACCAACTCACAATCGAGCATCTCCAAACACTTCCCGAGGAAGCGCTCAAGGCCTATGCAACAAACCCTGAGTGGTTCGTGGGCGAGATAACTCATCACATCGTTGATGCCGCCGATGCTTACTATTTCCGAATCACAGAGAAACGATGCGATATTCCTGGAACAAGCATCCAAGAACTCGAGAAGATCAAAGACTTAGAGCAGATCAAGATTCAAGCCAATTTAATCGACTCAGCTCTCCAGGAATGCGCGAAACTAGATGATGTGCAATTGGAGTTTAAGAACTACTCAGGTAATCAGGTTAAGAGATGGCGCTCTACGATTTTATCTCAAGCAATTCATCACGCGACTGAGCATCGCGCACAAATTGCATCTGCACTAGAAGCAAAGGGCTTCAAGCCCGTTGATCTTGATGAGCTAGATCTGTGGCGCTTTGAGATAAATAACGGGTAAAGGCAGTATTTAGCGAATTAGGGTATTTGCGCCTAGTAGGGTACATTTAGGCCACATCACAAAAGTGATAGTAAATAAAGCCGAACTTAAAGTTTGGCTTATATGTAGGTCTTAGCTTTATCTGATTACTCAAATCAATCCGAGACGTACATGTCTAAGCGATTGGTAATCATTTTCCATGCAATTAATTGAATCTAACCCCATCACGTCATTCGAAGACTTGGATCTCAATCCCATCCTTGTCAGAACTCTCAAGAACCAAGGGATCGAGAAGCCTTTTCCGATTCAGGCAGCAACTATTCCCGACGCCATTAGTGGCCACGACATATTAGGGCGGGGTCAAACAGGTTCCGGAAAAACACTTGCCTTCGGTTTATCACTTCTTAACACAATATTCGCTATGAAGTCGGCTCCCCACCGACCACTTGCTTTGGTCTTAGCGCCAACTCGAGAGCTGGCACAGCAGATCAACGAGGTGCTCCACCCGTTAGCGCGTTCAATCGGACAAGACACCGTAGTAATTGCCGGTGGAATGCCTTATGGCAAACAAGTCAGCGCATTAAAGCGCGGCGTTTCTATTTTGGTAGCGACTCCAGGGCGATTAATAGATCTTCTAGAACGAAATGACGTGAAGCTGGATTCCTTAGTGGTGACCGTTCTTGATGAGGCGGATCAGATGGCAGACATGGGCTTCTTGCCTGCGGTTAAACAGATCCTTAATCAATCTAAAAAGGATTCTCAGCGGATGCTCTTCTCTGCGACTCTTGATAGAGGAGTGGATGGGTTGGTGCGCCAATACCTTCGAAATCCAAAACAGCATTCGATTAAGGAAATAGAAACTTCCAAAGGGAAGATGGATCACTATGTATTTGTCATGAAACAGCAAGACAAATCGAGTATCGCGCATCAAATTGCCTCACGTGATGGAAAGACCATTTTCTTCGTTCGTACCCAACGTGGCGCGGATCGTCTCACTGATAATTTGGCGAAGGTTGGAGTTGTTGCTGGAGCACTTCACGGCGGTAAATCCCAGTCAGTTCGCACTAGGACTTTAGCTCGCTTCAAAGAGGAAGGATCAGCAGTTCTCGTGGCCACAGATGTGGCGGCGCGAGGAATTCACGTCGATGGAATTGATTTAGTGGTTCATTACGATGCGCCAGCAGATCACAAAGATTATTTACACCGCTCTGGAAGAACTGCTCGAGCAGGAGAAGTGGGTCGAGTTGTAACGCTCGCTACCCAGAATGAACAACGAGCAATGGGTGGAATCACCATGCGAGCAGGAGTAGAGGCATGGGTTATGGCTATGACGCCGATGCATCAGAAACTCATTTCAATTACTGGCGCAAAAGAACCATCTGGTATTCCAGTCAGTCAGGTTGCAGTCAATAAAGTTGCGACTGCCTCAAAACCTTCTCCCTCAAGAAAGTTTGATAAGAAGAATAGGAATAAAAGAAACCGCAGGAAGAGATTTACTGCAGAGCGATAATAGAAATCTAAGGCCAAATCTCTCACGAATATGAACTCCACGGCTAGACCGCCGGGATTCTTGAGTACTGAGCTGTAACGCGTCGTAAACGCTTTAGCATTTCTAGGGATGCTCAACATCATCGACCTACTGGGAGTCGTCGACCAAAAGGACATAAGCACGCCTTAAGCCCTACGTCGCCAGGCTTCTTTATTTGAAAGCTTCTTGGCAATTGACGTAGGAATCTCATCATTGAGTATGTCTGCAAGTGACATCTCCTCTAGAACTTCCCTGAGCGCCACTCGAGTTGCAATCCAAACCTTAGTTAAGCCTGCAATCTGCCCTTTATAAGTCGCTTTTTCGGGCGCGAGGCCGCGGACTGAGGCAAGCGGCCCATCAATGGCTCGCACTACATCGGCAATCACAATTTCTTCCGATGGCTTTCTGAGGTTGTAACCACCGGCGTTTCCTCGATGGCCTTCGATTAAGCCAGCTCTCTTTAGATCGGAAAGGATGCTCTCTAGGAATTTCATAGGAATTCCATGCTTTTCAGAGATCTCATCGGCCTTGACTCGCTGCATATCCCTTTCAGCAGCTGCTATCTCCAAGATTGCTTGAAGACCGTAATCGACTCGCGCAGATATCTTCACTCAAATCACCTCAGAGAGATGTTACCCTATTCCTACTAATTTAGTAGGAAATGAGTAGAAGTGTCAGGAATTGTCATAATCGGTGGTGGCGCGAGTGGATTACTCGTTGCCGTGAATTTGCTGCGTAAGAGTGAGAGCTGTCAAATAACTTTGGTAGAACCAAATGAAGCCTTGGGACAAGGAGTCGCTTATTCCACGAATGACTCGGAACATTTATTGAATGTTCCCGCAGGTCGCATGAGTGGGTTAGTTGAAGAGCCGAAGAGCTTATGCGAATGGGCAGATGTCGATGAAAATACATTTATCTCACGCCGGGATTACGGACGCTACCTCAAGCACCTACTTGATCAAGAGTTGAGTCGAACCAATAGTGGTCGCTTCCAACATTTGAAGGCTCGCGCCTTAGAGATTAGAAGAGGCGCTAGTGGATACGAAGTTCAACTTGATTCTGGCACCTCAGTTAGCGCAGAGAAAGTTGTTCTCGCGCTAGGAAATAGTGACTCGATAGTTCCGGAGTTCTTTAAGGGGCTGCCCGTGAATTCTCAGATAGTCAGAGATGTTTGGCTCGAAGGATTTACGTCTGACTTCAGCAAGGTTGCGATAATTGGAACTGGGCTTACTTTCTACGACATAGTGCTCTCAATTCTGCGTGAAAATCCGGATGCGGTGATACATGGAATTTCGCGAAATGGCTTACTTCCCTCACCCCATTTGCGTCACCGCGCTCCGGCGCTACCCGTACCCGAGGAAGCGAGAGTAAGCGCTCAAGGAATTAGGGATTACCTATCTTCAGTAGGCGATAAGTGGCGCGAAGCCCAAGATGGAATTAGGCACGACCTACAAGAAATTTGGGCAGCTTTCCCCGAAACGGAGAAGAAGATCTTCTTCAATCAATACTTCCGCTGGTGGAATTCTCTTCGCCATCGATCGGCTCCTGAGATTGATGAACAGATTAAAGGCGCAATCCAAACCGGTAGCATCGTGATTCATAAAGCAGGTGTGGATTCAATTTCTTTTGAAAAGAGTAAGCTTGCATTGAAATTATCTAACGGAAGTGACTTAAGAGTGGAGCAAGTCATTAACTGTTGCGGAAACCAATTTGTCGCAACCCATCCATTGATAACTCAATTAGTTGATTCTCGGTTTTTAAGTCGTGGCCCGCTTGGCTTTGGTGTCGCGTGTGACGCAAAGACTCTGGCACTTAAGGATGCCCAAGGAAAGACTCATGAGGGAATTTATGGGATAGGTCCAATCCTTGTTGGAGAACTACTAGAGACAACAGCAATTCCGGAGATAAGGGTTGAGGCAGAACTTGTGGCTAGGGAGTTGCTGCGAACATGATGAAGGAACCAAAGATACTTAGGTGAATGACGCTCTGTAATAGGGAAGCCCGGCCAGAGACAACGGTTAATGTGGAGACAAAGAAGGTAAGGGCTAGTAAGACAATTTCAGCAGCGTTTAGGCCGAGATTTACTTCATATGAGAAGAGAATCGAAATAACGGCAATGGCCGGAATCGTTAATCCAATGCTCGCTAGAGCTGAGCCATAAGCAAGATTCAAACTAGTTTGGGTTCTTCCGTAGCGTGCTGCTTTTATCGCCGAGATGGATTCAGGAAGCAGTACGACGATAGCGATGCTTATAGCCACCATCATTTGGGGTAGTCCGAGGTCATCTACGAATCCTTGAATTAATGGGCTAGTTACTTTCGCTAGACCGACTACTGCAACAAGTGAGATGAGAAGTCCGGAAAGGCTTTGCAGAGCTTGGGTCTTCGTTGGCGGATCGACATGCTCTTCCAACGGAATGGTGTCATCTTCTCTTGGCGGAGGAAGGAAGTAATCGCGATGGCGGACGGTTTGCACGGCGACGAAAGTCAGATAGAGAACTAGCGAGATTAAGGCTGCGAAAGTTAGTTGAAGATTTGTGAAAGTTGGACCGGGAGAGGAGGTTGTGACGGAGGGCAGGATCAAACTCAGGGTACTCAAGGCAGCGAGGGCCGCAAGTGCGCCACCAACACCCATCGCATTAAAGATTGCAACTCTCTGTCGAAGCGCCTTGATTAGAAGTGCGATTCCAACAATTCCATTTGTAGTAATCATTACCGCAGCAAACACAGTATCTCGCGCAAGGTTTTGATTTGCTTTTGGTGACTCAAGGATCAGTACGACAATCATGCCTACTTCGATAACCGTCACAGATAGGGCAAGAATTAAAGATCCAAATGGCTCACCAACTTTTAGCGCAACTACTTCGGCGTGATGGACTGCGGTGAAAACCGTCGCAACCAAAAGCAGCCCCAGGACCGCGAGTATGGGATTTGAAAGGGACATGCTCCAAGAGATGGAGAGAACTAGGAGAGCGCCTAAAGGCAGCAGAAAATAGCGACTCCGAAGGTTCTTGAAACGAGACGACATAGCCGAACTCTAGATAAAACCGGCTTGGTCTGTCGCTTGAATTAAGCCTTTTCCCAGATATCGTCACCACGCAAAACTGCATCAGAGCCACCATCGATATAGATGGTTTGCCCGGTGACATGTGAATTCACTTCACTCGATAACCAGATAATCAATTCGGCAACTGATTCTGGTTCTAAATATCCGTGAAGTGGCATTGGAACCGCTTTCGCTAGGCCATCGCGCCCTTCTTTGGTTGCGATCATCTCGGCGACCATCGGAGTTTTAACAATGCCAGGACCGACCGCATTCATGGGGATTCCAGCCTTAGCCCAATCATCTTTCACACACTCTCGCCTAATCCAGCGGCTCAGTGCTCGCTTTGTAGATGAGTAGATCATTCCCTCGGCGCCACCACCTTGGGCCACCAGGGCCTCAGCCCGGGCAAGGGATTTAGCTTCATCGCCTGTGAGCATCGACTCAACTAGCTCCTTATCCACTCGCATAAGCGATGCCATCGAACTTGTAGCGACGACTCGAGGCGCACCACTCTTCCTCAGGGCAGGATGCAAAAGTGAAATCAATTCAGTCGCGCCAAAGAAGTTAATCGAGACAGTCTTGGCTTCCGATTTTCCAGAACCAGCATTTGCGATCACAGCATCAAGTGCACCTTCAGCAAGGGCTAGAGCTTTATCGGCTGCACTCTTTCGGCCCGCAACATTACTTAGATCAGCGATGACCTCGGAGTCATGCAAATCGATTCCAATTACTTTGTTTCCGAGAGCTTCTAGCTTCTTTCTCGTCGCGAGTCCAATACCCGAACCACTGCCTGTCACTACATATGTTCTCTTCATGAAGTTGAGCCTACTTAATAATTCTTAACGAATGAAGGGTTTGAATCCGCCAGCTTCACCGAAGAACTGGAGTTCCTCTTCAAGGCTAGTGATTCGCGACTCTGCTTTGACGAAGCCGTGACCTTCGCCTTCAAAGGCAAAATACTTATGTTTCAAGCCCTTCTTTACGCAGACATCTCGAAAGGCTTCTGATTGTGAAGGTGGCACTACTTTGTCATCTAAACCTTGAAAGATTATTAGTGGAGTGGTTAGTTTTTCAGCATGAGTAAGTGGGGAGCGCTCGTCATACAGATCTTTACGCTCTGGATAAGGCCCAATCATCGAATCTAGGTATCGTGACTCAAAGTCATGCGTGTCGGTTGCCAGACCGGTTAATTCAGCAACGCCGTAGTGATCTGCGCCGGCGACGAAATGATTGCTGTGAATAAGGGCGTTTAGAACTGTGAATCCACCAGCGCTTCCCCCTGATATGAAGACTTTTTTAGGATCAGCGATGCCTTCTTTGATTAAGTATTCAACGCTAGTGATGACATCTTCGTAGTCGACGATGCCCCACTTTCCGTCTAGTAAATGGCGATACTTTGAACCATAACCCGTCGAACCACCGTAATTGATGTCAGCAATTGTGAAACCCCGAGTGGTCCAATAGAGATAGTCAAGATCTACAGTGGCCGAGGAGTTTCCCGTTGGACCGCCATGAACTTGGACAAGAAGTGGGGTTGGCCCTGGATTTGGGTGATCGGGATGAGTTGCTTCATGGAGGATGACTTTTACATCCCGCTCAAGTCCCTTGACCGTGATCTCCTGAATCTTCGGCGCATAACCATTTGGTAGAGGTAAGGGATTAGATCGGATGACTTCCTTTACTTTTAGAGAATCGAGATCGAACTCGACAAGGGTGGGGAATTGCGAACTGCTGGCCCCGAAAGCAACCAGCCTTTTCCCATCAGATGCAAAAGTATTAGAGAAGTGAGTGAACTCGGAGTGGAAGTCTTGAACCAATCCACTCTTTGGGTCTACGAGCGCTAATTTTCGTGCATCAACTGGGCCATGAATCCCGATGAATTTGCCGTTATCCAAGGTTGCAATAGCTCGATAACCCAGTTGCCATGCGGGAAAGCCCCACTCAGAATCTTCGGTGACTATTTGCTTTCGAGTTCCATTCAAATCAACCCACCACGGATTCCACCAACCACTCTCTTCGTCGATGTAGATGATGGTGTTGTTATC
This sequence comes from Candidatus Nanopelagicaceae bacterium, assembly GCA_018882735.1. Classification (GTDB taxonomy): domain Bacteria; phylum Actinomycetota; class Actinomycetes; order Nanopelagicales; family Nanopelagicaceae; genus MAG-120802. Next base: position 14,244 of record VERH01000024.1, read on the forward strand.
TAGCCACTCAGGAGAGAGCACAGGATTTTTTCGGTTTCCGGCAATTACCCGTTTATTTATGACATTACCTTTATGGATATCGGCGATAAAGAGTTCGGTTCCATCCCAAGGCATATCGGGATGCTCCCAAGAGACCCAAATTAGATGCCGGCCATCAGGGGAGACTCGTGGGTTCATATAGAACTGGTGACCCGAGACTAAAGTTCTAATCTCTCCATTGTCGCTGACAGCAATGATTTCTCTTTTGCATCTACCTTCGCTGTTTCGCTCCCGCACGCACCAGATCTCTTCACCGACTCTTATTAACTCTGCGTACCGATCGTTACCTTCACTCTCTGGAGTTAGGGGTTCTGGTTTTGATTCTCCAACTTTTTTGTAGAGGCGCTGATCTTTCTTATTAGAGAAGTAGAGAATGTATGAACTGCCATCCGCAAGGCCAAGGAAACTTCTCCCACCATATTCATGCACTGAATGGCTGGCGCTAAATGGCGCCGGAAGTAAGTCTCCGAGTCTCTTACTTACGACAACCCTGCGACCACCTTCTTCCGGCCTGGTCTCAAGCCACCACGTATCTTCACCAACTACTTGTGGCCAAGATGCCGATACTCCCGCGCTCGAGATATCTGAGGCTGTCAGTGGCGAAATCCATTCACCCGGCGCTTTTCTCACAGTTGGAAGGTACCGGAGAGAGTAGGTTTGGGGTACCGATGGAAGGAGTTGATAAATATGTGTAGCAGAGTGATTTGTGGCAGCTGCGGTAAGTACACCTGGTCAGGTTGTGGTGAGCATATCGATTCAGCTCTGGAGGGTTTAAAGCCTGAGCAAATCTGTAATTGTCATCCTTCAAAATAGGGCTTCCTGCTAGCCATAATTCCGGGCATTGAGATGAAAACACCTGCTAGCACCCTGAAGTTTGTGAGAAATCTCAGTAAAGATTGATACATGAATCGACTTGGTAAAGCCCTTCTCCAAAGGCTTCGCGAGATTTTGTATCTCTTCCTATCCTTCCCAATCTCCGTAATCTTCTTCGCATTAGTTCTGATTGGATTCAACTCCAGCACATTCATCCCTATCGGAGTTGCCCTGTTTCTCTTGGTCTTGAGCGCGATGGAGTATGTGGCAAAGTTTGAAGTTCGTCGTACAAATTGGCTCTTAGGCACTGACTTCAAAGTAGTTGAAAATTGGTTCAGCAATCCGCTGCTCTCCTGGGATGGAGTGAAGGAGAGAGTCACTTCAACCCGAGTCTGGCTAGCAGTAGCTTATGTCTTCATCGCTTTTGGTTGGTCGCTGTTTTCATTCGTTCTTGCATCCTTGGGCGTTGCTGGACTCTTACTACTTTTCGCAAGCATCGGCGTTGCTACGTTATCTAGTTTCACTAGATCTTTTGAAGTAATCGATAATGGAGATTTTTTCCGTGGCAATATCACTTTTGATGAATCTCTGGGTCGAGTTCGCCTTGAGTTGGGGGATGCCAGCGGAAGTGGCTTCATTAATTGGGACTTATATTCCAATTGGGCCGCAGTGTTAGCAATTTTAGTCGTCATTTTGGCGCTCTGGATAATTCCTCGAAACGCTCGCGCTATGGCTGAGATTACAGAAGGGTTCTTATCGGGAAATTTCCTTCCAAAATTTGAGGAACGGTTAGCGAAATTTAAGAACCGCAGGAAAATTAGTGAGAAAGATGTAAGGGAAGCCCTGGCAAAGGAATCTCTCCAGCCCCAACTTTCAGAACTTTCGCGCAGAGAAATTGAGATTTTGGCCCTGATGGCCCAAGGCAAATCAAATGCTGGAATTGCGAAGAGTCTTTACATCACAGAAGGTTCTGTGGAAAAGCACATATCAAGCATTCTCAGCAAACTTGAACTAAGCGCTGAGGCGGATAGCCATCGTAGAGTTCTCGCTGTGCTTAAGTATTTGGGCATCGAATCAAATGGTGGCAAACTGCCACAATGACTGCGATCTCCGTAAAAGGTTTGACTAAGAGCTACGGTGATTTAGTAGCTGTAAAGGATGCCACTTTTGAAGTTCCACTAGGAACCATATGTGGGTTTGTTGGCCCAAATGGATCTGGAAAGACAACGACGATTCGTATGTTGTTGAGCCTTATAACTCCAACGGCTGGAAGCGGCGAGATTCTTGATGAGCCGATTTCACATCCTGAGCGATATCTCTCTCGCGTGGGAGCGATGATTGAAGGACCTGCTTTTTATCCCGCCTTAACGGGTGCGGAGAATTTGCGAGTGATTGCGACTCTGGGAGGTTTTCCGCTAGAGCGGATTCCAGTTCTACTTGAAACGGTTGGACTAGGCGATCGTGGCGATGACAAATACAAGACTTACTCACTAGGAATGAAACAGCGACTTGGGATTGCCGCCGCGCTACTCCCAGACCCAAAGTTATTGATACTCGATGAACCCACAAATGGTTTAGATCCCGCTGGGATCCAAGAGATTAGGGACTTGTTATCGAAACTTGCTAAAGATGGCGTGACCGTCTTCGTATCTTCGCATCTTTTATCTGAGATTGAAATGATCTCTGAGTATCTAGTGATGCTTCGAAAAGGCGAGGTAATTTTCTTTGGCAAGACCGAAGAACTCCTGCATCGCTCACGTCCCACCATCGTTGTAAAGGCAACGAAAGTAAGTGATTTGGAACGTCTTAAGAAGCTTGTCGATGAGATCGGCCATCCAGCTCTCCTTGAAGGAGATGAACTTCGAATAGATGCAGATGAGAAGTGGGGCTCCGAACTAAATGAATTGGCTTTTGATAACGATATTGTCTTAAAGCAGATCACACCCGTCCGCCCAACCTTGGAAGAGACCTTCTTTACTATGACAGAGGAGGCGCGATGAGAATCTTTCGAGCCGAGTGGCGCAAACTCAAAAGACCAACTCTCTTTTTTGGAAGCATGGGGGCGGTAATTGCAGTCACCGCACTTGTCGTTTCTCTACTATTTTTGTTAATTGATTCAGAGATGGG